>NZ_QLIT01000050.1 GCF_003574485.1 Facilibium subflavum
TTGAATCAAAAGAAACGGTTACCAAGGTTCTGATTTTTAATGACCTCATTGTATCAAAATATAAGTTACCATTCTTATTGGTTCTAAAGCATACAAATTGCTTTAGAATAATGAATTTAACATACCATTCTAATTTGACAAAGTTACAATAGCATTTTATCCATAAATAGTTGAGAGTGAAGGAGATTATGAAATTCTTGATTGTGGGTGCAAACTTGTTTTGTACCCCAGCCCCTCTGGCGAAGATAGCTGAAAAATGCCTGGATACTTTGTTGATCTAAACCGCTTTTCTTTTTTGCTTGCGATCTAAATTAACGAGTTTATTAATCACGCTAAGTTTCTCTTGAATGCTTTGCTGCAATTCAAAAGGATCCAGTTGTTTGTGCACTATTGCAAGCTTTATTTTTATACCACGATCAATCTGCTTAGATGCCATAACGCGCTGATAAGGTGTTTGAGGTTTATCATGTTTTTTGATGATTTTAGAACCTTCTCTATGCTTTGAAATCAGCTTGAAGTTTGGCATAAAATGATTGTTAAAAAGTGATACTTCATTTTGATACAGATTATTTACTAAGGCAACAAGCTTCATATTGTCATAACGATGGTAACCTAAGAGCTGACGGACATGTGTCCAGTTCTTCTGCTCAACATGCGCATTATCATTTTTGTGATAAGGTCTTGATCTTGTCATTTGGATTGATTTTCTTGCAAAATAACGCATTAAATGACGGTTTAAAAACTCAGAACCATTGTCAGAATCAAAGCCTTTTAACTCAAAGGGGAGCGCTTCTTGTATTGATTTAATTGCATTAATAACGCCATGCGCGCCCTTATTCCAGATGGCTCTATTTTCAGTCCAACACGTGGCAATATCTGACACCGTCAAGCTCCACATAAAATCACCTGATAAGCTGTCGCCACAGTGTGCTACCGTATCGGCTTCAACAAATCCAGGAATGCTTTCATCCCATTGATTGGTTTTAATTGGAATATGCACCTTTAATAAACTTCCTGGCTTTGTGGTGCAAAACTTTGGATGTAATCGGTAGGGCTTTAATAGTCGATTGATGGTCGCTGAACTGACTGATTGCAATTGAGCTTTAATCTCCTTAGAAAGATTACCATGATGCTTTTCATAGAAAGGCAACCATTCAGGTAGAACCATTTTTAAACGCTGTCCACATATTTGATCGCTAACAAACCAAATGTCTTTAAGCACCTTGATAAGCTCTGGCGAGTCATATTGTTTTTTCTTTCCTGGTTTTTTGCGCTTTGCTTGTGTAGTACGATTAAACAAGCGAATAACTGATTTGCGATGCATTGAAAGTGTTTGGCAGGCTTGATCTAGCAATTCACTTTTTCTTGCCTTGTTCGCCACTGTATACTGCGATTTCATGTTGTTTATAATTAATTCCATAGTCAGTTTTCCCATAGAAACCTTCATTTGTTAAACATGGGTAACTTCTATTATGATTTAATGAGTCATTTTTTGCGCAGTGCAACTTTTATTTCGGTAACTTTTAATTTGATTCAATTCGACTGCGTGTTGAATCAAAAGAAATACAGTGAAAAGCTTTGTCAGTGGTATATAATAATCGATGTGCTTTAATGATTTTACTTTAAGTAAACAAGGAGAAGTTATGCGTATAAAACCTATCATTTATGTGTCAGCTTTATCAGGCGTTATTTTTTTGTCAGGTTGTGCCAGTCGCTGTATTACAGTGCCAGCAAATGCAACAGATTCCCAGCGTTTTGGCTCAGGGTTTGGGCAATTAACGGCTAGTCAACCCTCTGTTCACCGTGTAGATAATGGTAATATTCAAGGCCAGATTTCGGTTAAAAATAATAAGTCTGCGAATCAAAACTTTCAATATCAGATACAGTGGTTTGACAAAACCGGGGTAGCTGTTGGCCAGCCTCAACCGTGGACGCCAGTTCAGGTTTATGGTGATTTGCAAAAAACGATTACATTTACCGCCCCAATGCCAAATGCAACGTCTTATCGTATTTCATTTTGTCGAGCAGAATAATACATAAGCGGTGATGTGAAATAATAAAGTAAATAACATGTCTTTTGTTGCTATTTACTGCTTTATCACCTGTATTGAATCAAAATACAAGAAAACGCCTGTTTGCAACAGCATAAATTATCTGTAAAATCCTAGTCTATTCACTGTTGATCTGGTTTAAATATGAAGTTTTCTGAAAAAAAAGTGACATTAAGTATTGCGAGTATCTATGCATTTCGTATGCTGGGCTTATTTGTTATTTTACCAATATTTAGTCTTTATGCAGATAAAATCATTGATGCAACACCAACTTTAATGGGACTTGCATTAGGTATTTATGGCTTAACTCAAGCGCTTTTACAAATTATCCTGGGCATTTTTTCAGATTACTATGGCAGAAAGCCCATTATTATTTTTGGGTTAGTGTTATTTATTATCGGTAGCATTGTCTGTGCGGCATCAACAACGATTTACGGTATTATTATTGGCAGAGCCTTGCAAGGTGCAGGCGCTATCGGCAGCACTTTAACGGCACTTATTGCTGATGTGACAAAAGAAGAAAATCGAATGAAAGCGATGTCTGTTATTGGTATGACGATCGGTTTGTCTTTTATCGGTGCAATGGTGTTAAGCCCTATTTTAAACAGTTTAGTCGGTTTATCGGGTATTTTCTGGTTAACCGCATTATTAGGTGCTATAGGCATTTTTATATTGGTTTTTATGGTGCCAACACCAAAGAAGATTATGGTGCATCGTGATAGTGAAACGGTTGCAGGACAAATTAAAAAAGTTCTTGTGCTGCCAGAGCTTTTACGCTTGAATGTGGGTATTTTTACCTTGCATGCCATACTAACGGCTTTATTTTTAGTGATCCCTGTTATTTTAGAAAGCTATATTGGTATCAGTGAAACAAGGCAATGGCTGGTTTATCTGCCGGTATTGGTTATCTCTTTTGTGATAATGGTGCCTTTTATTATTATTGCTGAAACAAAAAACAAAATGAAATCAATATTTGTTGGCGCAATTTTCATCTTAACCGTGATGCAATTTTTATTATTTGAGTTTGATCGGCACGTTATTGTAATGAGTGTTTTGTTGATTCTGTTTTTTTCAAGTTTCACACTTTTAGAAGCGGCTTTACCTTCGCTTGTCTCTAAGATTGCGCCTGTAGGTAGCAAAGGTACGGCAATGGGTGTTTATTCAAATGCGCAATTTTTTGGCATCTTTATCGGTGGTGTGCTAGGTGGTGTGGTATTTCATCACAGTGGTATTAAAGGGGTCTTCATATTAAATGGCTTATTGGGCTTGATATGGTTTATCATCGCATTAACAATGAAAAAGCCGAAACAGTTAAGCTCTAAAATTATTAGCTTAAAGCAATTTAAAAATCAGTATTGTGCAGATTCACTACGCCAAAAAATATTAAACTTGCCAGGAGTGGAAGAGGCGATGGTCTGTATGGATGAATATGTTGCTTATTTAAAAGTAGATAAAAAACACTTCAATGAGCAGGATTTTACGACAATTATGTGAAGCATCCGTAAGTTTGCTTTACAAAGCAAATACGACAAAATAGCGCATAAATGATATAATACAACAAGAATAAATATCTGGTAAGGCAATGTAATGTTTCGTAAGTTTTCAATAGTTGACAGGCTTGTCGCTGAGGTGGATCATTTTGTGAAAATATTAACACAGCCTGCAGCACATCCAACAAGAAATTCGCCAGCAGAGGGTCTAGCAGAGCCTTTACTTACGAATAAGCAGCAAGCGCATGTTGCAGGATTGATTAGAGTGGATCATACCGGTGAGATTTGTGCGCAGGCTTTATATAGAGGCCAAGGGTTTGTTGCCAAAGATGAAACAACGCGTGCGCATTTATATCAGGCTGCAGATGAGGAGTATGACCATCTATCCTGGTGTGAGGGACGTTTGAATGACTTAATGGCTAAAAAAAGCCTGTTAAATCCATTATGGTATCTGAACTCTTTTATGATTGGTGCTACTGCGGGCATGATCAGCGATAAAATCAGTTATGGTTTTGTGATTGAAACAGAAAATCAAGTAATGAAACATTTGGAAAGTCATTTGATGCAGTTACCACAGCAAGATGAAAAATCACGTGTTATCCTAGAGCAAATGCACAAAGATGAAGCAGAGCACGCAGATCATGCACAATCTGCAGGCGGTGTTAAACTTCCTGTTTGGGCAAAGCTTCTTATGAAAGCACAATCTAAAGTGATGACAACGGTTGCTTATCGGATTTAGGGTTGCTTTTGTTTTGCTCGTAAATCTAAATTACGATAGACTAAGCGCAGTTTTATAATCATATAATAGGCATTTATATGCAGCAGTTAAAGTTATTATTATCACAGTACCAAGCTGATATATTCGGTTTGCCTGCGCAGTTGTATTTATCGCAAGCGCAGGTTATAAAAGATAAAGATGTTTTTAATATCATACTAAAAATTGGGTTTCCATTGTCTAAAAAAGTGATTGATCAACTTATCGCAAAAATAAGTGATCATCTATATGCAAATAATTTTGAGAAAGCTTTTGAAATTCAAGTAGAAACGGCAATTGAGCCTAAAAAGCCACAAAAAGGGCAAAAGCCTTTTAAGGGTATAAAAAATATTATTGCGATTGCTTCAGGTAAAGGTGGTGTCGGTAAATCGACAACTGCAGCAAATCTCGCGATTTGTCTGGCACAAAACGGCGCAAGAGTCGGGCTTTTGGATGCGGATATTTACGGTCCAAGCCAGCCGCTTATTATGGGAAATTTCGACAATCCAATAACCAATGATAAAAAAAAGATCCAACCGTTACAATGCCATGGTGTTAAGATGATTTCAGTTGGAAACCTCATTGATCAGGATTCAGCAATTATTTGGCGAGGACCCATGGTGTCAGGTGCTTTGATGCAGCTTTTAAATGATACTGACTGGGGTGAGCTGGATTATCTGTTTGTAGATTTGCCACCTGGCACAGGTGACATACAATTAACGATGGCAAAAAACATGCCTATCTCAGGGGCGGTTGTGGTTACGACACCACAAGATCTTTCCATGATTGATGCAAAACGTGCGGTTGCTATGTTTCAAAAAGTTGATATCCATGTGCTTGGTATTATCGAAAATATGAGTGTTTATACTTGCGAAAACTGTGGTCATCAAGCGCATATTTTTGGACAAATGGCAGCAGAGAAATTAACGAAGCAATATCACCTTTCATTACTTGGCAGGTTGCCTTTGGATATTCATATTCGTCAAGATGCTGATAATGGCATACCAACGATGGCTACTAATTTGCAAAGTGACCTTTCTTTATATTATCAAAAGGCAGCTTTTAAAATGGCTGCAAACCTTGCAAAACAACCAAAAGCAGTTGCAATTAATATGCCGGGTGTAAAGGTTGAGTATACTAAATAAATTATTTTAGCGAACAAAAAAACAGGAGTGACAGTTATGTCTATTAAATCAGATAGATGGATTCGCCATATGGCCGAAAACAAGGAAATGATATCACCTTTTGAGGCAGGGCAAATCCGCTATAAAAATGATGAAAAGATTGTCTCTTATGGGACATCCAGCTATGGTTATGATGTACGTTGTGCCAATGAATTTAAAATCTTCACAAATATCAATTCATCGATTGTGGACCCCAAGTCATTTGATAAGAATAACTTTGTTGATTTCACGGGTGATGTTTGCATTATCCCGCCAAATTCATTTGCTTTGGCAAGAACGGTAGAATATTTTAAAATTCCAAGAGATGTTTTGGTGGTTTGTTTAGGTAAATCCACCTATGCACGTTGTGGGATTATCGTTAATGTCACACCGCTTGAGCCAGAGTGGGAAGGCCATGTTACACTTGAGTTTTCAAATACCACACCATTGCCGGCAAAAATTTACGCCAATGAAGGCGTTGCACAGATGCTATTTTATCAATCTGATGAAATCTGTCAGACTTCATATGCAGATCGTGGGGGAAAATACCAGGGGCAACGTGGTGTCACACTACCTAGGACTTAATTTTCTTTGATAAAGACGTTTTCCGCCTTTAAAGAGAATATAAACGACCACAATGATACCAATTGTAATATAGATATAGGTGTCATAGCTGGCAAAATCATCAAAAAATCGTAAGGTTGCTGCACCACAAAGATAGCCAAGTGTGCCAAATATTACAGCCCAGATAAAAGCCGCAAACCAGTCAATAATAAAAAAGGGTAGAAATCGCTCGGCATTAATGCCGATAATGTAAGGTGAAATAAATCGTAGGCCGGGCAGGAAGCGATACATAAAGATATATAATAGACGATATTTTTTAATATAACCATTGACCTGGTTTAGACGCTTTGAGTGAGGGTGAAGATTATGCTTATGCAAAAATTTATTGATTATTGCCATTAAAAGGCGCCCAGCAATAAAGTAGAGAAAACTGATCAAGTGACTGGCAATGGTTAATAATAAAATAAGGATAATAAAGTTGCCATGATCAGAGTTTGTGGCAAATCCTGCAACAACAGCTAATACAGCACTGTTTAGGGCAGAGGCGGCTAATGATAACCAGAAGTAATGCGTATAAATTAATCCAATCATATCGTTGTTTGCATTCCTTGCGTTGATCATATTACGCTTTAATTATAACAGCTTTCCATTAAAAGTGGTTTAGCTGAGTTTGATTTTGCAGTTAAATTATTCCAATTATTATTTGCTATTGCTAAGCATACAATTCTCACCACCAATACCATATTGAGTTAGTGTGCAGGCAGTGTTGAGATAACCTGCTGCCTGTAAATAGGTTTTAGTGGCCTCATGGTGGCATAAAAGCTTAGGATAATTGGGGTCTGACTCAATACAGGTTTGAACTCCATTATGATAACTTTGACTGCAGTGAATCGATTGGTTAAGGTTTCCATGTTGACCAAGAAATGCACCCCAGCCAGCATAAGGAATATTGTCACCATTGGTAATATAATTGCCAATCACAAGCTGATCTGGACACATATATAATGTCTGTTTAATTGGTGGTATAGGTGGCGTTGGTGTGGCGTTTAATAACTTTTCTAGGTAGGTTGCCAGGGTTTTAGCGTGACGTTTGGCATAGGCGAGTGTTGGATGTCCATAACCCATATTATCTATTCTATCTGTATTGCCACGTTTATCAACTAAACAGCTTATCATCTTGCTATTATAACTCATGGAGTTTGTTGTATCACTGATATAAGCACAGACTTTCTGGTAATCACTATTATTCTGACTGCTGACGATATTACTGATGGCTTGCCAGTAATCACTATAGTTAAAACCATATGAGTTTGATACAAATCCCCATAAATCAAGTACGATTTTTGCATTCGGATTTAGTTGTTTAATACGATCAATAAAGGCATCTAATTTAGTTTGGTATTGGTGAGCTGGGTAGCCCCATGCTTTATCGTTGGTTCCAAGATTAATGACAACTATATCGGCATTTTCGGCGCCTTGTCCAACTTTGCCAACATAGGCACTGCCTGTTCCATAGTTGATATGGTCAAAATAATCAAATATGCTTGAATTCCACCAATTATTATCAAAAAAGCCAATACCTGATAAAGCGATAAAACTTGGATTGATTCTGTATTTTGCATTAAACTCAAGTTGTTTGATGGCAATAAACGCATAAGATATTTTTATGTTGGCATAGCCATCGTTGTCAGTGTGTCCATTATCGTTATTATTATCCTGGAGTCCTGTTGTGATAGAATCACCATAAAATACAATTTTACGCATTGGTTTTGTGGGGGCAATGAATGTCACACTTTTTGCTGTAATATTATTTATGGCGGTTGGATTATAGTAAGTATCTCCTTTATGATCAGCTTCATTAAGCTGTGTAATTTGAATATGATATGTTTTCTCCATTTCAAACCCATGCGCTTTTGATAATTGAAGCGTTAGTGTTCGTGGTTGATCCTTTGTTATATGTAAGATGGGGGAGTAATCTAGTTGTTTACCATCTTTTTGATGAATAAACACCTGAAACCAGCTATCGGTTTTCCCTCCTTTATCAATGGGTGTCAAGGTGAGCTGAACACTTGCATCATCAGATTTTGGCATGACTTTAAAGCTTATTCCTGTGCCAGACCAGTTGCTTAATACGTGTGACTGGCCTGGCAATGTTCGTCCCAGATAAGTAATACGACTATCGTTGTTGTTTGTTTTTGCTGTTGTAAGATGCCCTATAGATAATAACATAAGTATACTGATATATCTCCCTGTTGCATGCTTCATGATTCTCCTCCAGTTGATGTGACGTTGGATTAATTAAAAGCTTACCTATTATGCACTTATGTGTCTTTGTTCTCTGTAACATATTGCGTTTTATAAAGGGTATTTTTAGATCCGTTTATCATGTAATCGTAATCAAGAAAGTTAAATTCAGATATAGAAAAATAATCTTATATTCTCTATTTCCATCATTTTGAATGTCTTAGACCATTTGCAAAATGGCTTACGAATACGATTAGCTCCTTGCTGCTTTTCCCGGGTTAGTTGATACTTAAGCGTCAGGTGCTATCTTTAAAAATAATACTTGACCTTTACCTTAAGGTTAAGCTTATGCTAGATAATTAATAAAAAACAAATGGGTGTTATTATGCTTCAAATCGGTGAAGTTGCTAAAAAAATGGCAATTACAACGGTTGCCATTCGCCATTATGAGAAACTGGGTTTGATCCGTTCAAATCGAGGAATAAATGATTATCGCTTGTATGATGAGCACGCAGTTGCGCGATTAAAATTTATTGAAAATGCGAAAAAGGTTGGTTTAACACTATCACAGATAAAATCACTATTGGATCTGGAAGGGCAGCCAACAAGTTTTCGTGTTAAAAATACGATTGAAAAAAAACGTCTTGAGATTAAGGCAAAGATAAAGGCATTACAAGAGATCTATTACGTACTAGATGCATGGGATAAAGCTTGTGATGGGGCAATGCCAACTAGCCAGTGCCCGATTTTGGCACAGTTATACCAAGATAATCAAAAGGATACAGGTGATAGCAATGCGCAGTGAAAATACACATTTTACATTTAAACTACACAACGTCTCGTGCGCCAGTTGTGTCAAGCATATTGAAAAAGCACTTGATAAGGAAAATATTGATCAGGTGGCAGTTAATTTTGCACAACGAACGCTTGAAGTAGACACGAGTTTACCTGCTGATGATATTATTAAAATATTGAAAAAAGCAGGATATGAAGCAACAAGACAAGATGAGGAAAATAATCACCATGACCACCATGGTTCACATACCGATAAAAAGCAGCTAGAAAAACAACTTGCAAAAGTGATTATTTCAGGTGCTTTAGGTGTTATAATGCTTGTGCTTGCCTGGTTGCCATCAACACCTGGCTTAATGGATACTTCTGGGTATGTTTTTTGGCTTGTTATGGCGTTAATCACAACAATAGCATTGTTTTATTCGGCAAGTCATATTTATAAGGGGGCATATAAGGCTTTATTAAAACTTACCTCCACAATGGATACCTTGATTGCAGTTGGGACATTGGCGGCATGGGGCTATTCGATTGTTGTTATACTTTGGCCAGGGTTGTTTCCAGATAATGCGCGTGAGATATATTTTGATGCGGCATTGATTATTGTGGCATTGGTGAATTTGGGTAGTCTTTTGGAGAGTAAAGCACGTGGTAAAACATCACAAGCAATTGAAAAACTTATCGCCTTACAACCTAAAACCGCTGTGAGAATCAATGATGATGGTCAAGAAGAAAAGGTGGAAATTAAAGCGATTAAGCTCAAAGATAAGATAAAAGTGCGTCCAGGTGAAAATATTGCCGTAGATGGTGTTGTTATAGAGGGGCATTCCTACGTTGATGAGTCGATGTTAACGGGAGAGCCTGTTCCTGTGGCTAAAAAAGAGAAAAGTGAAGTGTTTGCAGGGACTTTAAATAAAAAAGGCAGCTTCGTATTTGAAGTTAAAAAAATCGGCAAGGAAACGGCATTATCCAATATTATTGATTTGGTGCAAAAGGCGCAAGCAACCAAACCACCCATTGCACGCCTGGCTGATACTGTTGCTGCCTATTTCGTGCCTGCTGTTTTAATGATCGCAATTATCACCGCACTTATTTGGATTTATTTTGGATTCTCAGCAGCCTTTGTTTTGGTGGCAAGTGTTAGTGTATTGGTGATTGCCTGCCCATGTGCGCTTGGTCTTGCAACGCCTATTTCTGTGATTGTTGGAATGGGGCGTGCTGCACAAAGTGCTATTTTGATTCGTGATGGCCAGGCATTGCAGGTTGCCAGTAAAATCGACACAATTATTTTAGATAAGACTGGTACGATTACGAAAGGAGCACC
This sequence comes from Facilibium subflavum, assembly GCF_003574485.1. GTDB lineage: Bacteria > Pseudomonadota > Gammaproteobacteria > Francisellales > Francisellaceae > Facilibium > Facilibium subflavum. The sequence goes on from NZ_QLIT01000050.1 coordinate 10,380, forward strand.
TGAGGTTGTTGATACCATCGAGGCTTCTCAGGTATCAAAAGAAGCTATTTTAAAAGTGGCCGCTTCACTTGAGCAATATTCTGAGCATCCTCTAGCACAAGCGATCGTCAAAAAAGCGCAATCAATGTCTATTGCAATTGAAAAAGCAAAGGATTTTGAATCTGAAAGTGGGTTTGGTGTAAAGGGTGTGCTTCATGGAGAACCAGTATATTTAGGTAATAAGGCATGGCTTGAGAAAAATAATATTCAGCCTGGTAACTTAGCGCAAAAGGCAGAAGCGTTTGCCAGTCATGCACAAACGCCAATTTATGTTGCCAAAGATGGCAAGGTGTTGGGTATTATTGCAATAGCAGATCCAGTAAAAGAAGATGCTAAGAAAAGCATTAAGGTGATGCAAAATCTTGGTATTCAGGTAATGATGATTACAGGGGATATAAAAGGCACGGCTTTGGCTATTGCAAAAGAAGTTGGCATTGATCAGGTAATTGCTGATGTCTTGCCTGCTGATAAAGCCAAAGAGATCGAGAAACTACAGCAAAAGGGGCAGCTAGTTGCCATGGTTGGTGATGGTATAAATGACGCCCCGGCCTTAGCGCAATCAGATATTGGTTTTGCGATTGGCAGTGGTACAGATGTTGCAATTCAAAGTGCAAAAGTTACCTTAATGCAAAACTCTTTAATGGGCGTAAGCCAGGCGGTTGCTGTATCAAAAGCCACGATGCGTAATATCAAGCAAAACCTATTTGGCGCCTTTATTTATAATATTATTGGGATTCCAATTGCAGCTGGGGTTTTGTTTCCTGTTATGGGGATATTATTAAGTCCAATGATTGCCGGTGCTGCAATGGCAGCTTCTTCCTTAACTGTCGTGTTAAATGCCAATCGCTTACGTATTAAAAAAATCTAAGTACTATGAGGTGCTTTTAAGCTGCGTGAAAGCCATTGGCCAACATTTGATACAAGCTTATTGGACAGGGTATTGGCACTATCTGCAAAAGATGCTGCACTGGCTTTACTTGGTGTTTGCAGTCGAAAGGTTTTGCTGTCAATAATTTTCCCAGTTGCAGCGTTTGTCAGTGTGTAGGTAACAGAAAGAAAGACAATTGGCTCAGCACCTTGTTGAGCCTTTTGTATGAGCTGGTTTAAATTACCTGTTAAGCGATAATCAGCATAACCAATAAAATTACTTGAGACAACGTTTCCAAATTGATGATCATTCAGTAAATATTGAGTAAGTGTTTGTGTTAGCATTTGATTAGGAGAAGATATCCATTGACTTTGCTCATAAGATGATAATTGGTATGGTGTTTGCCGATAATACATATTACTTTGGCTATAAGGCTGGTTTGCCGTTAAAGTTGTGATAAATAAGGTGTATTTTGATGATGCCTGAGTCGTGTTTTGAGCGGTACTTTCGCTGCTTTTGGTGGCGTTTTGGTCCAAGTTTGCACTTATTTGATAGTAATGTATTGGTGGTGTGTTAACCGGTGATAATAAACCACTACAGCCAGCTAAACTAATTGCAAGGCCAGGTATGGCGAAATAAAAAAATAAGCGCTTATATTTACTCATTGACAGCTCCTGGTTTATGTTGTGCTTTGCCGCGAATCAAAGCAGATGGATTTTGATTAAGTGTTTGAAGTAATTTAGTGAATTCAATCATGCCTTGGTCTACATCGCTCAAAGTTTGATGCATTTGCGGCAGTAAGACGTTATTAACCGCTTGCAGTGTTTGATTTTGCAGTGTTTGAGAGATCATATTTACCTGTTTAGAAGTTCCGGCGATAGACTGACTTGCTTTGTTAATGCTATCCATAATGCTATCAAGTTTTTTACTGCTTTTGGCAAAGTTAGCTGAAATAGATTGTAGATTGGCAATAATCTCATTGAAGTTTTTAACATTGTCATCTGAGACAACCTGGTTTATTCGTGTTGCAATCTTTGTGATTTGTGTCGCAACAAGGCTCATTTGATCAACAATATTTGTTAGAAATGAGGCCTTTGTCTGTATTTCAGGGTAGGGTGGCTTATCTTTAGGCGGCATTAACGTGGTGGGCTTTTTACCTTTAAGAGACAGGCTAATATATACCTGGCCTGTGATTCCTTGTGGTACTAAGCTTGCATAAGTATTCGTGAAAATAGGAATACCCTGTTGGATTTGCATGGTGACAATCACCGTACTTGGGTTTTTTCTGTCAATTTCAATGCTTTGCACTTTTCCAATACCAACACCATTATAGTTTATGGGGGCGTTGACATTAAGGCCGTTAACAGATTCATGAAAGTGTGCGGTATAGATATTATACTTTGTGTTCTTAAGGCCAAAAGCAAGCCAAAAGCCGATAAAAATCATTGCTGCTGTGATAAGGATAATAAATAATCCTACGATAAAATATCGATTATTTTTCATTCTTTTTTCCTTGTGCTATGCTGTGTTGGCCATGTTCTTGTCCACCATGGAAAAAATTTTTTAAACTTTCATATTGTGTGAGTTTAGCAACTTTTTCTAAGCTGTCATGCACTAGAACCTTCATTTGGTCAATATAAACAATATCATTGACGATGCGCCAAATACTTTCTAATTCATGTGTGATCATGATAATTGAAAGGTTTAGATCTGCTTTAAGCTGTAGAATCAGCTCATCCAGTTTCTTGGATGAATAAGGATCAAGTCCTGCAGAAGGTTCATCCAGAAAAACGATATCCGGGTCAAGTGCTAAAGTTCGGGCCAAAGCGACCCTTTTTAGCATGCCACCGCTAAGCTCTGATGGATAACGATCAAAGGCTTTTTCATCAAGGCCAACCATTTTAAGCTTTAAACGTGCCAAATCAATCATGACTTCTCGCGAAAAACCAGTATATTCTTGTAATGGAAAGATAACATTATCCAGCGCAGTCAAGGCACTAAAAAGCGCACCACTTTGAAACATCATGCCCATTTTGCTGGCAAAGTAGCGCCGTTTTGGTTCATCGTAATATAGGTTTGAGATTTTCTGTCCCAAAAGATAGATTTCTCCCTCAGTTACAGGCTGTAACATCAGGATTTCACGGATTAAAGTGGTTTTCCCAGAACCGCTGCCACCAATAATCGCCGTAATATTGTGTGGGTAAATCGTTAAGTTGAGATTTTTATGTACCCAGGTATCATCAAAACATGTGCCTAGATCCTTGACTTCAATGATTGGCTTTATCTTTTCAGGCATTGCCATAACTATATCCCAATACTGCTAAATAAAATAGAAAACAACGCATCTACGACAATAATCAAGAAGATAGCATAGACCACACTTTTTGTTGTTTCTCTTCCAATACTTAATGAGTCATTTTTTACAACCATACCGCGGTAACAGCCAACAAAGCCAATAATAACAGCAAAAAAGGGTGCTTTAATAAGGCCAATCAGGTAGTTATTAAAGGGCACTGCAATGCTAAAGCGCTGTATGAATTCATAAAAAGAGATACCTAATGACATCTTGGCCATGATCATGCCACCAATACAGCTGACGATATCTGCAATAACGATTAAAAGCGGTAAAGAGATAGTCATGCCAACAATCCTTGGGACAACAAGGCGCTTTATTGGACTTATCCCAAACGTTTTCAATGCGTCAATTTCCTGTTGGACTTTCATTGAGCCAATTTCAGCAGTAAAAGAGGAAGCCGATCTTCCTGCTACGATGATGGCAGTAATTAAAGGTGCAAATTCGCGCAGTAAAGAAATACCAAGAAGGTCAACCACAAAAATATTTGCACCATACATTTTAAGTTGTGAGCCAATTTGATAGCAAAGTACAACACCAATTAAAAAACAAAGTAACGCAACGATACCAATTGCCTTGACACCTGTTTGTTCGATGATGTCAAATAAAAGGCGCCATTTCGTGGAAAAAGGGGTTCGAATAATTTGTAAATAGCTTAAAACGGTCTCGCCAATAAATGCGATTAAGTTTTTGCTATCTTTGATGTATTCTGTGGTATTCTCGCCAATTTGATAGACTTTTTCAAATGTGTTTAATGGGCGAAGCTTTATATCACCATTCGTGTAGTTGTTCTTAATAAGTGTCAGAAGGCTTAGCTGTTCTGGGTGGTGTTGAATGGTTGTAATATTAAAGGTCGTTTGTAATTTATAAATAAAATACGCACCAGCCATATCAAGGGAAGTAACCCCAAGAATATTGATATCTGATAATGACGTTTTGCTTGCCATAAGGTTTGAAAGTTTTTTTTGTTCAATTGACTGCCAGCGCCATAAACCAGTTAGATAAAGGCATTGATCTTTAATATAAAAATCGGCAACACCACCAAACATCTCTTTCCTATCATGGTGCATAAGTTTCCTTGTGTTATGATTATAATCTTTATCTACACAAAATAATAGGCAAAAATTGGTGGCTTTTCAAGGCATCAAAGCAGCACCACAGGTATAAATGTAATAACATCTATCTCAGCATCAAGACTTTTTGATGAATCCAGCAGTTTGTGCTTTTTTTTGTATGTAAACAGGCGTAGAATGTTCACCAGCAAGTTTGCGTGAAAATAGACTAAAAAAACCAATGAAATACTTTAATCTAAAAGCACTTAAAAAAGATAAACTGTTTACCGAATCACGCAAATTAATGTCTTTTTCATTATGGAGAAGGCGCTTGATCTTTTGGGGTGGTGCTATTTTGGTTGGTATCATCTGTGTGTTATTTGCTTATTTATGTGATAGTGTCAACGACAGCTTTAATGAATTAAGTCAATTACATCCTTTTTGGCCGCTCTTTATTACGCCAATTGGCTTTATGGTGATTATTTATTTGCTCAAAAATTACTTTGATGGTGCCGAAGGCAGTGGTATTCCACAGGTTATGGCGGCATTGAAAGTAAAAAATATGTATCGCCGCAGTAAGTTAGTATCCATTAAAATTGCCCTGGGAAAATTTATGTTAACTGCCATGGGTTTTTTAAGTGGCGCATCTATTGGTCGTGAGGGACCAACGATACAATTAAGTGCAGCGGTGATGCACTTTTTGGGCCGCCTTGAAAAGTTTAATCGAGAAGATACTGAGCGCGGGCTTTTACTTGCAGGTGGTGCCGCCGGGATTGCTGCAGCATTTAATGCACCATTGGCTGGTGTTGTTTTTGCCATTGAAGAATTGGCAGGCTCTTTTGATAAAGGTATAACCGGTACCATGATTACAACAGTTGTGCTGTGTGGTTTTGTTTCATTGGAGGTAATGGGAAATTATGCTTATTTTGGTGCAAGCTCAGCAACATTAGATATTTTACATGGTGGCTGGTTTGTCATTTTGGTTGTTTCCCTTGTTTGTGGTTTTTTAGGCGGTGTTTTTAGTAAGCTATTATTAACCGTTTCAGCAGCCGGTATGCATCTTATGCGCCAAAATCCGGTGATATTTGCGGGTGTGATTGGTTTGGTTGTTGCCATTATTGGCTTTTTCACACATGGGGCAATTTATGGTAGTGGCAAAGAAATTGCGGTAGATCTGCTTAATGGCCATGACACCGGGACATCCGTGTTTTTTGGCTTTTGGAAAATGATTGCAACCTTATTGTCCTTTATCAGTGGTATCCCAGGTGGAATATTTGCACCTTCATTATCTGCTGGGGCTGGATTTGGCCATATGATGAGCCAGTTTTTTGCTTCTCATTATGCCAGTGCGATTATCTTAATCGGCACGGTTTCTTACTTCTCAGGTGTTGTCCAAAGCCCGATTACCTGTTTTATTATCGTATCTGAGATGACAAGAAATGTATCCACAGGGATGCTACTGCCTATTATGCTTGCGGCTTTATTGGGAACAGCTGCATCAAGGCTTATTTGTAAAGAGCCGATTTATCACTGCTTGTCATTACGTTATCTGGATAAATTGAAAGCACATCGGTGATTATCTAATAAGTTCGGCACAACCTGCGCTGACATTTAATTTGCCATGTGGTAAACTCTTTGGCGTTAAAAACCTAACTTCAGGATATTGTATGAGCTTAGATCAAAAACAGCTTGCAAATGCAATTCGTTTTCTTTCTATGGATGCAGTGCAAAAAGCAAAATCAGGCCATCCAGGCATGCCAATGGGCATGGCAGATATTGCAACTGTGCTATGGCGTAATTATTTACAGCATAACCCTAAAAACCCCAACTGGATGAACCGGGATCGATTTATTTTATCTAATGGTCATGGCTCCATGCTTTTATATTCGCTATTACACTTAAGTGGGTATGGGTTGACGATTGATGATTTGAAAAATTTCAGACAGTTACATGCCAAAACACCAGGCCATCCAGAGTATGGTTATGCACCGGGTGTGGAAACAACAACAGGGCCGTTAGGACAAGGGCTGGCCAATGCAGTTGGTATGGCTTTGGCAGAGAAAGTGTTAAGCAGCACATTTAATCAGTCTGATATTGAATTAATCGACCATTACACCTATGTCTTTATTGGCGATGGCTGTCTTATGGAGGGGGTTTCTCATGAGGTAAGCTCATTGGCTGGGACCTTGAAGTTAGGAAAGCTTATTGCCTTTTGGGATGATAATAATATCTCGATTGATGGTGATACAAGTGGGTGGTTTACTGAGAATGTTGCAAAGCGATATGAAGCATATGGCTGGCATGTGATTCAAAATGTTGATGGTCATGATACGGTACAGGTGGATCAGGCGATTGCAAAAGCCCGGGCATTAACGGATAAACCAACACTTATCTGCTGTAAAACAAAAATTGGTTTTGGCTCACCAAATAAAGTTGGTACACACGGTGTGCATGGTGCACCATTGGGTGATGATGAGATTGCTAAGACGCGAGAAGCATTAAATTGGCCTTATAAGCCATTTGAGATTTCCAAAGAAATCTATCAGGCATGGGATCATTGCCAAAAAGGACAAGCAGATGAGCAATCATGGCTTTATAAATGGCAGGCTTACCAAGAAGCCTATCCGCAAAAGGCTAAAGAATTACTGCGTCGATTGGATAATAAACGGCCTCAGGATTTTAATGAAGTTATTGAGAAATACCTTCAGTCACTGTTGCAGGATAAGCCTAAAGTGGCAACGAGAAAAGCATCACAGATGGCATTGGAACAAATATGTGCGATGATGCCAGAAATGTTTGGTGGTTCAGCAGATTTAACCGGCTCTAATTTAACAAACTGGTCAGGGTCAAAATGGTTAAATGCGCATGAAGTTCCTGCAAACTATTTGTCATATGGTGTGCGTGAATTTGGTATGGCAGCAATGATGAATGGCATGTCGCTTTATGGTGGTTTTAAGCCATATGGCGGGACATTTTTAGTCTTTAGTGATTATGCACGTAATGCGATTCGCATGAGTGCAATTATGAAGCAGCCTGTTGTCTATGTGATGACACATGACTCAATTGGCTTGGGTGAAGATGGGCCAACGCATCAGCCAATTGAGCATTTGCCTAGTTTGCGTGTGATGCCAAACTTATATGTTTGGCGACCGGCTGATAGTGTTGAGACCGCTATTGCCTGGCAGTGTGCATTACAGGAAAATCATGCGCCAAGTGTGCTTGCTTTATCACGCCAGGGCTTGCCAACAATTGTTGATGATGACGAAAAAGTACAAGCAATTAAAAAAGGTGGCTATGTCTTACAAAGGGCCAAAAACCCAGTGTTAACAATGATAGGTACAGGATCAGAAGTTTCTATTTTGTGCGAGGCTGCTAAGATTTTATTAAAAGAAGGTATTGCAGTTAATGTTGTATCAATGCCTTGTGTTGAGAAGTTCCTTATGCAAAAAACTTCATATAAAGCAGGGGTTGTACCACAAGATATTCCCGTATTAGTTATGGAGGCAGCACAGCCTGATCTTTGGTATCGTTTGTTGCCTAAGGCCGGTGGAGAGATTATTGGGATGACAGGCTTTGGTGAATCAGCGCCAGCAGATCAGCTTTACCAATATTTTGGCTTGACGGTTGAAAATGCCGTTGCCAAGGCTAAAAAGCTTTTATGTGTCACTGAGGAAAATCAGGTGGTCGTATAATAGATCGATTCTAAATAAAAGCGTATAATGTTCGTGAATCATAGTGGTATCTACAAGCAATTGAGAAGATATGCCAGTGCTTATTACTGGTATGTATAAACTAAAGCAAAGTTGATAATAAGATCCATGGATATTGAAAAATTTATTAACAGCAATCGTGCTGTAATCAACAATGAAGGAGAATGAAACAATGGCAATTAAGATTGCAATTAACGGTTATGGTCGTATTGGACGTTGTGTTTTACGTGCTATTTATGAAGGTGGTTTAACCGATCAATTTAAGGTTGTTGCGATTAATGATCTTGGTAGTGCAGATGTTAATGTTCACTTGACAAAATATGATACAACCCATGGCCCCTTTAAGGCAGATGTTTCTTTACAGGGCAATGAAATGCAGGTTAATAACGATCGCATCAAGCTTTTAGCTGAAAGAAACCCTGCTGATCTTCCTTGGAAATCATTAGAGGTTGATGTTGTTTTTGAATGCACGGGTGTATTTGCTTCTAAAGAAAAATGTCAGCCGCATTTACAGGCAGGTGCCAAAAAGGTCGTTATCTCAGCGCCAGCTGGCAATGATGTTGATGCAACGATTGTCTATGGCGTTAATCAGAATGTATTAACATCAGATATGACCGTTATTTCCAATGCATCATGCACAACAAACTGTTTGGCGCCGATTGCGAAAGTCTTAAGTGAAACGGTCGGCATTGAGATGGGATTGATGACGACGATCCATTCTTATACAAATGATCAGTCAATTGTTGATAGTTACCACAAAGACTTACATCGCGCACGTGCTGCTGCACATAATATGATTCCAACTAAAACAGGTGCAGCTGCAGCTGTGGGCCTTGTTTTACCTAAGCTTAACGGTCGTTTAGATGGTTTTGCCATGCGTGTGCCTACGATTAATGTTTCTGTGGTTGATCTTACGTTTACAGCAACACAAAAAACGACTGTTGATGCGGTAAATCAGGCGGTTAAAAAGGCTTCAGAAAATGAATTAAAAGGTATTCTGGGCTATAATGAAGCGCCTCTTGTATCTTCTGATTTTAATCATGATGCACGCCCGTCTGTTTTTGATGCAACGCAAACACGTGTGATCGGGAATCTGGTTAAAGTTCTGTCTTGGTATGACAATGAGTGGGGCTTTTCAAATCAGATGTTAAGAACAACCAAGGCATGGTTTGACGCAAAATAATGCTACGATAAAAGACGCATATGCGTCTTTTTTGTTTTACAAACAGGTGGTTATCTGCCTATATAAAATTTGTGTCAAGTTAGTTTATTAAAGGAAAAAATATGCATTTTTTATCAATAACAGATGTTGACCTTCAGGATAAAAAAGTCTTGATACGTGCTGATTTTAATGTGCCAATAAAAGATGGTAAGGTGACAAGCACCACACGCATAAAAGCGGCATTAAAGAGTATTAAATATGCGCTGGATCAAGGTGCTGCCGTGATATTGATATCACACTTAGGCCGCCCACAGGAAGGCCAGTATGATGAAAAATTCTCTTTGCTGCCTGTTGCTGATTGTTTGAGTGAGTTATTAAATAAAACAGTACATTTGGCGAAAAACTGGTTAGATGGCGTTGATTGTAAGCCAGGTGAAGTCCTGCTTTGTGAAAATGTACGCTTTAATAGCGGCGAGAAGAGTGCAGATGAGGCATTATCTAAGAAAATAGCCAGTCTTTGTGATGTTTTTGTGATGGATGCTTTTGCCACAGCGCATCGAGCGCAGGCCTCAACTTACGGGGTTGCAAAATATGCACCTGTAGCGTGTGCGGGGTTTCTTTTAACACATGAACTTGAAGCGCTTACAAGTGCCTTAAAAACACCAGAAAAACCAATGGCAGCAATCGTTGGTGGTGCGAAGGTTTCAACGAAGCTTACGGTTTTAGAAAATTTAATCGATAAAGTAGATCAGTTGATTGTCGGTGGCGGGATTGCTAACACTTTTTTAGTCGCAGCCGGTTTTAATGTAGGTAATTCACTGATCGAGGCGGATTTAGTCGATACGGCAAGGGATTTGATTTTAAAAGCCAGGCAGAAAGGTGCCGAGATTCCGTTGCCAGTTGATGTGCGTGTGGCAAAACGTTTTGATGAAAATGCAATAGCGCATATCAAAACAATTGAAGCAATTGAGCCGGATGATATGATTTTAGATATTGGTCCTATAACTGAAAAACAACTTGTTGAAAAACTTTCTTTGGCAAAGACCATTTTATGGAATGGTCCGGTTGGTGTGTTTGAATTTGAACATTTTGCCAAAGGGACAAAAGCCATTACCAAGGCGATTGCAGAGTCAAACGCCTTTTCGGTAGCCGGTGGTGGAGATACGGTTGCCGCAATAGAAAAATTTAATGTTAAAGATAAAATTTCTTATATATCAACAGCAGGTGGTGCGTTTTTGGAGTTTATCGAAGGAAAAACATTGCCTGGGGTTGAGATTCTATGCCAAAGAGCAAGTGAGGTTAAAGCATGAGAAGAACGAAAATATTAGCGACAATTGGTCCGGCCAGCCAATCAAAAGAAGTTTTGGTGGAAATGATCAAAGCAGGTGTTAATGCGGTGCGCTGTAATTTCTCGCATGGCACGGCTGATGACCATCGTCAGCGTGTACAGCTGATTCGGGAAGTTGCCAAAGAGCTTGGTGTTTATATCGGGATTCTGGCTGATTTACAAGGGCCTAAGATTCGCGTGGCAAAGTTCAAGGATGGTGGCGTTGAGCTTAAAAAAGGCGCTTCATTTATCTTGGATGCCGATATGGATAAAGATAGTGGCGATGAAAAAAGTGTTGGTATTGACTATAAAGCACTGCCTAAGGATGTCGCAAAAGGCGATGTATTGCTGTTGGATGATGGTAAGATTATATTGACAGTTGATAAGGTCTCTGGGAATAAAGTGTACACTAAGGTCACAGCAGGTGGTGTATTGTCAAACAATAAAGGTATTAATAAACAAGGTGGTGGGTTAACCGCACCTGCTCTGACAGATAAAGACAAGGAAGATATTAAAACAGCTGCAGCGTTAGAAGTTGATTATGTTGCCGTGTCTTTTCCCCGTGATGGTAAGGATCTTGATTACGCTAGAGAACTTTTAAAGCAAGCAGGCAGTGTTGCTGGCATCGTTGCTAAGGTCGAACGCGCTGAGGCTGTCACAAACATTGAAGAGGTCATTATGGCGTCAGACGCTGTGATGGTTGCTCGTGGTGATTTGGCAGTTGAAATTGGTGATGAGAATGTCCCTGCTATTCAAAAGATGATTATACGAAGAACAAGACAGCTGGATAAAATTGCCATTACAGCCACACAAATGATGGAGTCAATGATCACCAACTCAACACCAACACGGGCAGAAGTCTCTGATGTGGCGAATGCTGTTTTAGATGGTACTGATGCGGTAATGCTTTCTGCTGAGTCTGCTGCAGGAAAATACCCTGTGGAGAGTGTAAAAGCAATGTCAAGAGCTTGTGAGGCGGCTGAAAACAGCAATCTTGTTGACATCGTATCCAAAGAAAATGTGACCAGAAATCACAATCGTGTAGATGAGGCAGTGGCAAGCGCTGCTGTCTATCTGGCAAACCATGTTGATGCTAAAGCCATTATTTCGTTAACAGAATCAGGTTCAACGGCACTTTGGATGTCAAGAATCAATACGCGATTACCGATTTATGGTTTATCACGTAATAAATCAACGCTAGGTCGAATGACGCTTTATCGTGGCGTGGTTCCAATTGAGTTTGACTCAACCCGCATGGCGCGTTTTTATGTAAATAGAGAAGCATCACTTGAGCTTGAAAAACGTAAACTTGTTAAACAGGATGACTGGATGATTTTAACCAGTGGAGACCACATGGGACTGCATGGGGGAACCAATAAGATTAAAGTTATTCAGGCAGGCAATGTAGTATAAAACTAAGGGAAAATTATGGCACTTGTATCATTAAGACAATTATTGGATCACGCAGCTGAACATGGTTATGGGATCCCTGCGTTTAACGTAAATAACCTTGAGCAGATTCGTGCAGTGATGGAGGCTGCTGACAAAGTCAATGCCCCAGTTATTTTACAGGCATCAGCCGGTGCAAGAAAATATGCTGGCGCACCATTTATTCGTCACTTGGTCTTAGCAGCAATTGAGGAGTATCCACATATTCCAATCTGTATGCATCAAGATCATGGAACATCCCCTGATGTTTGTCAAAGATCAATTCAATTGGGCTTTTCCTCTGTGATGATGGATGGTTCGCTTAAATCTGATGGCAAGACACCTGCGGATTATGCCTATAACGTTGATGTGACAAAAATAACGGTCGCCATGGCACATGCTTGTGGTGTTTCTGTTGAAGGTGAGCTTGGTTGCTTGGGATCTTTAGAAACAGGCCAGGCCGGTGAAGAAGATGGTGTAGGTGCTGAAGGTACTTTATCTCACGATCAATTATTAACTGATCCTGAGGAGGCTGCACAATTTGTTGCTGAAACCAAGGTTGATGCGTTGGCAATTGCGATTGGTACAAGCCATGGTGCGTATAAGTTCACTAAACCGCCAACAGGTGATGTATTGGCTATCTCGCGAGTGAAAGAAATTCATGCGCGTATCCCAGATACACACCTTGTCATGCATGGTTCATCATCTGTGCCACAGGATTGGTTGGCTATAATCAATGAATATGGCGGTGAAATGGGTGAGACGTATGGTGTGCCTGTTGAAGAGATTGTTGAAGCAATTAAATATGGTGTGCGTAAGGTCAATATTGATACCGATCTTCGTATGGCGGCAACCGGGGCGATTCGCCGGTTTATGGCAACAGATCGCGCTGCCTTTGATCCGCGTAAATATAATGCGGTTGCTAAAGATGCAATGCGCGATATCTGCCAGGCAAGGTATGAAGCATTTGGCGCTGCTGGCATGGCTGGTAAAATAAAACCCATCTCGCTTGAGAAAATGTTTCAGGCTTATCAGTCAGGATCATTAGACCCGCGGGTTAAAACGGCAATGACACATATTTGATTTTCAGCCGACGCCAGCTTTAAAACAACAAAATTGAGTGAGCGTAGCTGAATTAAAAGTATATGTTATTTCGTCACTTTTTTCATTTTATTTTCGTGGTATTTTACGGTTTCATTTATTTAAATGTAATTTACCCTTAGTGTTATATTGAGCACGATTGGCAAAGCAGAAGGCGCTTGATGTGTCCAAAAACGGTTGTCAGAGAGGAAAAATGATGAAGAGTTATAAAGAGATAATAGAAAATATACATAGTCAATGTGTCATACAGAACATCACTATAGGAGATCTAGCCAAGTACCCTACAAACATCTATGGTTTTTGTGATTTTTTTTATGATCTTTTTGCATTAAATGATTCGGTTCGACTTAATCCATTTATTAAATTTTTAAGGACTAACAGTTATTTAGATCAAGAGATTCTGAGCAAACATAAGTTTTTAGGATTCATGTGGCATATGCCAGAAAATCCAGACCAAATAGTGCTAGATGAATTACATGAAGCTATAGTGTTTGATATTATTAATAGTGGTGTGGTGTGGGTTAAGAATGAAATATTTCACCTTGGTAGTGGCGATATTTTATATGATGATGAAGGATTAAACCCTGATATACCCTTTGGTGATCAGCCGTTTATTGTTCGTAACATGGTGCAACGCCATATACGGACAAAGCGTGAAATTAGTTCTAGTACAAAACCACAGTTAAGTACTTGGCTGGTAAATGAAGTCGGTGTTGGGAATTGCGGTGAACATGCGGCAGCAGCTTATGTTTATGCTAAGCATATTTTGGGTAAAGGTGAGTATATTGCAATTTGTGCTTCAGGGGTAATGGATCATAGTTTTGTTCTTGTTAGCAATAAGCCAATTAAAGAAAACCTTGAGAAATATGTTGAAAGCATTAATAAAAAGATTCCAATCAATACAAACGAGGAAATTTATGTTTTTGACCCTTGGAGTCAGAATTATAATGAAGCACGTTTTTTATCCAAGTGCCATTTTGCTTATGATACCAATGGGGAATTAGTTGCCCCTGAAGTTTACAAAGAGAGATGTTGCAATAATATCCCACTTCTTAATAATGAATCAGAAATTATTCCTACCTTAGAGCTGCGGTATAATAGTAAATATCAGCCTAAGACAAGCGTGCAGCTACAGTTGGAAGATGATATCAAAAATATGCTGCAAGGATGTGTCAAGCATCTTAGAAAAAAACTTAGTCAGCGCTATAGTGATATCCTTCCTAGTGAATATAAGCTTACAAATAAAGGCAGTAATATTATTAGAAAATATCTATATCAGAAGTTTTCTAACTTTTTAACAGAGAACGCTGTAAGCTTAGATAAGAAAGAGTGTCAGTGTTTAAAAAATCAAATGCTAGCATTACGTATGCGGTGCAGATTCATTAAAGGAAAGACGCTTGGCAGTGTTATGAATATGCTTAGTAATACTATTAAGTTTGAAAAAGACTATGCAAATATAAAACAAACGCTCAACAAAGATTTTTATAATCAGACACAAAAAGAATTGGACAATGGCCCGAACTCATCAAACTACTCTTTTGATTCTAATGGAAAATTATTTTTTAATGGTAAAAAGCAGGTTGTTTTTTATCCGGCAGCAGATTACTGATTAGTTGATTGTAAGGCATTCACCTGATTCAATTCAACCTATTGAGCCTATTGCATGTGTTGACGTGTTGAATTAAAAAAATATATTTTTTTCTGGTGTTTGCGTATGACTTTTTGTTAGAATATAGCAAATTTATGGCATGTATAAAACAAATATTGGATAATTATGGCTTTAGAGCATTTATTGCACCCAACGAATATTAACTTGCAAGACAAGGATAAGAATAACGCTAAAATTGTGCTTGAACCCTTAGAGCGTGGTTTTGGTTATACACTTGGTTTTGCATTAAAGCAAATCATGTTGCAAAGCTTATCTGGTGCTTCATTGACAAAAGTTAAAATCAATGAAGGTATCGATAACTATGAAACAAAAATTGCTTGTATTGAAACGATTTCTGAGTTGATTTTAAACCTTCAGGCGATTGAGTTTAAATTAGCAGATGATGTTGCGAAAGGCACGGTAAGCATTAAGCTTTCTGGTAAGGCTAGAGAAGTCTATGCTGCTGATTTAACAGTCTCAGAAGGCGTTGAAATTCTAACACCTGAAGTTTTTATCTGTCAGTATGAAGGCAAAGAAAAACTTGATATCGAGGCTGTTGTTGCATTAGGTGTTGGCTATCAACCTGCTGAGAAAATATTTGAAGATGCGTATTTTCTTTTAGATGCCTCTTTTTCACCAGTAGTAAGCTTTAGTTACAATGTAGAAAATGCACGTGTTGCACAAAAAACAGACTTAGATAAGCTGATTTTAAATGTGCAAACCGATGGCAGCTTGTCGCCTTCTGAAGCACTTGCTGTTGCTGCACGCAATATTCAGTCACAGATGTCTGAAATCGTTGATGAGGAGCAATTAGCTGAGCGCATGCAGGTTGAAGAAGAGCCGCAAATAGACCCATTCTTACTTAAGACAGTCGAAGAGCTTGACTTAACCGTACGTTCGGCAAACTGCTTGAAATCGGAGAATATTCGCTATATTGGTGAGCTGGTTCAACGCTCTGAATCAGAGTTGATGAAAACCCCTAACTTTGGTAAAAAATCACTAACAGAAATCAAGGAAAAGCTTGGCTCATATGGTTACTCATTAGGTACTTTTGTTGAAAGCTGGCCGCAAGATTTATTATAATCACCATTCAAGCCGATCAATGATGATCGGTTTATCTGATTAATTTTTCCTTTTAAAAATAAAATAAACAAACACATCGTAGGTGATGTGCTATTGGCTTTATTATCTGCTAAATCATGCTGTGTTGCTGCTTTAAGTCAGTTAAAGCAGTTTTTGTTTTTTGCAGACGAATCTGTGCATCTTCTTTATTAAGGCGTGCATAGTTATAGACGAGAAAGTCGATGATCGTTAATTGCTTTAATCGATGTGACATCGGAACGAACAGCCCCGTATTGACTTGCCTTTTTATATTAAGCCGAATAGTTGCCGTTTGATCAACAGCGGACCCTGGATCAGTGATTGTAATGACTTTTGCACCATTGATTCTTGCAAGCTTACAAAGGCTGACCAAGGCTTCTGATTTTCCGCTGTTAGAAATGGCAATAATCGCATCATTGGGTTGTAAAGAACCAACAGCCATTGCTGACATATGCATATCAGGGTAGTAGTCAACTTTAGCAGTCATTCTAAAGAGCTTGTGAAAACTATCAAAAGCAGTACAGTTTGATGCGCCAAAGCCGCAAATAACAACCTTTTTAGCATTGATCAGTGCATGTGTGGCAAGTTCAAGCTGTTCAGTATCAATTTCACGGTCAAGGTTTGCCAGTGCCGCACGCGCAAATTGCGCGACTTTATCTTTAACCGTTTCTGTTGTGTCATCTTCTTGAATGTTGATAGACTCATTGATCCGCCCTAAAGCTAAGTCTTCTGCAAAGCGGATTTTAAATTCCTGGTAGCCTTTGCAGCCGACCGCACGACAAAAACGAACGATTGTCGGCTCACTTACCCCAATTTTTTGCGCGATTGTGGTAATGTTAAGTGCCGTTGTTTCATTGATGTGATCCAAGATCCAGTTGGCTACCTTTTGTTCTGATTTTCTCAGCTTAAATTCGCCATGTTGTAATTTTTCTAGTATAGTGTCACTATGTTTCACAGTTTTTACCTTTTTGTTTATTATTTTTTAATTCATGATAGCTGTTATTTATTTTGTTTTAAAATAAGTAAAAAAACAACCATAATATGTCAACGATCTGATTGCTTTCAGAAACGAATGATAAATTCGACGTTTATTATAGCAAACAGATAGATGAAAGGCATTTTTTTCGGTAAAATGACGCAAAAAGTGAATAAGTATAATTATGATTCTTGTTACAGGTGGTGCGGGGTTTATAGGTTCACATACTGTTGTTGAATTTTTAAACCGTGATAAGGATGTTATCATTTTAGATAATTTATATAACAGCGCCATAAATGCAGTTAAACGAATTGAAAAGATCACGGGAAAAACCGTTTCTTTTATTAAGGGTGATATTAATGACCGGGTTTTGCTGGATAAAATATTTGCCCAGTATAGTATTGATATCGTTATTCATTTTGCCGGCTTAAAAGCGGTTGGTGAAAGTGTAACAAAACCGCTTTTTTATTATCAAAATAATGTTTCAGGAACCTTAACATTGCTAGAAGCGATGCAAAAAGCCGGTGTTAAGCAAATGGTGTTTAGTTCATCAGCAACCGTTTATGGTGATCCAAAGCATATTCCTGTCACAGAGCAAACACCCTTGGGGCAGCCAACAAACCCTTATGGGCAATCGAAACTCATGATTGAAAAAATCTTACAGGATTTATATAAAGCAGATAATGAATGGTCGATAGCGTTATTGCGCTACTTCAATCCCGTGGGGGCACATGAAAGTGGCCTTATTGGTGAAGACCCAAATGGCATACCAAATAACCTTGTCCCTTACATCTCTCAAGTTGCAATTGGCAAGCTTGATTCCTTATCTATTTATGGTGATGATTATAAAACGCCAGATGGCACTGGGATTAGAGATTATATTCATGTTGTAGATCTGGCAAAAGGACATTGCCATGCTTATGATTATCTGCAAAAACATACAGGGTGTTTTACTTGGAATTTAGGGACAGGACGTGGCTATTCAGTGCTAGAGGTTATAAAAGCCTTTGAAAGTGCCTCAGGCAGGAAAATCCCCTATAAAATAAAGCCAAGACGTCCAGGCGATATTGCCAAAAGCTGGGCAGATTGCAGTAAAGCCCAAAAAGAGCTTCAATGGCAGGCGGCAAAGGATATTGATCAGATGATGGCTGATGCCTGGCACTGGCAGTCAAAGAACCCTAAAGGTTTTAGTTAACCAAAGCTTGTAGTGTTTGCATTATGAGTCACAAACTTTATTGTGGCAAGCCCACGTTCTCTTTTATCTTGTCATTAGCTATTCTTTCGCATATTTAACCTTATGAGGTTTTTACTATGAAAGCAGCTGAGTTACGTGCATTGGTCATATATGCTAATAATCTATACAACTATATTAAGTACCCTAGTGACAAAAGTGAGTTAGAAAAACATATTGCTAGAGGGAATGAACAGTGGGGGAAGTTTAGCGTCCAGCAGAAAATTGATGGGATTTTTGAAAAGGAAAAAGCACAGGCGTATCAAGATGATGCAGCGTTGCTAAACGCACAGTTTAAAACTTATAGGTTGCTGAAAGCAGACAGCGATCATTCGGGGCCTAGAGTATATCACTTTGCTATCAATGATAAGACTTATGAATTCTCCGCCAGAGAAAGTAGTGGTCATGAGTTAAGAGGGAAAAAGCTTCTGTCACATATTGAACAAAATCCAGATAAAAGTCTGCAAGATTTCATCAACGATTCATCTTCTCAAATTGAATTTCATGTTAATAACAAATTAAGCATATACAAAGCAGACAGCTTCCCAGATTTAGATGAGCTATCTTTTGAGGCAAAAGAAGCACAAGAAAAAATTGAGCAGGCAGCAAGAGAATTTATTTCTAAAAAAATAGCGAATAATTTTCTTGATGTAGATCCCAAACCTTTGAAAGAAATGTCAGAGGAATATCAAAAACAATATATAGAAAATTCTATGTATGTTAAATCGTGTTTAGATAGAATAATAGAGAAGCTTTCTGAGTCAAATAATACTTTGTTAAAACAGGATTCAAAATATTTGAGAGACATTTTAACTCTGGATAATGTCGAAGAAGTAGCGTCTTTAGTTGCCGGGTTGAAAGAAAAGGACGTTCCGGCAGAAATTTTTACTTTAATTCATTTCAATTTACAAGTAATCCAAGATAAACTGGGTTTTAAGATCAACTCCCACCAGAATAGTGACCTTTTAGCTAAGTGGAGTGAGGAGTATAAAAACATTAGTCAAAAAAATGCGCTTTTAGTAAGCTTAAGTAAGGCATTAAATGAAAAAATAATACCTAAGGAGCAGCAGGATTCAGTTAAAAAACTTTGTCAAATTCTCTCAGGTAACAAAGAAATTGAGTTAACAAAAAAAGATATTCAGCAATTGCGAGACGGCGATATAGGTGATATTTGTCGAGCGCATGCTAAAGATGTAAAAAGATATGGCCGATTGACACATTATTTAGAAGATATTCATAAAGAAACAACCAAAAACTATATAGGCGATTATCAAGTGATAAAAGTGCTAGGAAGTGGGTCTTATGGTGATGTTTTTTTGGCAACAAAGAATGGTAAAAACTATGCGATTAAACTGTTAAATGGGACAGATAAATTTAATCAAAGCCCTGACTTATACCAAGAAGCAGAGAACTGGAACCGTGTGCAGAGCGCTTTGGGGAATAATGAGCTTGCTATTGCACATGCTTGTCAGGCAAAAAGTGACATTGTGATGACTAACCAAAAGGGAAATTTTATTCAATATCAAGGACAGGGTGTGGCAATGATTATGCCTGAGGTTCCAGGTAAAACCTATATGGAACATATGGAAAGAGAGTCGTTGAGGCCTTCAATAAAAGTCGATATGCAAAATAAATATCGGGACATGTACTTCCAAGTTGGTGATGAGAAAGATGGACAGTTTAGTTTTATCTTACCTGATTTTCATGAGGGTAATTTTATGTACGATGAAATGAATAAAAAGCTTATGCCTGTTGATTTAGGTAATGTTAAAAATAATATTGGAAATAAAAAACTACCGTTGTCTTTTTTAGCAGAATTTAAATCAGAATCTGATCGATATTATGTTCAGAATAATACTGGAAATAACCCATAATAACCCTTACATAGACTTGTACTGATAAATCACATCAAGATATACCATGCATAAATAACCATCGATGTGGTAATGAGTATTAATAAGATACCCAGGAAGATATCAGGAACGCGCGATGTATAAGTGCTAATCATTTGCGCGTTGATCCGTTCTCTATTGAGCGTGAAACGGATTGATGCGATTAATAAGATTGCGACAGATAGAAGCATAATCGCAATTCCCAGAATTTCAGCGGTGTGAGAGATGACAAAGTTTGTTTCCACGTTTAAACCTTTGGCAACAATACGCATAAAAATATTAAATTTTTCAATTAAAAAGCCAAATGCCATAACAGCGATTGCTGTGCGAACCCAGGCAAGATAAGTGCGTTCGTTGGCAGCATGATCATTAAAGTTTTGTATCATAAGCTTTCAATGCTCATATTTCCCATTGGTGTTAATTATAGTTGAGATTAACAATGAATACGAGTTTCTTGATATAAAATCCACATTTAAGCTGGATTTAAGCAAAGTGCATGTTATATGATGAGGTGAGGGTTGTTTTGTTGGGAGTTAATGGTGGGTAATCGTTTAAGTTTTAGAGTAAATCAAATGACAGGATCGCAGGCGGCTAAAATGTCTGATAAGGCCGATCGTTTAAGGCTGGCTGGTGCTAATGACATTATCTCTTTAGCCGTTGGGGAACCAGGTTTCTTCTCACCGGATATTGTGAAAGCATCGGCGATTTCTGCGATTAAAAATAATCATACACAATACACTCCTGTGGCAGGGCTTTTTGCATTAAGGCAAGCCATTGTCAGACACTATCAAAAAAATTACCACCTTGATTTTGCGATGGATGAAGTATTTGTTACATCAGGTGCCAAGCATAGTTTACATAATATTTTTAATTGTCTTTTAAATCCCGATGATGAAGTGATTGTATTTTCGCCTTTTTGGACGTCATATCCTGAAATGATCCGGCTAAGTCAAGGTAAATCAGTTATTGTGGCTACATCACATAAATATGATTTCCAGCCGCAAAAGGAAGCATTATTAAGTGCACTAAATAATAAGACCAAGGCGATTATTCTAAACTCACCGAATAATCCAACCGGTGCGATCTATACTCAAAAAACATTACAGATGTTTGCTGAGGTATTAAAGGATTATCCGGATATTTGGGTAATCAGTGATGATATTTATCAAATGGTTTATTGGGATAAACGTCCCTTGTCTTTGCTGGAAGTTGCTCCTGAATTGAAATCGCGCTATGTCATTGCCAATGGGGTATCAAAAAGCTATGCCATGGCCGGCTGGCGGGTTGGTTACACGCTTGCCCCGGCTGATTTAACCCAAGCAATGGGTAAGTTTCAATCACAATCGACTTCCTGCGCCTGCTCAATTTCACAATATGCCTGTATTGATGCGCTTTCTCTAACACATGATGATATATCAGATCAAATTCAAATGTACCGTGATCGTGTTCGATTTGTATATGAGAGATTAAAAGATATTGATGGTGTTAATTGCATTGTCCCACAAAGCACATTTTATGTTTTTCCTTATATCAAACCGTTATTAGAAAAATTAGGGTTTGCAGATGATATGGCGTTTTGCCTTCAATTGCTTGAAGCCAAACATGTCGCTGTCATGCCAGGTTCAGTCTATGGTGGTGATGGTTATTTACGTTTAAGCTGCGCTGATAACCTTGATGTGCTGGATGAAGCGATGCGCCGTTTTGTTGATTTTGTTCGACAATAAAGGCAATTCAAACTACAATATGCTGCAATACAACACAATAATTGTGACCGCTATTATGAAAAAATGTGGATATATTGCTATCGTTGGGCGGCCGAATGTGGGGAAGTCAACACTACTTAATCATATTTTGCACTATAAAGTCAGTATTACCAGTCGTAAACCGCAAACAACGCGCCACCAGATTACGGGTATTAAAACAGAAGATCAAACGCAGTTTATCTATGTTGACACGCCAGGGCTGCATCAGGATGAGCCGCGTGCGATTAATCGTTTTATGAATAAAGAAGCCAGCAGTGTATTAATGGATGTTGATGTGGTTTTATTTGTCGTTGAAGATGGCAAATGGACAACTGGTGAGGATTGGATTCTAGAGAAAATAAAAAAAGTGAATGTCCCTGTGATTTTAGTGATCAACAAGGTTGACCAGCTTTATCATAAGCATACGACAAAAGCATTTGCTGATGAGGTTTCTGCTAAATATAATTTTGCCGATGTTTTTTTAATATCAGCCAAACAAGGTCATCATATCAAGGCATTAGAGGATCGTATTGCTGGGGTCTTACCACAAAGCGAGCATTTCTTTTTTGATCAGGATCAAATCACTGATCGTACTGAGCGTTTTATGATTGCTGAAATTATCCGTGAAAAACTCATGCGAACGTTAGGACAAGAAGTTCCTTACCAGTTAACCGTTGAAATTGAGCATTGCAAGTATAATGAACAAAAAGATTTGTTTGATGTTCACGCAGCAATTTTGGTGGAACGCCAGGGGCAGAAGGCCATGGTGATTGGTGCAAAAGGACAAAAGCTTAAGAAGATTGGCACGGATGCACGAATTGATATCCAAAAAATGTTAGGTAAAAAGGTTTTTTTACAGTTATGGGTAAAAGTAAAAGAAGGCTGGTCGGATGATGATCGTGCTTTGCGATCTTTAGGTTATGACTTGCATTAAAAATAATTATTGATAGTTAATTTTATTAAGAGATCAACGATGTCCCAAGAAGATACCAATGCGCATCAGCATTCCAAAAAGATGCCGGTGAAAAAGACAAACTGGCTAAAATATATCGTTTTGACGGTTATCGTCTTATTATGTGTTGCTGGATTTTATGCATATGTAAAGTATACAGAAATTTACCCATCAACAGACGATGCTTATGTGAATGGCCATACGGTGCATATCGCCGCACAAGTCACAGGTAAGCTGGATAAGCTTTATATAGAGAATAATCAAAAAGTACAAAAAGGCCAGTTGTTATTTACTATTGCTCCTGATAGCTTTATTTATGCCGTACAAAAGGCGAAAGCTGATTTAGATTTAGCGCAAAAACAGATTGCGGCTATTGAAGATCAGATTGCTGCTAAAAAAGCCAAGCTTAAAGAATATGAAGCAAAATTATTTGTTGCCCAACAAAAATATAACCGGATCAGCAAACTGGTGGAGCAAGGCATGAGCTCGAAAGAAGAAGGCGACGAGTCTCAAGGAGATCTGGAAGTTGCTAAGGCAACGATTAATGCCGCTAAAGCTGATATCGCCCAAGAGCAAAAGCAGCTTGTGTTGCAACAGGCTACGATTGCTGCACAAAAAGCACAGCTTGAAACGGCAAAGCTAAATTTAAGCTATACAAAAGTTTATGCGCCATTATCTGGTTATATTTCTGATTTTTCTTTACGCCAAGGTGCATTAATTAACGAAAATCAGAATCTATTTACTTTGGTTAGTGATGAAGGTTACTGGATTGATGCCAATTATAAAGAAACGCAAATGGCGCGTATTAAACCAGGACAACGTGCTGATATAGTTTTGGATATGTATCCGGATATCACCTTAAAAGGGAAGGTGCAAAGTATTAGTGAAGGCAGTGGCAGTGTTTTTTCATTACTGCCACCAGAAAATGCTTCAGGAAACTGGGTAAAGGTTATTCAGCGCTTTCCCGTGAAAGTGGTTTTATTACCTGGTGAGATTAAAAAAGTACCACGCTTACGCGTTGGGGCATCGGCGACGGTGACAGTCAACACACATACATCATAAATCAGCTTTAATTTGATATTTCTCAACGATTTCTCCGTTGATCAAATGCTGTTGAATAATCTCTTCAAGTACGGCAGGTGTGCAGGAGTGATACCATACACCTTCAGGGTAAACAACAGCAATAGGACCGTTTTGACAGATTCGCAAGCAATTGGCTTTTGTTCGAAAAATTTCCCCTGATTGAGATAGTTTTAATTCACATAAACGCTTTTTTAAATAATCCCAGGATTGTAAAGCGTTTTCTCGATTACAGCATTTATCAATAGTTTGATCACAGCAAAGGAAGATATGACGCTTTATGTTGTTAATACCTAATTTGGCAGCCTTTTGGTTTGTAGAATATTTTGTTGTCATCGTTTATTATTCGCTATTGATAATGGTTATTATTGTATATGAGCTATTGCTTGTTTGATAGGGCTTCTTTACGTATGTTGCTTTTCTAATGATTTAACAAATTAAGCAAAGGAATTAAAATTGGTGTGGCAATCGTTAAAATAAATCCAATGCTAATGGCCACGGGTACAGCTTGCATGCCGATGTTATCTTTAATCACAGGTAAGGTGAAATCCATAGCAGTTGCACCGCTATAACCAATAAATTCAGTAGGCATTTGCTTGGCAAAAGAAGGAATCAAGATGATCGCAAAAATTTCTCTGGGAAAATCAATAAAGAAAGTCATGGTACCAAAATGTGCATCAAGTAATTGCGCATTTAAGATACTTGAAAGGCTGTACCAGCCAAAGCCACTTGACATCATTAACGCATAAGGGATGGGAATGTGGAAAATAAGCCCAAGTAGAGCACCAATGATAAGGGAGCTTATTATTAATACAATGGCGATGCTAAAGCCAGTTTTATTCTTTAATACCTGAGTCAGCGAGTGGCCTTCGCGTTGCAGCTGCATGCCGATAATAAATAGAGTGATTACAAGAAGGGCATCAATAATAAACTCAAGTGCGCCAAGTTTTGTATCTATGATAATTCCTAAAAAAACGCCGATGATCAGATAAACAAGATATTTAAAACTAATTAAAATAGGAATCAATGGGCTTTTTTGTTGTAATAATCCTTCTGAAGGATAAACACGGCGATGTGGCTTTAGATATAAAAAGGCTTTAATTGCGGTAATATTGACGATGAAAAGCCCCAGTATAAAAGCGATAACAATGCCTGCCATTGCTAGTAATTCCCCTTTAAGAGAAAGCGCCAGTTCACCAAAGTTATACCCCATCACAAAGATAATTAAGGCAATAATAAGGTTTAAAAGCCTATTCATCCATTGATTTGAAACCCATGGAAGATTGATAAAATAGCCTAAAATAAGTGCCAGTAAGATAATGCCTGCCTGAATCACACGTTATGCCTTAGTTTATTGTTTGAATATCGCATGTCAGTATAGCAAACAAGCATTCGATATACTATGGCATCGACTAGAATCGCTATTGAATTGAGCCCAAATTAAGCTTAACTTATGTCATAGCTTAATGGCTGATCAATAAACAACGTCGCTGATTTTAGTTGATGTTTTCTAATACGACATGAAGCTGTTTTAGACCAGCACCTTGGGAGAGTGTACATGTGACACCGCCGGTATCTTGGGAACATATGCCACCATAAACGTTATTTCCGGCATCATTGACGTTATGGACATAACCGTCTTGTCCATCAGCCTGGATACTGACATTAATATTATTAATACCAGAGGCTGGATTTACAGGTGTGATCTGGTAAACAAGATTGGTATATTTTTGTATTGTTCCTAAGCCTTGATCTGCCCATTTCCCTTTATAAGAAAGCGCATAAGCTGTATAAGGATCTAATTGCAGGCTTACCGATGAATTGGCATCGATCGTTGTGACCACATTGCCTGCTGCCTTAAGTGTTGCTTGTGTGTCGGTATTGTTGGTGAAGTTTGCATTGTAGGCTAATACACTTGAGGTGCTTAGTAAAAGACCTGTTGCTAAGAGTGTTGAGATTAATTTTTTCATATGATTTCTCCTAATATTGTTTACATTAATTTTTTAGATGGATAAAAGCCTGTTTTAATATCCATTGTTGTATGCGTTTTTTGACCCGAAATGCTTTGTGCATAGACATAGATTTTCCCATCAATAAACGACTTATTTGGGCCTGTGACTGAAATAATTTGATAACAACTTTCCCCGGGCTTAAGTGTTGCACCTTTAATGCCATTCCAGCAGGCATGCTTTGCACCAATTTCCTTTGACTGTGCAAAGTATAAATTCAATTGAGCTTTATTCAGCTTTACCGTTTGGTCTTTAATAGATGAAATAGATAAAGTCTGGTTGTGCGCATCTGCATCATCATTCAATTGATCTGCGTTATTTGTGACTTTAATTTCCATCTCAGCATGATGGCCTGCTAGGTTCTGTGAACCAA
>NZ_QLIT01000051.1 GCF_003574485.1 Facilibium subflavum
GTAAGCATAGAAAAACAGAAAAGAAATATGGCATTCCATCAGCTACTGGTGCGCATGCAGCTAAGATTTATCAAACGATGGGACTGTCTTTAGCAAGCACACCTTTTGTTATTGTGGATAACTCAATGTAGTGCCCTGGGTTTTGAAGGAATCCTTATAAAATAAGGCTTTCACATTCAAAAGTGTCAAAGTCGGGAAATTAATCGATATGATTATCACAGCGATGCATCTTGTGTAAGGAGAGAGCATGTTTTTAAAAAATACATACCAGGCCGTGGTTGCAACAATTTTTTTCACGATTCTATTAGGTTTGGCATACCCTTTATTAATGATGGCAGCAGGCTTATTGTTTGCTAAAGATCAAGCTACTGGGTCTTTGGTAACATATAATGGTAAAATTATCGGCTCAACGCTTATAGGTCAGGCAATGCCTGTGACACTTTTTCAACCAAGGCCTTCAGCAAATAATTATAACGCACTGTCATCTGGCGGGAGTAACTTGAGTATTAATAATGAAAAACAGCAAGCACAAGTTCAAAAACGTATTCAATGGCTAAAGGCAAATTATGGCAGTGCACCTGTTCCAGAGGATTTGGTATTTGCCTCAGGCAGTGGTTTAGACCCAGATATTTCTTTGGCTTCTGCTTATTACCAGGCAGATTATGTTGCTAAAAGAAATGGCTTGCCAATTTCATTGGTGACAGCTTTAATTAATCAATTTGCACAAAAGCATCTGTTTAACCCAAGTACCGTAAATGTGCTGAAGCTAAATTTGGCTGTGCTAAAAGCATTTGATGAGAAAAGGTAATGGATAGATCGTGCATATTTTGTTCAAATGTTATAAGATGATAGCCTGTACTTTGTGAGAAGTTAAGTGGTCAAATAGTAATAAAACGATGGTAAAAAAACAAAAAGTTGCTGCTTTGCTGCATTTGGCAGATAGATCGGATGCGGATAAAGCACGAGGAAAGCTTAAGGTTTTTCTGGGTTTTGCACCAGGTGTTGGCAAGACCTATATGATGCTAAATAAAGCAAAAGAGTTACAAAAGGAAGGCTATGATGTTGTGCTTGGGCTTGTGGTAAGCCATGGTAGGGCGCAAACGCTAAAAGCAGCCGAAGGACTTGAGCAAATCCCGCTTAGACAAGTTCAGTATAAAGAAAAGACATTTGAAGAGATCGATATAAACGCTATTGTCGCAAGAAAACCTGATCTTGTTATTATTGATGAGTTAGCACACAGTAATTTGCCAGGTGCACGCAACAAAAAACGGTATCTTGATATTATAGAAATACTGGATGCGGGCATTGACGTATATACGGCGATTAATATCCAGCATATTGCAAGTCTTTCTTATGAAGTCAGCCAGATCACGAAGGCTACTGTACATGAAATTGTGCCAGATAGTTTTATTCAGTCTGCTGATGAGTTGGTTGTTGTTGATTTAACAGCCAAAGAACTAATCAACCGGTTAAAAGCAGGAAAAATCTATCAGCAGGATATGGCTAACCGTGCGCTTTCGCACTATTTTCAATATACACATTTGAGCATTTTGCGTGATTATACTTTTCGTCTTGCAGCAAATCATATTGGTGAGGATATACGTCAATATAAAAAGCTGTATAATCAGCGTGAAATGATTATCACCTCGCCTTGTGTTTTAGTCTGCTTAAGTTATGATGAATCAACGCCAAAGCTGTTACGACGTGGTAAACAGCTTTCGAATATTGCCAATGCTCGGCTTTTAGGTATTTTTGTGCATAAACCACATCGGCGATTTTCCAAGTTGCAATTGCGACAAATCCGTCGCTACAAGAATATGGCAAGTACACTAGGTTATGATATAGAGCATATCTCTGGTAGCAAACTATCAAAAACAATTATTCAATATGCAGATAGCCATCAGGTAACTGATATTGTGATAGGGAAATCCAAACGTGCTAAATGGGTAGATACTTTTTTTGGCTCAGTCGTGTACGATTTAATTCGCCACAGTGCAGGCCGGCAAGTCCATGTAGTTGTTACCAAAACCCACCTGAAAGCATCTCCAAAACAAAAGCCTTTTATATTGAAAGCTAAAAATCATTGGTCAAATATTATCAAAGCAAGCGCTATCAGTTTTATCTCAGGTGTGCTGATTTATTTTTTAATGGGCGCATTGGGGTTACCTGCACAATCATTAAGCTTAGTGTTGGTCTTAATGTTGTGTGCATATCGATATGGCTTGAAAGCTTCTATATTTGCATCCTTAATCAGTTTTATCATGTATATGTACATGTATTTAACACCCAACTTTGTGTTTACTATTGGCACACTAGGTTCTGTGAACCAAAAAAACTAGGTTCTGTG
>NZ_QLIT01000052.1 GCF_003574485.1 Facilibium subflavum
AATGGCGTATTGTGGATCAACTAGACGAATATTGGTTTTCTCTGATGTATTCATGTTAAATGATTGATATTCGATAAAATCTTCATCACTTTGTTCATTAGCAATAAAGCTATCTAATTCCTGTACAAATCGTTCCATATCTGTTTGATATAAACGCTCAGCCATATGCCATTGTAGGGATTGTTGATGTAGTGCGGTAAAACGATAAATTTCACTGATTTTAGGGGATATCTGTTTAAACAAATCGAAAAAAAGTCCAGGGAAATACACTTTAGGATCAAAAGAAATTAATTCTTGCTCAATATCCTGATAAATAATAGCGGATTCAAAAAATCGTTCATTGTTTACTAATTGTTTTAAAAGATGTATTTTTTTAATCAATTGATACCAGTGAACAGAAGCAAATTTATGCAACATACCATCAGCTTTTGCATTCGTATTTTTAGTTGATTGCACAGGCATTGCTTCTCTATAATTATCCGAGGTATCTTTTAGCTTTTCTTCTTTACTTAATGCTTCATCTTGCTTTTTATAACTTGGGTCGCCTTGATTGATAGATAACTCATCTGTTTGTGTTTTTTTAGCTTTATATTGCAAACTTTTTAATTGTTCTATAATTGAGATATATCCCTTATCATGCAGCATATTATTTAAAGACCATTCTGTTAGTATTCTAGCTAATTGCTGCGTGTCCTTTATGGCCATGTTTAATGATTCAACATCAGGGAGCGCTGATAATTCTTTTAGCTGCATTGATAAATTGCCTATAATTAAACGACAAATCCCTGTTAAACTGCTGCCCAGATTCAATGTGGTTTTTGCATTTTCTTCATTTACATTATTTTTTTTATTTCCCTCATCTAGTATATGCAAAATAGTTACGATATCTTTCAGTTGCGTTAGTAGATTATTTTCAACATCTGAAGATAATAGCGCACAAGCAGTACTTAATAATAAGAGATAAGCATTATATCGTTTTTGAGCACTTACCCAGGCGGTTATTTTTTGTTGGCATTCATCAAACTCACCAGATTCATAGGTACGCATAAAGCTATTAATCAGTAATGGCGTTAATTCTGCCTGTGTGTCAAAGTCATTAATGGCCTGCTTCCAGAAGCTTATAAAATTTGAATGGTCTTGATATAACATATGTTTACCTCGTCATTAGCGTATAAATATAAATAACTACAGGTGCTGCAACAGCGAGCAAACCGAGATATTTCATCTTTTGCTTAATTAACCAGTAATGTACACTTTTGTTTCTGAATAACTTTGTTTTTTTATCATCAGCCTGAGTATCTGATGCTGCCTGATTACCCTTATCATGATGAGCAAGCATCTTTGTATCTAACTGATTAATGAGTAGATCTTTTAATTCACGTTTAATATGACGCTGATACAACTTAATTGGCGCTTTATTATTAGCATAATAACGACCACAAAAGCCTAATTTTAAAGCAAAATAAAAACTGGCATATACTTCAGCTGGGTATAAATTATCACGAATAATCTCATCAGCTAAGGTAAAAAAATATTCACCCAAGTCATTGCGCTGTAAAAATTCATTTTGGAATCCATCCCAACGTAAATTATGTGGTTGTAAAGTAATACGTATATGTTCATCTAGATAAGCAATGACAGGAGTGATTAAATATTCGCTAATTTTCGGACTGTAGTTTTGTTGTGTGTAATCTATAAAATGATTAACTTGTTGACGTAAAGCCACTCTAAAAGCTTCTACAGCATCATCGGGGCAATTATCAGTGTGTTTTTTCTTAAATTGCTCATACATATAATATAAGGAATTACTTTCAATTATAGTATTAACGTATTGGTTGTTCATAATTCTTCGTTCAATCTTATTCTTAAGGACACACTATAACGCTTATCTTTTTCAAGGTTATTTCATATATATTTCAAAATAAAAAAATATTTTTTGAAAAGAAATATCTCTGAAATACAACTGAAATATTCACTTGTTAAGATATCCATGTCTTGAGCAGATGCGACAGATAAAACTCGAAATAAAAGATAAAACAATCATAGATTTTAAAAAAGATACAAAATAAAAAAGGAAGCACTGTATGTCAGTCAATAAAAAAATCCCTAAATCTCGATTGATGATCCAGTATGATACGCGTGTGGATGGTCAAAAAAAGAAAAAAGAATTGCCTTATCGTGTATTAATGATGGGTAATGTTTCAAACGGAACATCAAAAGATGCGCAATTGTCATTACAAGATCGTCAAATCCGTAATTTAAAAAATGGTGTGGATGCAACGATGAAAGACATGGAAATACCTGTAAATCTCACAGTAGCAAATTATATCAACCCGCAGAAATCAGCCACAATCGATGTGAACTATATCTTATCAGGGATGAAAGATTTCAGGCCAGATCAAATTGCGGAAAAAGTACCACAAATCAAGGCATTATTAACCTTAAAAGAAATGTTAGTTCGCTTTGAGAAGGATGTAGATAATAATCGAATGATTAAGGACAGTATTGATCGAGTATTTTCTAATAAAGATGCCGTATCCTCTTTAAAATCAAGTTTGCCAGAATTACAAAAATATGCCTTTAAAGATCATGATGCAGAAGTTATTGAAGGCGAAGTCATTACTGAGGAGGAAAACTCATGAGTACGACCATGCAACCACTAGATACAATAACACAATCCTTTGGATTAAAAGCAGAGCAAAGTGAAAGCACATTAAATAAACTTGCTATTGAAGATACAGGAAATGTTAGTGCGATTAATCAATTATTTGATGACTATTATGCACGCAATTTAGCAGCATTATCCATTATTTTAGCAAACAATGAATCGATTGAAAATTACAATAAATCTTATATTCAAAAAGCGATTGAACGTATTGATGCACTCGTTTCAGCACAACTTAATGCCATTATCTCACAAGAAAGCTTTAAGCAATTACACACGCAATGGTTACAGATACAGGATGTATTTAATGGCAAAGGAGAGGATGATAAAATAGATGTGTGTTTGCTAGATGTTAGCAAAGATGAGCTGCAATATGATTTTGAGCGCAATTTATATGATATCTCCAGTAGCGATCTATTTCAGAAAGTCTATGTAGATGAATTTGATCAATATGGCGGTGAGCCATATGGTCTATTAATGGGTATGTATGACTTTAGTTATCATGAAGAAGATATTACTTGGTTGTCTGGTATGGGCATGGTAGCTGAAGGGGCGCACGCACCTTTTTTAGGTGCGGTCAATTTAGATTTTTTCGGTGTTGAAAATGCCAGTGAGCTCAGAAAAATAAAAAGCTTTGAAAGTTTAATGGAGCATCCGCGTTATCGACATTGGAATGATTTTAGAGAAACTGATCAGGCAGCCTATATTGGACTATGTGTTGGGCAATATATTGTTAAACAGCCTTATCACCCAACTAATAATGCTGTTCCTGGCAAATCTCTTAAAGGTTTTAGTGAAGTAGTTGATAGCTATGAATCTAAAGAAGCCTATCTTTGGGCTTCAACGAATATTCATATGGCACGTAATATTATGCGTTCATATGATAAAACAGGTTGGATGCAATATATCCGTGGACCCGAAAATGGTGGGTATGTTGAGAATTTACTAGCCCCTGTTTATAACATTAATGGATATGATGAACAACGTTCAGCTTTAGATGTAAGCTTTGCTGATTATATGGAGCTATCATTAGCTAATGTTGGATTGATTCCATTGATAGAAGAAAAACGGACTAAAAATGCAGCTTTTTTCAGTGTGCAATCCATTAAAAAGGTCAATGAGTTTGTCGATGATATGGACTCCATTAATTCACAACTCGTTGCAAACCTGTCTTATACCTTAAGCATTTCACGAATAGCGCATTATATTAAATGCGTGATTCGTGAAAAAATCGGCAGTGTTGTCAGTAAAGAAGTGATTTATAACATTATTAATGATTGGATTCAGCGTTATGTTACGATTGCATTTAAACCAACACCATTGGAAATGGCTAAATATCCATTTCGTGCAGCTGAAGTGGTAGTTAATCCAATACCAGGTAAAGCTGGATGGTATAAAACACAGGTAACCCTTTTACCTCATATTCAATTTGAGGGAATGGATACCACGCTGAAAGTAGATGCAAAATTGGATCCAAGCCTATTCACTGCGAATTAAGGTCAATAAAAAAATCAATAAAATCCTACGATTTAAAAGTGGGAAGAACAAAAAGCACAAAAAAACACAAAAAGTAAAATAAATAGGAGAATAATAATGAGTGAACAAGGTCAAATTGAAAGACATGTGGTACTAGATGATAAGCCACTTACTTTTAAAACTTCCATGACAGCTTTTGCTGACTCTAATACAGAAACACGTGTTTGGATAGATAAAATTACTATTTTTGGGGAAGAATTTAATCCGGCTCTTACAGCAAGAGAAGGCGGTCAACCTGCCTCAGAAGTTAAAGGTAAACAAACAGCAGCAGCTGTCATTGGTCATTTTTATCTTGCAGGGCCTAAATCTTATGCTGATTGTCAAATGACATTGGGTATCCCAATGACGCTTGAGCAAAGGGTAAAATTGATTGATGCAATTAAAGGTGTGAAAAATGGTTCAAACACAGATCAATTAATCACATTAGGCAAAACAAATGAAAAGCAAGAATTAAAACAAAGCGGTGAAGATAAGGCTTGGGGTGGGATGTGTGATTTAAGTGAGTTAGTGCTTCGCCCTATCGATCCTCAACAAATAGATGATCCCGAACAAATCATTGATGAAGGTCATATATTAGGAGGCGCATCTGATACAAAAGCTAAGTTTTATGTCGTTTCATTCAGAGGTTTAATGGTAGATAACGAAAAATTCACTAAAGATAGTATTCCAGTAGAACATACAGAACTGGGTGAAAAAGGTGAATATGAACTAGATGGTGTGAAATCTGCTTAATATAAAGTGAATTAGATGAAAAAAAGGAAGAAGAAAGCATGAACACAATTATTACTCTTTTGCATTCAAGAGATATAATTCCCGATAAAAACGTCGATCTGGTTTTGCTTAAAGCCCAAAAAGAAGATGTAGATATTTTATCACAAATGCATGCTGAAGCTTTTAGTCAATCTTTAGTGGAAATTAAAACAACAAAAGCATCTTTATTAGATAGTTTACAGCGGCCTAATATGGTGCTTTGGAAATTTTTTGATAAAAAAACGCAAAATATTATTGGAATGGCTTCTTCGACCTTTGATGGACATCTAATTCATTTAGCTGATGTGGTCATCAACAAAAAGCATCGTAATCAAGGGTTTGGTCAGTTATTAATGAGTAATTTAATTGATCAAACACGTCTAATTTATAATAGGCCAAAAGTATACTTACAGTTGAGAATAACGAATCAGGTGGCATTGCATGTTTATTTAAAGCTAGGATTTGAATTTGTAGATATGCATCATCTGTCCAATCAAGAAAAATGGCTAAAAGCTAGCTAGCGATTGATGGAAAAAGGTAAGAAATGATCTCAATAACGGATATTGCCAAAGAAGAAGTTATACAGGAAGCGTTTGATCACGTTTATAAAAGACGTAAAAAGCGCCACCATAACGATGCTATATGGCATGTTTCGTTACATTGGGATGAGATTAAACCTGACATTATTGAGCGTCTTTTAAAAGGTACTTATCAACTTAGTCCTATGAAGCATTATCAGATAGATGATGTCGGACAAGTTGGTATATGGTGTGCAGAAGATGCAATAGTGTTAAAAGCGATAGCGATTGTTTTAGAAAAACCGATCAAAGAAACGTTTGACTTAGAAAATGTAGCACATGTCAAAGGCAACGGTGGTTTGAAACAAGCAGTTTCTAAAGCAAGTGCGTTTTGCCGAAGCGGTAATCCATTTGTTTACAAAACAGATGTTAAAGATTTTTATCAGACGATTAATCATGAGGTGCTTATTAATCAGCTGGAAAAAATAACGAATGATGAAAAGTTAATAAAGATTTTAACGAATTATTGTGAACGAGTAGATATTGTTAACGGTGA
>NZ_QLIT01000053.1 GCF_003574485.1 Facilibium subflavum
ATGCGGCTTAACTTAGTGCCATTAGGCATTACCCTATTTACACCTCTACTATGAGCTAGTCCGACTACCTTGCTAAGCTTATCTCTAGCTTTTTAGGCTCCAAGATAAGCATTCAGAAATAGCAAGGTTCTCCCAAGTTCCAAAGCAATCAGTTCATCTACCCGCTACGGACTCAGACCCCGACACCTCCACGCATACTCGCCTTTACGTATTGCGTAGTGCTGATTTCAGGCATATGAAAACCTTGATCAGGTGCGACGATGGTATATTACGGGGCTCAATACCTTCACTCGCGTTGTGGCTGATAGACCGCCCTTACTACAGCTTCATAATGTTCGTTACCTTGCATTATGTGTAGTTCGGTTCCAGACTGGTGGCTAGCCTTTTTCTGGGCTGGATTGTCCAGCTTGATTGCCTTAGCTTTGCTTGGCGCACTCATATTAGCCCCTCTTTTATTAATTGTTCGAGTACTTGTTTTACTTGATATGGTTTTAATACAGGGGTAGGGTGCGGTTTGTGCAACATAATGGTGTGCTTCCCATCCAAACAAAATCTAACTCTTGAACCACTCGTGTTGCCAGCATTATATTCCTGGTATCCAAGACTAATTAATAATGCTTTTAGTTCAGACCACTTAAAATCTTTGGGTTTTGATTTTAATCGGTTTATTAGTTTTTCTTTTTTACTACCCATGCACTATTATAAACCTACTATTTATAATAAGGATTATAACAAGGCAATCAAAAAAAGCAACTAAAAATAGTTGCTTTTATAGCGCCGCCTGGCTTTCAGAAAACACTCAATTGCAGCTTGGCGGGTCAGCGCTATACTATGAAGCCAAAAAGCCTTTGTTTATTTTGTAAAGATTAAGTTCAAAGTGCCCCACACTTTTTTATGGTCTTCTTTTATTCACTAAATGCTATAGTTATTATTATGTATTGATGAGGAAATTATATGCCACAAGCAAAGAAGCCGCTTTTAGATTATAAAATTAAAGCACCAGCACAAGCCTTAAAAGCGGATAGTAGCTTATTATCTCTTAAGCTTAATTACTTAAACTTGAGAGACTTTCAATGATTGCAGACTGGCTGATGAACAGTATTGCCATTGCAGCAGCAATCCTGGCCTTATGGACGCTTTTTTATAGCAAATGGTTTAAGTCAAATTTATGGCGCGCCACAATTACACCACTTGCCTCTATCATTGGCAGTGGATTTTTAGTATCAACGCCATTACTTTTGCTTATTACAGGAAAATGGGCGCTTGGTATGATGGTTTGCATTATCCTTGTTGCTTATGGGCTAGGTGGCAGTTTGCGATTTAATATTCAACATGCCGAGCCATTAGTAAAATCTACGAAGTCTGCTTGGGTACCACGTATAGAAAAACTATCTCGCCCCGTTTTAGGTTTAGCTTATGCCATTTCAATTGCATTTTATTTAAAGCTTTTATCAGCATTTATTATGCATAGTATTAGCGTGACAAATGTGTTATATGAAAACGGACTGACCAGTTTAATACTGGTATTTATTGGGATTGTCGGCAAGCTAAAAGGACTCTCTATGTTAGAGGATTTGGAAATTTATTCGGTTAATACAAAGCTTGCTATTATTTTCGCAACCATAATTGCTTGTTTTTTATATAATGGCGAACTGCTAATCCAAGGCCAATGGATAATACGAGCCACACCTCACGATAGCCTCTGGATGGCTTTTCGAAAGGTTCTTGGTATGTTGATTATTGTACAAGGTTTTGAGACTTCACGTTACCTTAGTGATGCTTATAGCAGAAAAGTACGCGTAAAAACCATGCGTTATGCACAATTAATTTCAGGTGTTATTTATATCGCTTTCACTGCACTTGCTATGGTTATTTTTAATAACATTGAACATATTGATGAAACAACCATTATCGATGTCTGCAAAGTTGTGGCATCAGCGCTTGCAGTTTTGCTCGTTATTGCAGCCATTATGAGTCAGTTTAGTGCAGCAATTGCAGATACTGTAGGCAGCGCAGGACTTCTTGTTGAGGCAACCAAGCAAAAGCTATCTCTGAATAACAGCTATATTGTTGTGGTTGTTATCGCTTTATCACTGGTATGGCTGACAGATATTAACGAAGTAATTACCATTGCCTCAAAGGCATTTGCTGTTTATTATGCCTTGCAGATTATGATCACCTTAGTCACATTAAATTCAGTAAACTCAACCCGTACTATCAAGGGAATTCGTATCATCTTTTATACGGGGCTACTCTTTCTTATGCTGTTAGTAATTATCTTAGGTGTTACAGTTGAGTAGTAAAGCTATCAAGTTAAAAGCAATTTTCACCTCGTGACAGTCATATCCGATATTGCCATCTTTTGTTTTAATTTCTGCTGTAAATGTGCTTTTACTGCTGGCCATTCACTATCAAGAATGCTGTATACACAAGTATCTCTAAGTGTGCCATTAGCCATCCTGCGGTGGTTACGCAGTATTCCATCTAATTTCGCACCAATCGCTTCAATCGCCTTTCTCGATATTAAATTTAAGCGATGTGCTCTAAACTCAACAGCAATGCATTTTAACACCTCAAAGGCATGTGCCAACAATAACAGTTTACATTCTGCATTCACCGCACTACCTTGCACAGACTTTGCATACCATGTACTGCCTATTTCAAGACGATTTTGGGCATGATCAATATTCATATACGTTGTCATACCCAGAATATTGTTCGTTTTTTGGCAGATAACAGTAAATGGCAACATGCTACCTTGCTGATAAAGGGCTAATCTACGCGTGATTTCCTGGTGCATATCCTCAGGCGTTGGGACAACAGTAAACCATAGTTCCCATAAATTGCCATCTTTCACTGCCTGTTGCAGTCCTGCCAGATGCGCATGTGATAAAAGCACAAGCCTTATCGTTTTTCCGCTTAAGCTGGCAATATTTAATTCCATGTTTTAGTGCTTTTGTACTAATTCATAAGACAGCTACTTATGCTTTTTATTGGAGCTCTCTTTGCTATTCTTGCTATCTTTATCTGCTTTTTTGTCTGTTGCTTGTGTATCTTTTGACATCGCATCAATAATTGGCTTAGTTACATCTGTATTTACTTTATCATCAGAATAGGCCACAGCCTGTGAGCTTAAAATCAAGCTATACGCGCCATCTTTGGCTACTTTTTTCACTGCTGTGTTAAAGCTTGTTTGAAAAGTTTGTGCAATTGCCTGCTCTTGTTGCATCTCGCTTTGGCGGAAGGCTTGCATTTGTGATTGTAGTGACTTTTGAGAATTGTCCAACTGCTCTTTTTGTTTATTTAAATCATCCTGTGTTAACGTTGGTGCATCGTTTTGTAATTTCTGCATTTTTTTCACAAGCATCTGTTGCTTATCTTGAAGCTCTGTCACTTTAGGTTGTAGTTTGTCTTGTAAGGCTTTAATGCTTTGTTCACCCTGTGGCACACTTTGGTAAACTTCAATTGGGTTTACGATACCAATTTTTAATGTTGTTGTTTTACTTTCTGCCGCTATTGCACCACTTATCAATGCTGCTGAGAGTGCTGCTGCTGTGATTACTTTCTTCATTTTTGGCTCCTTTTGTTCATACTTTCAATTAAAAAGTTCGACCCAGTGTAAACTGGAATATCTGTGTTGAATCCCCTGGTTTAACGTTAAGCGGTTTGGCTAAACTAAATGCCATCGCACCCAATGGTGACAACCATCTAAACTCAACCCCAACCGAGTAACGCAGGTTTGAAAACGTTGGTGATGAAGGCGAGCTAGGCTCATACCATAGTGTACCTTGTGGGTATGAGTAGGTATTATAAACATTCCCGGCATCAAAAAACACGCCCAAACGCATATTACGACTGTCTTTAACACCCGGTATTGGGAAGAGAATATCGATATTGGCATAAACGTTTAAGTTACCACCAACAGCGCTACCCTGCTCTGCTGTTCCACCATTTGGCGTATAGGTATCAACCGGCCCCATACCACCTTGAGCAAAACCACGAACAGACCCCCAGCCGCCACCGTAGAAGTTTTGAAAGAATGGAAGCTCATCGGTTTTACCATAGCCATCACCATAACCTGCACCACCTTGAAGAGATAAGGTTATATCACCATATAGTGGATGAAAGTATCCTGCTGATGTTGTGACCTTATACCATTGAAGATCACTTCCTGGAACTGCAGCAGTACCATTTAAGCCAAAAGTTGTGCCATGTGTTGGGAAAAACGCGCGATTAGTTGAGTTATGATTCCAGCCAAGGTTAAAAGTTAATGTGTTAAAATTACTTTGATTACCATTATTTTCACTAAACCAGCTCAAAATACTTGAGGTCCCACCAGTTGGCTGTAATACCTGTGTGTGATCGATACCGCCACCGATGCTGACTGAATCAAACGCAGAAGTCGGGATACTATAGCCAAGTGTCGCACCATATTGATTTAAGCGGTAATTGGCGATATCGGTATTATCATAATCCGTTCTGGATAAATACATACCCATTGTCTGGCTGACACCTGATTGTGTGAAAAACGGGTTGGTGTAAGACATGTTTAAACTTTGGTAAACACTTGAAAGGTTGGCACCAATTGAGAACATATTGCCAGTGCCTAAAATATTAGGCAAATCGAAGCTGCCACCGATCATAAAATTATAAAGCTGTGAATAGCCTAACTGCATACTGACTTTATTCGCACTTCGCTCTTTAATCGCATAATCCATATTGACCATATCATCGGTGCCCTGTACAGGCTGCTTTGTCACTTTGACATCCTCAACAAAGGGCATACGTTGCAATTTAATCTTTGATTGATCAATCATCGACTGATTATAGACACCTGATTCATAGTATTGCATCTGACGACGATACACATAATCATTGGTAACATTATTACCCAAAAAATTAATGTGGTTAATATAGACTTTTTTACCCGGGTCGATATAAAAAGTAATCGCGACAGTTTTGTTATCTTTGTTTACTTTTGGCAATGGATTGACCTTTGCAAATGCATAGCCTTTATCGCCCAAAGCATTTGTCATTGCCTTGGCACTATCAAGGACTTTTTGCCGTGAAAACACTTCTCCGGCATGAATCTGTACCAACTTTTGCAGCTCATCCTTTGGTATGACAAATTTACCTTGAAGATTAACCTTTGTGACCTTATAAACATCGCCTTCTGTAATATCAAATGCAATATAAGCATTTTCCTTATTCGGTGTCAATGAAGCCTGCTGGTTAATAACACGAAAATCAAGGTAACCATTGTTCATATAATAATTGCTTAACCCTTCAACCGAGGATTGCATATTCTGTGGCGAATAGGTGGTATTTGAGCTAAAAACGCCCCAGAAATTCCATATCGATGGTGTTTTTAAGGTAATATTATCCAATAAATCTTTTGCTGAGTAATGATGATTGCCCAGAACATTCACACGGCGAATAACTGCCTGGCGGCCTTCGGCAATATGAATTTTAATCGCCACACGATTGCGTGATTGCTTAATTTGCTGTATATCAACTTTTGTTGAATAATACCCCAGCATCGCATACTGCATCAATAAGGACTGCTTGACCTGAAACAAAACTTCCGGATTGACGATATTACCAACATCAAGCCCGGCTTGTCTTAAGACTTTGCGCATATCTTCGTTTTTAATCTTGTCATTACCATCAAAATCAACCGAGCTTATTCCTGGGCGCTCTTCAAGCTTGACGATTAGCTTGTTATTGTCTTGATAAAGCTGGATATTCTTAAAAAAGCCTGTTTTATAAAGAGATTTAATCGCCTGATTTGTCACTTGTGCATTGACTTCTTGGCCTTTTTGAATACCTAAATCATCATACACCGTTGCCTTTGAAATTCTGTCAAGTCCTTGTATATCAATGTTAGAGACGACAAATTTATCAGCGGCATAAAGGCCGGTTACTGGCATAAAGCCAAACAATGTCAATAATACAATTTTTCTTAATGATAAGCTCAAGCCAATCTTCCTTACTCTCTTTATTTTTTACAACTTCATCAGCAATACACGCAAAAAATTTGTGTTGTAAACGAAACCATAACGTTCTTTGATGGTATATTTAATCATTTGGTTTTGCTATCATCAAGCAAAAAAATCATTTACCAGTAATCTCGTTTGCTGATCGATAGCAATCACTTCATCAATATCCCCTGGCGCATTAAAGTTTGCCTTACTCAATGCTTTTTCAATGTAATCAATGATTTCCAGATATTTAATTTGCCCAGACAAAAAGGCTTCTACCAACACCTCATTTGCTGCATTAAACACGATATTTCCCGCATAGTCTTTATTTTTTAGCAAAGTAAATACAATCTTCAATGCCCCAAAACGGCTCAAATCGACTTGTTCAAACGTTAAGGCTTTTTGCGTAAAATCCAGGTTCGGTACATCAATAAAATGCCTTTTTGGATAATACATTGCATAACCTATTGGGGTTTTCATATCAGGTGTACCCATCTGTGCAATAAAACTGCCATCGCAATATTTTACCATTGAGTGCACAATACTTTGCGGATGAATCAGCACTTCAATATTCTCAATAGGCATGCCAAATAGCCAATATGCCTCGATCACCTCTAATGCCTTGTTCATCATTGTGGATGAATCTACCGATATTTTTCTACCCATCGACCAGTTTGGATGCGCACAGGCTTCATCAGGTGTAACATGTTGAAGCTCCGCTAAAGTTTTCTGACGAAATGGCCCACCAGATGCGGTTAAAATAATTTTTTCAACCGCCCCCTTATCAGCCTTTTTATTAAAAGAAGATAAACACTGGAAAATTGCATTGTGTTCACTGTCAACCGGCAAAAGCAATGCGTTATATTTCTCAACGGCAGCCATAAAAAGATGCCCTGCGGTTACCAGGGATTCTTTGTTCGCCAATAAAATTTTCTTACCCTTTTTAATCGCCTCATAAGTCGGCGTTAATCCGGCAATACCAACAATGGCTGCCATCACCATATCCACTGCATCATCACAAGCAATATCGATAAGCGCCTTTTGACCATATAACACCGTTGTTGTGCTATTTTGTGCTTTAAGCTTTGTGGTTAATTGTGCGGCCAGATCTTTATTGGCAACGACGGCATACTTTGGAGAGAACTGCAAACACTGAGTGAATAAGCGATCAATCTGTGTATGTGCGGATAATGCATAAACACTAAAATCATATGGGTTATCAGCAATAATAGATAAAGTATTTTGACCAATGGAGCCTGTCGCACCTAGAATGGTTATATTCTTCACAACTGCTCTGAAGCCCCATCATTTTGGTCATCAACATCATTCTCTAATCCATCGATGTCATCATCCTGGCTATCAGGGCCAACCACCTGAACACTGACCAGTTTTTCCTGCTCTTTAAGATTAATCAAGCGCACACCTTGCGCTGAACGCCCGGTTTCACGGACTTCATTGGCATGGGTTCGGATAAGAATACCCTGATCTGTCATCAGCATAATATCATCATCTTCATTGACTAAGTTGGCAGAAACCACCAGACCATTTCGTTGAGAAGTTGCAATGGAGATTACCCCTTGTGAACCTCTGGCTGTTTTGCGATATTCAGATACAGGTGTTCGCTTTCCATAACCATTTTCTGTAGCGGTTAACACCATGCCTTTATCTGGCTCTGTCACAATCAAGGCGACAATCGTTTGATTCTCCTGAAGGCGCATGCCACGAACACCTCTGGCCGTGCGTCCCATAGCTCTGACATCTTCTTCATTAAACCGAATGGCTTTGCCGGCATCTGAGAACATCATCACCTCTTGTGCGCCATTGGTTAATTTGACATGCATCAGCTCATCACCCTCATCAAGTGTAATAGCATAGATGCCACCTTTGCGCGGCCGTGAAAATGCTTCAAGATCTACTTTCTTCACGGTACCCTGCCTGGTTGCCATAAACACATGCCAGCCTGGTGTATAATCTGATACAGCAAGCATTGCGGTAATCTTTTCACCGGCCTCTAACGGTAAAACATTATTGATTGGTTTACCCTTTGCACTACGGCCTGCCTGCGGGAACTCATACACTTTGCTCCAATAAATCTTACCAAAAGTTGAAAAGCAAAGCATCGTATCGTGTGTTGAGGCAATACTCAGGTTATAAACAAAATCCTCTGATTTCATTTGTGTTGATGATTTTCCGCGACCACCGCGTTTTTGTGCATTATAATCACTTAATGGCTGCGATTTCACATAACCATCATAAGATAAGGTCACTACCATGTCTTCCTGGCT
This sequence comes from Facilibium subflavum, assembly GCF_003574485.1. Lineage (GTDB taxonomy): Bacteria > Pseudomonadota > Gammaproteobacteria > Francisellales > Francisellaceae > Facilibium > Facilibium subflavum. Next base: position 8,267 of record NZ_QLIT01000053.1, read on the forward strand.
TATCAAATCCTCATAGCCTAAATCTAATTGTGAAGCGATAATTTCAGAGCGGCGTGCATCACCAAACTGGGACTTAACATCCTCTAGCTCTTCACAAATCACTTCTAACAAGCGATTAATATCTTTTAAGATCTCAATATAACCTTCAATTTTGACAAGAAGCTCTTTAAATTCATTAATAATTTTATCTTGCTCAAGTCCTGTTAAGCGATGTAAACGAAGCTCTAAAATCGCATCGACCTGGGCTTGTGATAAATAGTATTTTTGATCATGAAGCCCATAATGAGAAGCAAGACCATCCACTCTGTATAACTCTTTATCAACACCAACAAGCATTGATTCAACAAGCTTACCATCCCAGCTTCGCTCAAGTAAGGCCTCTTTTGCTTCAGCCGGTGTTTTTGAAGCCTTAATCAAGGCAATCATCTCATCGATATTCGATAGGGCAACCGCCAGGCCTTCTAAAATATGGGCACGTTCTCTTGCTTTTCTTAGCTCATAAATCGTCCGGCGTGTAACAACTTCTTTTCGATGACGAATAAAGGCTTCGATAACCTCTTTTAAATTTAAAAGCTTAGGCTGGTTATCAACCAAAGCCACCATGTTTACCCCAAAGCTTAACTGCATTTGTGTCTGTGCATAAAGGTTATTCAATAGCACCTCTGGCACTTCACCGCGCTTGACATCAATCACAATTCGCATACCGTCTTTGTCAGATTCGTCTCGAAGCTCTGAAATGCCTTCAATTTTTTTATCTTTGACAAGCTCGGCAATTTTCTCGATTAATTTTGCTTTATTTACCTGGTAAGGAATCTCGGTAACAATAATCTGATCACGATCAGTTTTTTTATTCTGCTCAATTGCGGCCTTTGCCCGCATGATAACACGCCCACGACCGGTGTGATAAGCATCAACAATACCGGAACGGCCATTGATATATGCGCCAGTTGGAAAATCAGGCCCTGGAATATATTCCATCAACGCATTAATCGAAAGATCAGGGTTGTGAATCAACGCAATTGTACCATCAATGACTTCATTTAAATTATGTGGTGGAATATTGGTGGCCATACCCACAGCAATACCTGATGAGCCGTTAACTAATAAGTTAGGAACTCTTGTTGGCAGCACATCTGGAATTGTTTCAGTTTCATCATAGTTTGGCGAGAAATCAACGGTTTCTTTATCAATATCAATCAACAGCGAATGCGCAATTTTTGCCATTCTGACTTCGGTATAACGCATCGCCGCAGCCGAATCACCATCCACAGAACCAAAGTTCCCCTGCCCATCGACAAGCATATAGCGAAGCGAGAAAGGTTGCGCCATACGCACGATGGTATCATATACCGCCGTATCACCATGTGGGTGATATTTACCAATAACATCCCCGACAACACGTGCGGATTTTTTATATGCTTTGTTATAATCATTCCCAAGTTCTTTCATCGCATATAAAACGCGGCGATGCACGGGTTTTAAACCATCGCGCACATCAGGCAAGGCACGCCCGACGATCACGCTCATGGCATAATCAAGATAAGACTGTTTTAACTCCTGCTCAATATTGACAGGAAAAACTTCATTGGCAAATTGTGTTGTCATAGAAACGCTAAACCATGTTAGATAAAACAAAAACTAGGCCAAATTATAACATACTTGCCTGCTATGTCGAAGGGAAATCAGGTGACCCTGGCGTTTGATGAAGAAAGCGTGGTTTTTTATGGTAGAGTACAATTTATTTGATCATTAATATCATATGAAGGTGAAACGGCCAAAGAGATATCAGCTAGCGGGGCACTTCCTAATTGTCTTAAAGGCGCACCCTGTAAAATATTTGCCTCAATATCCTCCAAGGAAGTCCCTTTAGTTTCAGGCAATTTAAAAAATACATAAATAAAACCGATCACGCCAATAACCAGAAAAAGTGAGAAAGCAGCTACGGCACCATAGCTTGACAAAATAACGGGAAATAAAAAGGCAACGATGACGTTTGTTCCCCAATTACAAGCCGTTGAGATACCGACACCTGCACTGCGAATTTTTGTTGGAAAAATCTCAGCAGGGATAAGCCAGCAGGCAGGTCCTGTGCTAAAAGCCTGACAGGCAATAAACACAAGCATTGCCACAAGTGTTAACCAGGCCAGTGAAACGGCATTTACATCTTCTGAGAATGCACCAATAATAACGGCTAAGCTTAAAACAATACCAAACAGACCGCTTAACAGTAATTTACGTCTGCCAACTTTGTCGATAATAAGGATTGCAAGCAGCGTAAAAAGTACATTCGTCATTCCTACTCCTAAAGTAGCGAATATTGCTGTGGTATTTTTTGAAAAGCCAGTTAATTTAAATATCACTGGGGCGTAATAAATAATGGCATTAATGCCAACCGCCTGTGTAATAATGCTAATGGTAACGCCAAGCAATAATGGCTTAATGTATTGACGGTTAAAAATAGATGTTTTATTTCTTTCTTTATCAATAATGGTTCTGATTTCATTAAACTCCGCTACCGCCTGGACATATCCATGGATTTTTTCTAATACTTCCTTGGCCTTTTTAGGTTGATTGCGCGCCATAAGCCACCTTGGGCTTTTAGGCAGAAAAACCAGCATAATTAACAATAAAGCGGCAGGAAGCACCCCCATAAGCAGCATAGCACGCCAATTACCAGATTGTGCAAAGACCAGATTAACCACATAAGCAAGACAGATCCCAAGTGTGATTGCAAACTGGTTAAAGGTCACCAAACGGCCACGGATATTTTTTGGTGAAATCTCTGATATGTAAAGTGGTGCTGTAAATGACCCAAGCCCGACAGCCACACCAAGTATGACTCGACCTGTGCATAGTTGATCAATCGAAGTTGACACACCACAAATTAAAGATCCAATCCCAAACAGTATCGCTGTAATAATTAATAAATTTTTCCTGCCATAGCGATCACCAAGCCGCCCACATAATAAGGCTGAGATAAATGCACCAAAGGCCACCGCACTGACAATCAAGCCAACCTGGCTTGACGACAGCATGAAATAAGGTTTAACGAAAATAATGGCACCGGAAATAATCCCAACATCATAACCAAATAAATAACCAAATAAAAGACCAACAATTGCAGCCGATGCAGCAATCATAGGCGTTAATAGTTTACTAAGTTTCATTGTTTTTCCTTAAAATGCAGCCACTTTTTGCTTAACACATTGAAGTTATTCAGCGGCTTTTGATGAATCTGAGCTTTAACATAGGCATGAAGATCAAACCCCTCTTGATTACTGCCTTTTTTCTCAGACGCTGCAGCAAGGCAAATGGCATAGCGCCTGCACCACTTTCGTACCGTCCCTGTTTGATAGCCATATCTCTTGGCAACCTGCGCATAGCTCATTCCCGATAAATGACAATCTTTCAGTACTTTTTCAATTGAATTGCCACTGAGCTTCTCAATATGATTTTTAAAGCTATCAGCATATTGGTTTGCCACCGATACCTCTTGTCCAAATTTTCATTTGATTGCAATCACAAAAGCATATAAGATTTAAAAAGAGAAAAAACTGGTAATTCTTACGGTATTTTGATCATATTTTGGTTTTTTAGTGATAGAAAATAGCCAGCTATTTATCATTATCCCGAAGCCAGTAAATGCCATGGCATCAGCGACTAATAAGAAACCATACCTGTTTTTGAAATAGTTATTTAATTTCAAAGACCATCTAAAAGAACGTATGCCATACGACATATTGATGAGGATCTATTAGACCATGCGTGATTTGTCCCTTTTTGTATCACAATATCTCCTTTTTTCACGAGCGTTTCGTCCTCATCCAGGACTAAAAAAATCTCGCCTTCCAGCACGATTCCATAGTCTATTGAGTCAGTTACATGCATAAAGGGATGCGGGCCATCTAAAATTAATTTAACACCAACGCTTTTTTCAAAAGCCGCTAGCTCATCTGTATTCATTTTTTTAATTAATGTCATCAATTGATTCTCTGGTGGATAATCCACAACCCTGAACATTGAACCGTTTGCTAATGGCTGTGTTGGGATATACCTATTATAAGTCGGGTCTGTATCTGACTTAAGATTTACTGGCATGACATCAGTAGACCAGATATTATAAAATTTAAAGTCTGGCATAATATCTGGCAATGGTGCTTGTACGTTTTGGATACTCATATCCTGCAGTATCGATGACTTACCATTATCTTTAATTGTTGTAACGACTCTTCTGATCATAGGGCTTTCCATATAGATAACGTTCCTTTACTCTGGTTTATGCTACAAAAGAATCATGATGTTAACATTGAAATAGTGTTAATTCCTGGGTAAGCTTTACGCTATTTTAATATTTCCATAATACTACCAACAATCTTCCATGCACTAACACGCCATATAGTTAATTCTGACCACAACAGGGTTGAATGCACTTGATGTTACAACAGCATCTGATGAGATCAATGCAGATTATGGCCGTATAGAAAGCAGAAAAGTTAAAAATACAATGAAATTCAATAAGAAAAAGTGTCCCTAAAAGCGCGCGGGTAGGTCAAGTTGGAGCCCATCCATCTAACTGTGTAAATTTTTCATAGTACTTAAATTCTGCCTTCAAATTTAATTAAAAAATACGGCATTGCTTCACTCCAGCTTCTAATTGGCATTGTCCA
>NZ_QLIT01000054.1 GCF_003574485.1 Facilibium subflavum
CATACGCCATTGACAACCCGTTCGTAACACATAGTAAACCCCTTCCACGAATAAACGCAAAGATTCCGTATTTTTGCAGTGTATCCTCTTTACCGTCATTAAAAATTCATAAATCTTTTCCCAAGCATTTTCATTTATGTGATAATGCATTTTGCAATCCTTTGTTGTTTTTCTCAAATATATTTAAAACCAAGGATTGCAACCTTGCAAATCATTTTTTAATTAAATTAAATCAACTTAATTTCACATCTTGTAGTTTTTTTGGTTCACAGAACCTAAATCAAAATCTCTGCATTCATTTTAAGCTCCTAAGTTTTATTGGACAAAAAATCCACCAGACAATGGATAAATCCTAACATATAAGACAAAATATAACTATAGCAAAAATGTATCAAATTGTTTTGGGTTGTAACGATACAACTAAAATTGGAGACCGAGCCCATCCATATAACAGCAATTACCCAGCAATTACCGGCAAGTTGAATAACTCGTTATAAAATTTTGGCTCTTTTCCCTTTTCTGTTGGTTACAATCCGAGCATTCGATAACCGCTTAAATCTATGATCAATCTCTGGAAAAGAGCCCATCCATCTAACT
>NZ_QLIT01000055.1 GCF_003574485.1 Facilibium subflavum
TACCATATTCACCATTTTTGATTGATAATGCCTCTAAAGGCAGTGTTTTAGTATCTTGATCGTCATTACTGCTTGCCTCAAGCACACGCAAATCCTGCTCTAAATTAATCTTTGATAAATCCGCATCCCCTCTATAAAGCTCTGGGGCATCAAATATCATCATACTTGAGGTTCCAATGTCCATTAACTCCCTGGCTTCTTTTTCAGACTGATATAAATTAATAAACTCTAGATCATTAAATGATTTGATAGATAATAGCAAAGCCCCAGACTGTTTCCATTCCACTTCTGGAACTCCCCAACGCGCCTCTTCTTTCAATACCCCGCGAAACTTATCCTCCCCCCAGTCACCTTCTTTATCCTTACGAATAAGCGCACGGTTCCAAACATTGCTTAGTACAGATAAACTCATTTCCACAATAGGCTGGTTATCAATATCATCACCATCAAATGACAAGCGTATTGTTTCAGACGCGGTATTCCCATCTATAAAATCAAAATCCGTTTGTAAAGCTTCCTCAGGAATAAAGCTATACATATTTACATCGTCCTGAGTGATTTTCTCTAAGCTATAAGCCATAAAAGCTGTTTCCCATAAGCCCTGGTGAGAGCCACGTGTACTTCTTAATAAGCCGACATATGTTGCTATAACAGGAATAACAACCATCGTAAACGTTGTCCAAAATTTGGAATTAACAGCCCTTCCTACGCCTGTTTTTTTTATATTTGCTTGTGCTGATTGGATCTTATTTCTTAAATGATCATAATTCTGTTTTGCTGTATTGAGTTTATTGGCTCTACTTTCATGTTTTGTTGTCAGCTTAAACTCCTCCTTTTTTAAGTTTGTTACCATTTTTTCTGTTGACTTCATATTATTATGGTAGTGCTGGAAATTTTCTTTGCCATCTTTAAACAAAGCGGTCTTATTTTCAGCACTACCATATTTTTTCCTGAAATTCTTCATCTCATTTATTTCGCTTTTCATTTCTTTTATGTTATTTTGGGCAACGGAAATATCACTATTAAGCTGCTGAATATCTTGACTTGTCAGATTGGCTTTATTTGATGCATTTAGTAGATTCTTTGTTGCTGTTCCAAGCTCAGCTTGCAGTGAGTTCACCATTTTTTGATAGCTTGCAATACGTTGTAAATTATATAGCCCTCCCATGATCGTGACAAAAGAAACACCATGGCTTGTTAATGCAGCCTCCACCGGGGAGACAGTAGTTAAAGATTGTACGTAGCCTTTAAAGTCTTTTTGATGTTCATCAGCTGCCTTATTACCTGTATAACCATAAAAGCCATAATCACGACGAAGCGATACAAGTTTAAAATACAAACATCTTGAATAACCATGGGGACAAATACGGAAAAAAGCCTGCGCTTCAGGCGTATCATCTTCTAATGCTAGAAACCGATTCGTAAAGGTATACTCGGCACCTTCTGGTGTGTTAAAGTTATCTTCTATTGTATTAAATTGAACACCTCCACCATTAGCACCTAAAAACTCAACCGCATAGGGGCTGTTGTTACTTACACGAAATCCTGTTAGTGATGGCTGATCTTCCCTACCTAGATCATTAATCATAATAATATTCCCCCACACACCAATATCAGCAACAACTGTACTAACATAAAGGCTTAAAAATAGGCAAGATAAGTGTTTTCCAGCTGACATTATTTTCCTACTCTTCTGTGCACTGATTAGTAGAAAAGGACATCTCATGTCGCTTATGATACTTTGCATGCTCTGGCTGCATATAGGGTATTTGTCTTTTATCTTTTATGACAAAGGTGTATTTCGAATACTCCCTACAAGAAACCTTCATCTCTGCTACTCGCATAAACTCATCACCAAAAGGAACCCAAGACCCAATTTCAACAAAACCAGTTTTAGCGCTTTTTTTCCCTCCCCTATAATAGGCTTTACAACTCATATAGAAATAATAAGTGCCCAAAACCTGATGCCTGTTTTGGATATTTTCAATCTTAAATAAATATCGATACCCTTGTACTTTTTCTGTTGGATCACGTCCAGTGATTTTACTGTCCCACCCACCAAGAGTATGTCTGTTAAAATGTGCTTGCTCATTCTGCTTTAAAGTTGCAACAAGTTTAAAATCAGAGTGTGGAACATGTTCTATTGGCGGGGGATTATCTCCTTTATACCAACCGTAAACTGGTCTATCAAAACTTGCTACCCATATTTTAATCGGTACTGTATTATGGTTGTTGTTTTTCAAGACAATATCAAAATGACAAAGCTCAGGCACAGGAATATTATCGTCATCAGCATATACAAAGTTCACACAGAAAAATGATATAATTAGCACAACACCAAAATTGATATAGCGCTGCATCAATATTAGTAACGCTTGCCAAAAGCTATTTAGCGGCTTATGTCCTACAACTTTTTGTCCAGCCATATTAAATCCTCTTTTATCTTAACGCTACTCAAGCACCCATGTGTTTAGTATGCGATCTGTTTCTTTATCTTTTTCAATATAGAGCAGTTGGCCATCATCACGGAATTGCATAACGTATTTTGAAGGACCATAAGTTGATGTGACACGTAGTTTATCTTTATCATTATCCATAAAACTCTCTCCGGTGATCACATTATATTTTACTGCACTGGAATTTCTGTATTCCCTTGCCGCCTCACCACTAAAAAGCTGGTTCCATTTCCATAACGACTCGTAGCCAATAAACAGATATTCATGATCAAAATAAAAGGCCATTTGATCCACATCAAATGTCGTACTATTTGTCCAATGAGACATCATTTTTTCAGAGAATTCCAACTGCCTTTGCGTCCCTGTTTGTAAATGTTCAACCACAAGCACAACTCTCTCGAAAATATTATCCGTGTTAATCATCTTTACTGGTTTTTTAACAAGCTTTAATGCATAAGTTCCATTATTATTAAGCCAAACCTTGCCGTTATACGCTAATATATCATCTCTTGTGAAATATTTTTCCTGACTTTCTTCAACCAACACCTGGCTTTGACCTTCCCACTTACTTGCCCAAATTGCATTATCTGGGTCGGCACTACCACCTTTGTAAAGCACAACATTACCATCATTTTGTACTTGCAAAAATGTACTGTTACGCTTATCATCCGGACATTCTGCCCCATGCTCAGCAACGCCTTGTGAACCATCTTCCATATTTAAAGTAAAGTATTTCGCCCAGGCACCATTATTGCTTGCTACACCACTACCAAACCAAATTTCATTACCGCAGATTTTAAGTTTGGAGCTGTCAATTGCTGGACCCCAGCCAAGGTCTTTATAACGCTGTAAAAGATCCTGATTTAACCGCGTTAACGCCCATTGAATATTATCTTCATAATCTGTTACTATAAAGCCTTTCCCATGCTCAAACTTAAGGCCATAACGGCCATTACTACTTGACCACTCATCATCGGTAGATAGGTGATCAGAAGATGTATATTTAGTCTCTTTAGAACTCTCCGTGTTCGTTAATATAAGGTCATATTCATACTCATTTTTCTTCACAAACTGATACTTTATATTATCAAATATAGAATAATCACCAGCTTCATCAATACATTCTATATCAAGTGCTGACCCACCCGAGCGACACGTTAATGTTAAAATAGTGTTATAATACGTATAAGTCGGATTATCTTTATTCGCCTGATCATTATTAACATACAAAAACCGTAACGTTACCTCAGTCCTGTTTTTGAGTAAATCCAATACCAATGCAGTTTGATCTAAACTATCTTTTCTTGGAATTAATATTTCTTTTGCTTCAAATATATTAGCCAGCTGAGCATTTTTAGGCAAAATTTTTGCTAAATAGGTGTTATAAAAGCCCTCATCAACATCACCTTGCGCAACATATAATCGCCCTGCATCACCAGTATATTTAATATGCAGTTTTTTCTGGTATGGGCTATGTGTAATGTCAATAAAATAACCGACACGGTCTGATAGCTCTGGGAAAAAATAAGGTAATACTTTTAAAAAGTGCGCATCATGTAATTGACTTAAGCGAATGTCGCTCACTGTAATATGCATATCCACATCAAAAGCTTCTGCGTTTAAAAAGTCTAATTGGTTCGGCTTTCTAGGTTGGCCATGGATATGTAATAGTGTGTCTGACATTGTATAGCATTTTAGCTGATCTGTGTTATCAAAATCACAATGAAATTGCAATGTATGCATTGACATGGCCGGTTTTGCAAGCTTACCATCACCACTGGTTGACTCAGCATGCTTAAAATCCACCCACTTATAAGCATCAACTCGCCATCTTAGCCAGAAAGCCTTATAAGTATCCTGCACGGGCACACGATACCCTGAATCTAACTCAGGAGCATACCATGGTTTTGAAAAGTTATATGGCCGTATTTCAGGCGTATATACGAGCATATATCTAACACCGTCAATCCTTGTTGATATTGCTTCTTGCTTAAGAAATAATAAATTAGAGAAATTAAAATCTGACTCTTGGACAATATGACCAATAAATTGCTTAAACCTCTTATTTACTAATGTTGGATCATTATACTCAACATAAAGATCAGACGCTTTTAAATATAATCCTTCATTTTTTTCAAACTCTAACTGACAAGCAACTTTAGCATTTGTTTCAAAGCAGGATTGATTTTCTAATATTTCTTCGCATTGTTTTACTGTGTTTTGCTTAAGTTGAATGTTTTGCAGCTGATGGTTAGAGCTATATTCATTTACCCCTTTTTTACTAATTTCTGTATATATTTTAACGTTTTCAGGTTGGATACAATATACCGGGCGATACTTTGATATCTCTGTATACTGGTCCATAACAAGCTTTAATGGCTCAAGCCATAAATTAATTTTTGCATTTGCAGGCCTTTCAACATCTTCGATGTAACTATTAAATATACCCGAGCTAATATTAAACTTTGTTCGAGATGAATATATTTCCTTTTTTTTATAGCTATCTATCTGAATAGATCCTGTAATATCTTCATGATTTTTTTTGCTCGCATTATACCCAGGGTCATATTTAAATGATTCAGTACAGATCATTCCTGGCGCTAACTTATCATACCCTAAGCAAAAGGAAGCCGTATCGATATCTCCACTTATTGAGGTTAAAGTTGCATCAACAACGTTTTCATCAGGCTTGATCTTTACGTTAATTAAATGACTATCTGAGTTAGCACGAATTGCTGGCGAGCTACCGACATTTAAAAAACGAAACATAACTGAGCTGTTTTGCCTTCTCCCACTTTCTTCCAGATAAGGCTTACTCTGTAGTCGGTTATTCTCTAAGATAACAGCCGGGTGTGTAAAAAGGCTTTCTTTTTTTATTTGAAAAGGAACGTATTGTATGCTTTCATAGACTCTTTTTACTCCGGACAAATATTGGGTAAATGTAAAGCCAGTCTGTAACATAAAGTCTTTGCCGTCAAAATCTTCAGGCAATATATATTCATATCGAATAATACAAACATTGTTCCGGCAGTTAACATTTAAATTATCTATTCTACCCTGCATTTCAATGATATTTTTTGTGCCTGGATCAACACGGTTTACAGCAACATGAATAATATTTTCTTTTTCATTACTTTCTAAATTAAAATTCCCTTGTTTCAGCGTGATTTTCTGTACAACAGGATACACCATCTGATAATAGCGTTTATTATCTTTATCAGTACTATCTCCTCTACCATCTGTAGAAGGTGTATAAGGAATGACAACTAGTTGTGCCGTTGGACCATAATGCCATTCAAGATGTTCAGTAACTTGTTTCTGATTATCTATTTTCAACACATCCTGAATATTATTAAGTTGGAATAAATTATGGTCAACCTCAATTCCATTACCTATTTGGCGAGGTTCTCCATAAGCAAAAATACAAAAAGAGCTTAAAACAGCAGCAACAAATATACAACGCTTTAAGAAACTATCAATGTTGGTCATATGAAACGCTCCAGTTAATCTATATGCTTAACCACCAAAGAAAGCGATTTAAATTTTTTACCATCAATCATAAAATCAAATTCATATGTTCCCAGTGGAACTGTATTACCACCCATAATAATTAACTTACACCCGCCCGGTGGAATAACACCATC
>NZ_QLIT01000056.1 GCF_003574485.1 Facilibium subflavum
AAAAGTGTCAAAGTCGGGTGAATCCTTTTTTTAAGCCTTGTTGTTGATACTGTTTCAATGGTTTTTATCTCCTGGGCATACCAGGAAATCCAAAGCTCATACAACAGCCACTGGATGGCTTGGACTTCTGAATCTTCTTTGGATAAGCCTTTTTGGGTGATTTTTGCTTGTAATTGTTCTTGTAAGCGATCAAATTCAATTTGATACTGGCGATCTTGGGATAGGTTCCGAGGGGCTTTTTCCAGGCGGCCTTGTAAGGCTTTAATATAAACATCAAGCCGCTTTAACCATTGATACGGCGTGTGTATGATAAAATCTTTATAAATAAGCTTGCCAAGCAGGCTGTTAATGCTTTGATAAAGTGCCAGGATATCTAAAGGCAGCTTCTTGCGATTAAGCTTTTTATGTAGCACTTGGAAACTCAGCATGAGTTGATAAAGCGCTGAACTAAAGGCTTTTGCTGTATCTATGACACGTCCTTTACCATCTAAAAGCCGTTGATCAAATTCAGCTTTTGTGCGAATTGGGCGTTTATTTTCCAAATCAAAAGCGATATCAAATACTTTTAGGATAAAGTCATTTTGCCATTGGTTGTATTTAATCATTGTAAAGAGTAGATCTAATTGTGACTTATGGGTTATTGCGTCTTTTAATGATTTATGAAGATAGTGACACTTTTGCATAAAAAGTCGTCTTACCCCTAAACAGGTTTCCTGGTTTGCTTCGCTTACAGTTGTTTTGTAATCAATAATGACACCATCTTTTTGCTCGATCAAACAAGGATATATCGTCACTTTGATGCCATGCTGATTAACTTGTTTACTGGCTGGCAAATCATCAAACTCCCAATCTTGATAAACTTGCTGGGATGTGGATTTACTTGTTGGTTTATCAATAGTAGTCGATTTAATATGACGAAGCTTTTGGCGTAAGGCATTTAAATCACGCCCGCTGGCATGTGTTTTGCCTTTTTCGTCAATGACTTCAAAACGCATATGTAAATATGCAGGCAGTTCAACATCATCCCAGATGCTATCTTCAAAATAAATGCCAGTAATCCGTACAAGCTCCTTGGTTAATACTTTTTTGAAATCCTGGCGGGGATCAAATGTGATGGATTCAAGTATTGCTTTGGCAAACTGAGGTACTGGGACACAGGCCTTACGGATATTTTTTGGCAAGGCTTTCATCATGGCAATAATTTTATCTTCAATCATGCCAGGTACCAGCCATTGGCAGGCAGTTTGATCAATTTGATCGATTAAAATTAAAGGCACACGCATTGTAATACCATCATCTAAAGCAGTTGGGTCAAAATGATAGGATAATGGCAGTTTAATCTCACCGAAATCAAAGTAATCCGGATAGGCATCTTGTGTAATCTTGACAGCATCATGTTGCATGAGTTTATCTTTTGTAAAGATAAGGTTTTTTTGATCCTGTTTGGATAAGGTTTTTACCCATTTTTCAAAATCAACACCGCTTGAAATCTCTTTAGGGATAATTTGGTCATAGTATTGAAAAAGTGTTTCATCATCAATAACGATATCACGTTTACGCGCCTTATTTTCTAAGTCTTCAACTGCTTCCAGAAGTAATAAATTCTGTTTGAAAAATTCCGCTTTTGTGTCAAATTCACCATAGACTAAGGCATGGCGGATAAAAATCTCTCGTGATTGAACCGGATCAATGTTTTGATATTGAACGGGTCGATTAGTCACAATGTCTAAACCATAGAGACTTATGCGAAGGCGTGCAATAACGGCCCTTTGCTTTTGACTCCAAAATGGATCAAAGTAGTGCTTTTTAATCAGGTGACTGGCAAGTGTTTCCAGCCACTCAGGTTTGATTTTAGCAACCATGCGGGCATAGAGTTTAGTGGTTTCAGTAATCTCAGCAGCGCAAATCCATTTTGGTGTTTTTTTAAACTGAGAAGAACCTGGGAAAATATGGAATTTTAAACCGCGTGCACCTAGATATTCTTTGGCTTCATAGTTAAAGCCAATATGGCTTAAAAGCCCAGAAACAATTGCCTGATGAATAGCATCGTCATCGCTTTTATTGGAATGGATCACCCATTTTTGTGCTTTGGCAAGGCTTAAAAGTTGTTGATAAATTTCACGCCACTCTCGCATTCGTAATATGGAAAGGAAATTTTTCTTGCAGTAATCCCGTTTTTGGCGATGCGTTAGTGTATTTGTTTGCTTATAGAATCGTTGCCATAACTGCAAAATACCCAAAAAGTCAGAATCCTGATGATGGTCTTGTTTATGTATCTGGTCAGATTTTTGTTGGAACTGCATTGGCCGCTCACGTGGATCCTGGATGCTTAAGAAGCTTACGATAATTAGTAGTTCTTGTAAGACATGTAATTTTTGCGCAGTAACTAACATTTTAGCCAAGCGTGGGTCAACTGGAAATTTTGCAATAATCCGGCCAGCTGGTGTGATTTGGATGTGATGATGGTGGTTGTGTGTATCAACAGCACCAATCTCGTGCAAAAGCCGGTAACCATCTTTAATAAAACGCGAATCTGGTTTATCAATAAACGGAAACTTGTCAATATTTCCAAGCTTTAATACTTCCATTTGTAAAATGACAGAAGCTAAATTTGTACGCAAGATTTCAGGATCCGTAAATTCAGCACGGGCGTCAAAATCTTCTTTTGAATAAAGTCGAATACAAATACCTTCAGCAATACGACCACATCGCCCGGCACGTTGATTGGCACTTGCTTGTGATATTGGCTCAATTGGTAAACGTTGTACTTTTGTTTTGTAACTATATCGGGAAATCCTAACCTCGCCACTGTCAATTACATAACGAATTCCCGGCACAGTTAAAGAAGTTTCAGCGACATTGGTTGATAAGATAATACGCCTGCCAACACCAGATGGATTGAAAATTTTATCCTGATCAGATGCTGAGAGTCTGGCAAATAGTGGTAGAATTTCGGTGTGGCGTAATTGTGCTTTTTGTAGAAAATCTGCGGTAGTATGGATATTACGCTCGGTTGCTAAGAACACTAAAATATCACCGGGTTTTTCATGTGATAATTGATCAATCGCACGTAGAACCTGTTCTGCTTGTGATAAATCATCATTGAATTCAAGCGGGTCTTGATAACGGATCTCAACGGGGTAAGTCCGTCCTGTGACTTCGATAATAGGTGCATTAAAGTGTTGAGCAAAACGTGCTTGATCAATCGTTGCCGAGGTGATAATAAGTTTTAAATCAGGGCGCTTTTTTAAAATCTGGTGCAAATGTCCCAATAAAAAATCAATATTTAAGCTTCTCTCATGCGCTTCATCAATGATAATAACCTCGTATTGAGACAGATATTTATCATTTTGAATCTCAGCTAACAAAATCCCATCAGTCATGACTTTAACAAAAGTGTTTTGATCAGTTTGGTCACTAAATCGAATCTTAAAGCCAACACCTTGACCAATAGGAATTTGCATCTCTTGGCTTAGGCGATTGGCTATTGAACGCGCTGCCAGGCGCCTTGGTTGGGTGTGACCAATAAAACCCTTAGTACCTAAGCCTAAATCTAAGCAGATTTTAGGTAATTGCGTTGATTTTCCGGAACCGGTTTCCCCTGCCACAATGAGCACTTGATTGTTGATAATCGCAGATTTTATTTCATCAAGTCTGTCAACCACCGGCAGGCTTGGATAGGTAATTTCCGGTAGCATTCTTTTTCTTTGCTGTGTTTTATTTGCCGAGAGACTAGCTGTTTTCATCAGTTTCTGGTAAGCATGAGACTGACTGTCAATTTTTTGTTTTTGAAGTGCTATAAATGAAGATATCAGCCGGCCTCGGTCATGGCATTGTGCTTCAGTTAATATTTCTTGTAGTGTTTTCATTGAATGATTAGAGTTTTTATTTTATTTACTATCCTTGGCAATAATAACATGATTTTGCATGTGCTTTTAGTTACCAAGGGATTTTTATGGTGCATCTATACCACATACAACATCTTACAATTACCTCTGTTGGCAAAAAAGTTGACAAACGCAACAATATGCTGATTTAATAAACAGTTCAAAAATAATAATTTAAGGGGTTGGATTATATGCAAGTGAATGTTTCCAAGCTGCATAAGATGTGGCTTGCATTACTTTTTTTGATTTTTAGCTTAGCTGAAAGCAATGCAAATGAGAAGGCGGGAAAAACTGCAGTGGAAAGCGTTAAAAAATTCTTTACTGACGGTTTTAAAGCAAGTGCAAAAACAACAGTGGCTGGTTATCCGCTTATGTTTGCAGGCTTTATTTCCAACAACGGTATTTTAAGCCTTATTGGTCTTGGCCAGCCTGATTATACACAGCGGTTTGATAAGATTGATGCAAAATTAAAGCAAATGGATGAGAAAATCACATCACTTATGTCGTTAACCAGTAAAACGGCCGATATGATTGGTGCAATGGATAAGAAATATACGCAAAACTATTTTAATGATAAAATTGCGAATGCAAACAATCTGACTATTACCATTGATGATCAGTTCATACTGTTATCAAAACTTAAAGTATTTGAAAGGGAATTAACTGAGGACAGCTACTTTGATTATGCAAAAAGCCTTTGTGCCAGCGGAAAGTGTAGCACTCAGGAATACCAGGTCATTTCAGAGTTAGGCGGTAGTGTCCCTGGTAGCATGCAGCCATCTGATGGTAATGCACTTAAGATGAATAATAGTTCAGGCATTGATGCGATGGCGCGTGAATTGCAAAGCGTTTTAGAAAATGAATTACAATGGGTAACTCTGCAAAAAAGTATCGAGGATTTGATGCTTGTCAGCTTGCATGATGTTGATGATAAGCTTGCTTTATACCTGTATACACTGAACCAGATTTTAAATTTGAAAACCCGCTATTATATGGTTGTCGATGAATTGTATCACATGCAGTTACTGCGTCTTGCGCTTTATCACAGCCATCCTGAGTTTTTTAATAATGGAATCACCTTTAATTTCCCTGTTGGAAATACGTATCAAGAATCTGTACAGAGCCTATCAGATTACTTTTTACAAGATTTAGGGAAAAGCTTACAAAAAGTCTTTGGCGGTGAGACAGAAAAGCAGCAAAATACAATCGTTGAATTACCCGAGAAATACAGCACGCCTGTTGCATTTTTTAATAATGCACCGTTTATAGATGATCAAAAAAATCTGCTTGTAGCAGAAGATATTACCAAGCACTGTGAGCTGATTTCATTTTATGCGCCAACGCAAAAAGCTGGACAAAATACTGGACGCTTAATTGCTAAATGCAGGATATCAGACACCACTTATCGTCATATAGGCATTGATATCCCTTATATGGTTGACGACAAGCATAATATTGCTAAGCTTGGGTTTTATTCTTTGAAATATTTAGCAGACAAAGCTGCTTTTTTGCCTGATGGGGTTGATAAATTACAACTTGGTCAGCCAGCAGGAGGAAGTGTTGCCAGTATGTGGGTGACTCGTGATGAGATGAGCTTTCAGTATCATGGATTATTTGGGCATTATTGCACTTCTTATCAGGGGATGGATATGAAAGGGCCTGGCGATATCAACTGGCTTTATGTCTGGTGGAAGCCAAGAAAAGCCTATGATCGTCCTGGTATGACGAATATGAACTATGGGGCAGCATTTACGTTTAGCTATCAGCCGTATACACAACACTTTACTCCAGGGACAGATTTATCTCAGCACCAGCAGGGCTGGCATGAGTATTTGGTGATGTTGACAAATGACGGCCACCTTTTTAATTTGGAGCTTGGTTTTTCACCATTTACCAATGATGACAGACGGCGAGATACTTTCCAAACACATCGACAATATAGCTATTTGTACTGTTTAAACAACCAGTGCCAGGTGTTTGATGATGTGAAAGTCTCACAAGGTAAAGCACAGAAAATATGCTGGCCAGCTGATACACCCAACACAGGCCAAACTTGCGTGCAGCTTCACGGAAAGCCTGAGAAAAAAGTAGAAAGCTATTTTGATGCAGGAACCTCCGGTTGTGTTTTAAAGAATAATAAAAGTTATGACTTAACTCTGACGACAGTACAGAACCCAGAAATAAAGGATATTACCATTGAACCTTCAAAGTGAATTGTTTAAAAAAAACCATGTGAAAAGTATTTATGAGGCTTGGTTTAAAGTCATCGTTTCTTTAACAGGTTTATGATACAGTAAAAGGTAGTGTTATTTTATGGGAAAAACGATGACGGAAGTTACTGATTTAATGCAATCACACCGCTCTATTAGAAAGTTTCATGATAAAGCCATTGATCAATGTATTTTAAAAACGATATTACAATCGGCAAGCAGTGCCTCGACATCAAGCTTTTTGCAGTGTGTCAGCATTGTGCGGGTAACAGACAAGCACAAAAGGCATAAGCTTGTTGAACTAACGGGTAACCAGGCTTATGTCGAGCAGGCTGCTGAATTTTTCGTGTTTTGTATTGATTTTCGCCGCCATCAGCAGATTGTGCCTGATGGTTATTTTGGCTATACAGAGCAAGTTATTCTGGGATCAGTAGATGCTGCACTAATGGGTCAAAATGCGCTTTTAGCCGCACAATCCTTTGGCTTAGGGGGTGTTTTTATTGGTGGGATTCGTAACAATCCAAAACAAGTAGCTGAATTGTTGGCATTACCACAGCAAACTTTTGCCTTATTTGGACTTTGTTTAGGGTATCCAGATCAAATTCCACAGCAAAAGCCACGCTTACCGCTTTCAGTAATCGTTCATGAAAACACTTATCAAGATATGGATAGTGAGACATTAGCGCAATATGATCAGGACATTCGTGACTACTATGCTAAACGGACACATAACCAGAAAAATAACAGCTGGTCGGATGATATTGCAGCCAAGCTTCATAAAGAAGCAAGGCCTTTTATTCAGGAATGTTTGAAAGCACAAGGGTTTATGACAGAAAAATAATGTTAAACAGGGATGAAATATACAATGGACAATGCAATTAACCATTGTGCCAGATAGTAGTTTGCCATAACTAAAACCGGTTCATGTTTTAAACGCTCTTTGAACTGATCCCAGGCTAAAATTGAATCTGAAGCCATAAAGAAAATAGCACCAAGTGCCATTAGCAAGGAAGTAAGGTTTTGGTAAGCGATAAGATTACTAATTGATATACTAACCATAAGCGCAATGATGACAATATAAACAGCAACGTTTATTTTATCTTTTGACAGATTATAATACAGCAGGCAATAAAAAATCACACCATAGCCAATTATAATGATAAACACCCACCAAATAAAGGTATGGCCATAGCTGTAAAAAGCAGCAATATAGCACAAATGCGCGATTAAAAAAGCAAGAAGGCCATGGGTAAATTTTGTTTTCGCTAATAAAAAAGCATCGCCTATTATTGAACATCCAAGCCCGATTAAAATCAAAATACTGATCGCGTTAAATTTTAAAACAAATAACCCGGCATAGAGAATAATTAATGCCGTCGTCAATAGCTTAAAAAAAGCGCTTAAAGCATGTTTTTTCTTGTATTTGGTGTAAATATGAATAAAAGCGAAAATTGCGATAAGCGCAGTATAAATAAAAAGCATCCACATATATATTTGCCATGGTTATTTTATATTATAATATTAATGACTTATGTGATTTACGACAATAAGGTAATTTCTTTTATAGGCACAGTATTCCGTTGAAAATTTAAACACTGTAGGCAGAAAAAGTCTACATCGCATCATTGACTTTAGAAACCTCAGCAACACAATGGAAGAATCGGGACTTTGTGACATTCGTATGATCAACTGTGGTGTTTATTATTTGATTGGATTTTATATGGTGATTACTATTAGTGCTCTTTTTAGAGCTGTAGATATCGATAGGCATTTTTATATCTGGTATTTTTGTATTAAGCACGTGTATAATATATGCTAGGCGTTCCGCGAAACCAAAATAGCTTCTTAGCTGTTCACTTAAGTTAGGATTTCCATCTAGTAGTGTTGGATGTAAAAATGAATAAAACACTTTTTGTCTGTGAATTTCTTGTATCCCAGCAAGAGACATGATGTCTGGCTTATATCGACAGCGATAAACTTCTGATAGTGCAAATTTAAACAAACTTAAAGGAGCATTATTTTCATTGTCCAGTAGTTTGAAGCCAGGCATTTTTGCCTGTGATATTTTCATTAAATGCTTTAGTACTTCAATACTATGCTGATCAATTTTGATATTCATTTGCGATAATGCTAGGGAGATTTTTTCCCACTGTAAACTGCTTTGCATCATGTCAATTGCAGCATTCACAGATTGCCATGAGTACTTAGTAATAAACTGAGTGAGTAAGCTATGAGAGGGCTTATGCTCTATAGCTGGTTGGATTACACTTTTTGGGAAAAACAATACTCTGCATTCCCAGTCATCTCTTTCTGCTGCCGCAATATTTTTAAACAAATCAAAATGTTTAAAGTAGTTGTAAGGAATGATATTGTCTTGTAGCCTATATTGTTGTTGAAGTTTTTTAAACTTAATTAACTCAGTGAGTTTCTGTAAAGAGAAAATATTTTTTACGCCAGCCGTTATTGACCAAATTGGCTTGGAGCTAAGGCCAAATGCCTGATCTAAAACTTCATAGGAGCCAAATATGCTACCTGCAGGCAGTAAATCAAGGGGAATGCAGCGTATTTGATTGTCGACATATAGTTCACAGTTTTTTGACAAGATAATAGAAAGTGGTATATGTGCATAGTGTAATTCAGTGAGCTGTTGTACTTCTGGTGCGGCTAATTTTCCATTTAGTAAGATATTTTCCCCATAACTGTACTTTGCTTCATAAAAAATATCTGTAGAAACAGCGATGTCATCAACGGCCTGAAATAGCTCTTCACTGTATTGCTGAATTTCATGGCTAATTTCTTTCCATGCCTTTTTTTGTATAATCATTAATTTCTATATATTTTGTTCATAAGTATATTGTATTGAGATATTAAATTTCAGGCAAATATATTTATTTAAAATGGATGCAAAATTTACATTAAAAATATTGACATTTTTTCAGGTAAATATATAATGTTTTAATGTCAAAGGATATTTAAAGGCAAAATATCCTTTAACGTTAAGAGCAAATGTGGGGAGCAAGCGCTAGCATGTTTATTTGAATATGCTAGCGCTGAGAGGGTAATTTGTGATTTTCAAATAGTTGATCAAATGCAAAATATATAAATGACTTTATCGCTGCCGCCGGCGTTATAGTGGAGTGTTTCTTTATATTGTAACCCTTCGGATTCCAGTAAATTTCGAAGTTTATCAAAAGGTGGGCGATAAACATAACCTTCAGCTTTCCCAAGACCTGTTACATGAAGCATATCTTCATGTTGGTCGGATCTTAAAGCATTTTTAGGCATAGCTTCAATATAGTCTATGCACAAAATTCCATCCTGGGTTAGCATTGTTGTAATTTTCTTAGCAAATTGTTTAATCTCAACTGAGGAAAAATCTGCGATTCCTGTCCATAATGATAAGGCACAATCAAAAGATTTTGGGATGTTGATGTGCAAAAAGTCACCATTAATTAGCTCTAGCCTGCTGTCTTGAAGGCTTAAAGCTGAGCGAAACAGATTTGGAGCTTTTTCTATTGCGGTAATGTGTGCCTTGGTATGCTGTAAAAGCCATGGCAGTGCTCTACCATAACCACAGCCAATGTCTAAGATATGTTGCTTTTCTAAAAGCAAAGGTTTTAGCACTTCTAAATCCGGCGTTAAATGCAGGCCTGCAGATTGTGCAATTTTCTTTAAATCACTAACTGTCAATACTTGATATAGTTTTTCGGAATTCATATCATTTATCTTCATCACACTCTCCCTTAGACTAAAAGATAGAACTAAAATAATAGTATAACTAGGAATGGACCAGATTCGTTTAAAAAAGTATAGTTAAATTAATAAATCGCAATTAGGAGCAGAGGTTTAATGCAAATTTATCAAATAAACTGGGATAAAGGGCGAGAAATGCTTGCTAATACAAGTGTTGATCCAAGTGCTATTGCAACGATGGAAAACTGTGTTCATAAAGATGACTATTTTTATATTGCTTCTTATGATTATGGGGAGAAAATTGTTGAAAAAGGAAGGCTGCTTTTACCTAAAGATTTAGACCATAACCAATGTGATGATTTGCTGTATAATGAAGGATCAAACCCAACAAGTATTATTTTATCTGGCGCCGCTGAGCTGTACTTAGAAAACGAAGGTCAGATCATCCCTTATTCTGTTTTTAAGCAAGGGAGTATATTGGGTAGCTGGCTTGCATTAGATGGTTTTGAAAATTCATATCATCCAAGATTTATATGGGATATGGTCGCAGGTGTTAGAAGTGCATTTATTATCAACAATATTCATCGAGAAAGGAACCATAACCATTTATGTAAAGCATTAGGTATATCTTTTGATAGACCAGAGAATATTTTGCAACACTTTGATATTTTTAAGTCTATCTATCAAGCATCACATGCGACATGGCAATATAAAGTGTTTATTTTTCCTAAAAAAGTAGTTCAGCAATTTAACTCAAGGTGGCGCCCATTTAAAAACTATCTAATGGAAAGAGCATGGAATGGATCAGGGTATATGCGAAACGCAGGTTTGTGGCATAGTATCTATAGTATTGCAGCAGCTCGTTTAAATCTAAGGTTGTCTGCCTATGATTTAAGTTGCATTAAGCATATCATTGGTGTTTCAACCGGTAATGAGTTAGGGTTTGAGCCTTGTATAAACAATGACATGATGCCGCTTGATGTGATCCAAAAAGCTTATTATGAAGCATATGGCTTAAAACAATTACAGCAAACACCTAGTATCATGATTCCTGTAAAGAAATCGGTAAAACAGCCAGTGTATTATTCTTTTCAATACCCTAATAATATTGAAGTACCAATAAAAGTAGATTCCTACAACAGTGGGAGAAAGTATGCCAACTACTTAAATGGTGTTTTCAATAAAATGCTGCCGGAAATTATTCATATAGCATCGTCTCAATATTCACCAATAGCCAAAACAATTCTTGCAGCGAAGTATGATTTTTGCGACAGTACTCATGCACTTGAGAAAGATCCGCGATTTTTTTATTATGCGCCATCAGATAGTTACTTAATGAATAACGTTATTCCTAAACATAACAAATTCTTAAGAAGCTACATTATGATTCAATAGCTTAATGTAAATTAAGTCTAGCAAATTCAAAATTGCAAAGTGCTTCTTAGTGAGATATAATGCCTTGTATGCAGAGTCAGGCTTTTGATAGATTACCCCAGCCCATCAAAAGCGCTAACCAACTTCAGCCCCCATCTGACCGAAATGGATGTCTAAGAAAGCATGGACTGGCTCTGCAGCCTTTAACTTCTTAGCGGACGTTCTAATAATAGTATGTTTTTTATGTAAATTACATTGTTATATTTGCAGGTAAATTTAAAATTATGATTGATTAGATACACCAATAAATTTCCCTTTACATACATTGGTAGCCCATACCGTGTTGGTCACACCTGTGTCAGATAGATTCTGCTGGTATTCCCACATCGGTGACTCCCAGGTGATTTTACCGTTTTTATCTGTTGTCCAAACACGTGCATTAACAACGTTAAATCCAAGCCCATGCTTATGTGTTGTTGTATAGGATAAATATTTAATATAAACACCATTTTCGGCTCGCACACCTTTTTTGATCTGTGAAATTGTCGTACGAAGTGTATTTGGCGTATGCGTTAGGCAAAACGCTTTTGACACCGGGTTTTTAATATCGGTACGAGGCTGTATAGCAAAAAAGGTTGGCGTCCAAACGGTTTCTTCTACTGTCTTTGTAGTATTTGCTACCGTGCTGTTAGTAATGCTTATTAGCGTGCATATCCCTATAAGGAAAACAAAAAAATTCTTCATTATGATAATCTCTTTTATGTCTTATTTGGGGGGATTTTATGTTGTTATTTTGAAAAGTCAATAAAATGTTAAAAAACAGTTTTGAACATGATTTTTTAATTAAGGAATGCTTGAAAGCAGCAATCTATTGCCTTTTCTATAATCACTAATGATTTGAATGCGTACCTGCTACCCTATTTAAAAAGTATCACTTTATTATGATAGTTTCTAAGTAGCATTTATAGCGATATTAACGTTTCCGTTGTGCATACCGAAATACTGTCAATTTTGCTGGTATAAATTTTTATGATTATCGGTATCACAAAAACTGATTGGCTTTTTACTATGTATAAAAGTAGCTTAACAGGCAGGTTAATAATCGGATGACTAATAAGCTTGCGTTAAAAAGGAGGGGTCTATGAAGCACGGACATGTGATCTTTGATGAGATGGGGAAAATCTTATTTGCAGATAGCATTTTTTTAAGTGAATTTAATCTAGCCGAAGCAGAGCTTTACGCTTTAGATTCTTCTACCATCATGTGGCTTCAAAAAGGTGTTTGCATGATAAAAGATAGATTCTTTTTAGCTTCTGTGGTGGCAAAGAAAATTATTGCAACCCAGGGGGCGGTTATTGATGTCTACACGTTTGACTTTTCATTAGAAAAATTTTATATACACCCTTTGCTGGATAAATTGCCTGCAATGACTTATGCTGGTGAGTGCTTTAACAAAACGGATTTAAAACTTTTATTACTGCTTAACCAATTCAAAGAAGAAGCCTCACCATCAAAAATCGCAGATTTTTTCAAGGTTCAAATTAAATCAGCCTATATGTATAAATATAATTTGATGAATAAGCTTCGTGCGTGCTTTGACGAAGTGAACTTTGAGAAAGCAGTGAACAAACTGATCAGATACCAGGTTTATGCTAAAGAAAATATATTTGAATTAATCAGACTTAAAAAACATTTTCCGTCTTTTATATTATCTCAGCACGTCAGTTTATAAGGTAATAATTGCTTTATCCATTTTTTATATCTGTGGTTTGCAGTAAAGTGTTGATGTGTAGATGTATTATTCTAAATTAGGCGTGCTTTTTGTATAAAAGCAAATAAAGTACCATTACCAAAATGCCAAGCAAAGACAAACTGATAAAACTGACCGGCATGGTAAGTAGCCGGCTAAGTGGCAATGTGGTTACAATGGCTGTGATTGCTGATGCCATACCCATTTGAAAAAAGCCCATCATTGCTGAGGCTGAACCTGCTGTGAGTGTAAAGGGTGCTAAGGCTTTTGCAGTGGCAATCGGGATAACAAATGCAATGCCTGTGAAAATAATAATCACAGGAATTAATAGCGTTAACAGGCTGACAATTTTTAAGAGCATAAATACCATTAGTATGCTGCTGCCAACAAGGCTTATGCACATCCCAAAAAGGAGAATGATGTTTTGGCTTAATTTGGTACACAGCAAACTGCAAAGGATCGATCCAATCATAAATGCAACGACAATTCCTACCGCAATAACCATAAACCAGGGCTTGCTTAGATGTAATAAGTCAATAACAAGTGCGGGTGCCTCAACAAGGCAGCTATAAACCATTCCAATATTTAAGCCAAGTATGCATAAATAGATAAGATAACCAGGTGTGCGGAATAATGCCCAGTAATTGGCAATAAGCGCTTTAGGTCGTGTAGCGCCTTTGTTTTTTGTTTTTAGCGTTTCAGGGAAAAGGAAAATCACACAAATAAACAGAACAATTGCTAAAACAAATAAAATAGAAAAATTCATCTGCCAGGTGATAAACGTCCCAACAATCGCACCAAGGCCTGGGGCAATCGCAAAAGCAGTATTCATTTGCGCAAATACTTGACCTTGCTGTTTTTGTGAAAATGCATCACGTACAGCGGCACTTGAGATTACAGCACCAGCACAGGCACCAAAGCCTTGAATAAAGCGTCCAATAATCAATATGAAAATATCATGGCTTAGCCAGCAAATGGTAGAGCCAATGAAAAAAATGCCCGCACCTATTACCATAACAGGCTTTCTGCCAAAGCGATCTGAAAATGGGCCATAAAGAAGTTGGCTGATTGAATAGCCAAGCAGGTAAAAGGTAATAGTGAGCTGAACATTGTGATAAGGGGTATTAAATGCTTTGGCAATACTCGGCAAAGACGGTGCATAGATTGTGTCGCCAAATGGGCCAACAGAAATCATGAGCACAAGAATAAATAAGGAAGGAATGCCTGCGGCTTTAATATATTTTTTCATCACATGTTAAAGTTTAACTGCCGCCAGCGTCCCATCATTGGTCTGAACAGCGATATAGCTATTGGCAATAACAGGTTGTGCTTTAATACCATCACCGCCGATGTCAACACGATCAAGGTATTGGCCTGTTGTTGCATTAAAAATATGAAGATAACCCTCATAATCACCAACGATTACATAGCCTTTGTAATACAAAGGTGCTGAAATTTTGCGACCTTGTAGTATATCTTTTTGCCATTTTATCTGCCCATTTTTGGTATCATAGGCAATAAGATCACTTTTTGCATCACTGACAAAAAGGGCATTATCAGTCAGCGACATATTATTAAAAACAGAAGCCTTCTTCTGCCATTTAACATTGCCGTATTGTGTATCAAAGCTAATGAGATTTCCCTGGAAAGTAGCAATATAAAGAACGTTATTATCAATAATAGGCGTTGCATTGATATCAACCATTTGTGCAGCAGGTGAACCGCCACTTGGCAAAGCAACAGGATTATCCCACTGCTTTTGACCATTATCTGCTTTAAAGCCCCAAAGGCTTCCTGATGCTGTTCCTGCTAAAACAAGTCCTTTATAGTAGATTGGAGAGCTGTTTCCAATAAGCATTAAATCAGGTGTTGGTGATTTTTGTGTCCATAGCTGTTTACCATCTTTTAGTTGGTAGGCGGAAATACTGCCATCATGCGTTTGGACGTAGATAACGCCATCATGGATAGCAGGCTTTGAGAATAAACTGCTTGGTAATGTGCTTTGCCAGAGGATTTTTCCAGAGGTTGTATCCAAGGCAATCAGTTTTCCATGAAGGCTTCCGGTAATGATAAAATTATCGGATATATTTGGTGAAGCTGTGAGTTGCAAATGGGTGTTTTTATACCAGCGTATCTTCCCATTTTGTGCATTGACGGCACTTACATAACCATCAAAACTTACGGTATAAATTGTATCATTTTGAATAGCAGGTGCGAGTTTCACATCCAACTGCTTTCCTGTTCCATTGCCAATATCTCTCCCCCATACATAACTTGCATGCAATTTTGGGGTGAATTTTATAAGGTCTTTTGGCGGGATATCATTACTTTTATTCGCACAAGCACTAAGTAATACAGCAAATAAACCGGTTAGCAATAATTGAATTAATCGTTTTTTCATTGTTTTCCTTTCAATATTTTTTAAGTCAGAACTTCGGAAAATCATTCATGGTTGGTATACACAGCCAGGCTGTCAATTTTCATTTGCAATATGTGTCTAACATTTTGCAGTTGTGGTGTGTTGGCATCCTTTAAAGCACTCTGCCAGGCATTTTTGGCTGCCTGGTAATCTTTTTGTTTGAAATATGCATCACCCAGGATCATGTTTGTTGATAGCGCATAACCTGGCGTGGTAAGAGATTTTAACCGCTCAATTGCTTGATTTAGTTGATTTTGTGCAATATCAATACGTGCAATTCGAAGCTTGGCAATCGCCTGAAGGTTTTTATTTTGACTATGCTTGGCAACTGCTTGCAAAGTTGTTTTTGCCTTGTCTAATTGATTTTCCCAAATGTATTGTTTCGCCATTTGCAAACGTGCAAAATCTGCATAGATAGAAGCTGGGTAAAGGCTGATGAGATTTTTTGATTGCTCAATAATAGCCGGTGTTGCCCCTGTTGTGTTTTCATTGAGGATGACGATTTTCTGGTAAAGCACTGCGGCTTGTGCATTATTTTGCAGTTGACGGTTTTGCCAATATTGCCAAGCAGCAATGACAATCAAAACGATGCAAATTGCGCCGATAAGCCAACGGCCATATTTTTTCCAAATTTGTTTGGCTTTGTCCGTTTCGCGCTGATCAAGGTACTCAGACATGGGTTCTTATAGTTTGCTTATTTTTGTCATAATATAACACAAAGCATGGTGTGGCAGTAGAAAATATTTGATGATGGTGCGCAAATCGACAAAAACTGTTGAAAAAGACTATTGCTTGTGTGTATTTCCAGTAAAATGGTGTTGGTAGACAATAAATATATATAAAAATATGTGGTCATAAAAGGTGTTAGCCTTGAAATCATATTTGGGTCGAAAAGTCGCATAAGAGATGAAAAGTTGGCGTAAGAAGGTGGGCAATAAGTGAAAGATTTAGTGAAAGCGGAAATACTGATGAATATAGCCGCGCATGAGAAGCGAGTGGCGATTATTGAAAATGGTGTCTTACAGGAAGTGCATATCGAAAGAGAAAATCAGCGAGGCATTGTTGGGAATATTTATAAAGGGAAAATTATACGTGTATTGCCTGGTATGCAGGCGGCTTTTGTTGATATAGGACTTGAGCGTTCAGGATTTTTACATGTATCAGATGTGATGCCGATTGCATCAGATGAAAGTGATGGCATTGATCTTAACAGCAAAGAGGCGGATGTACGTAAGTGGTTAAGAGAAGGCCAGAGTATTTTGGTTCAGGTCTTAAAAGATCCTTTAGGCAATAAAGGGGCAAGGCTTAGTGCGCATTTGTCATTAGCATCGCGTTATCTTGTCCATATGCCTGATTTAAACCATATTGGTGTGTCATTGCGTATTGAGTCAGAACAAGAGCGTCAGCGCCTGCAGGATGTGATGAAAACAGCATTGGCAACAGAAGAGCCTAAAGGCTTTATTATCCGCACAGTTGCCGAAGGCATTTCTGCGGATGATTTAAGCAAAGATATTATTTTTTTACAAAACTTGTGGCAGGATGTGCTTGATACGGCAGCAACAGTAACAAAGCCTGGAATCGTTTATCAGGATCTAAGTCTTGTTATGCGCACATTACGTGATTTTGCAAATGATCGGGTAGAACGGATACGTATTGACAGTATCGATATGTATAGTGAGCTGTGCCATTTTAGTGACAAATTCGTTCCAGGTGTGCGTGAGAAACTTGAGCTATATCGTTCAGATACCGCGATTTTTGATATGTATGGTGTGGAAGAAGCGTTGGCAAAAGCGCTTGAAAGGAAAGTACCTTTAAAATCAGGTGGGCATATTGTTATTGATCAAACCGAAGCCATGACGACAATCGATGTGAATACAGGTGCCTATGTTGGCATGGTAAACCTTGAAGAGACAATTTTTAAAACCAATCTTGAAGCAGTTAGAGTGATTGCCAGGCAACTGCGCTTGAGAAACTTAGGTGGCATTATTATTATTGATTTTATTGATATGTCAGATCAAGAACACAAGGAGCTGGTGTTGGATGCATTGAAAAAAGCCTTGGAAAATGATTATGTGCGCACGACGATCTCAGGTTTGTCAGAACTTGGTCTGGTGGAGATGACACGAAAGCGCACCCAGGAGAGTCTGACACAGTTTTTATGTGAGCCTTGTCCTATGTGCCAAGGCAAGGGGCGAATTAAAACAACCCAGACAATATGCTATGAGATCTTCCGTGAAATCGAGCGTGAATCTAAGGCATATCATAATAATGGCTTTTTGGTCGTGGCATCATCGGCTGTAATTGATGCTTTGCAAAATGATGAATCTTTTGGCTTGGGTGAGCTTGAAATCATCATAGGTAAACCGATTAAATTGCAAGAAGAGTCAAGCTATGCTCAGGAAATGTATGACATTGTACTAATGTAGGTTTAGGAAATTTTGATGAGACGTCGTGTATTTATTTCCTGGCTTGGAATTACTTTTATAAGTTTTATTTTTTTTCTCGGCATTATTATTTATGGTAGTGTGCGCTTTTTGCCTTATTACCAAAAATCTCTTGAACAGGTTTTTTCAAATATAATCGGCTCTCAAGTCACATTAAAAGTAAGCTACGGCGCCTGGCAGGGTATTGACCCTGTTGTTCAGGTTGAAGATGTTCATGTACAATCAAAACAATTTCATATTGATTTGCCTGATGCAAAAGCAAGGGTGAGTTTATGGCAATCACTGCTTAGCTCACGCATTGTAACAAAGAACGTTGTTATTGATCATCCTGTGCTTTATGTTAATACAACAGGTAAGAAAGTAACACTTAATGAGCTGTCTACCGCGATGCTTGATCAAATAGGTACGCGCTGGAGTGCAATTCAGGCATATTTGCTGGCACAAAAAAAGCTGTCAATTCATGCGATGAAAATTATTACAGATCACAACAGTAAAGCATATAATGCAGATAATGATGTTATCATCGATGCAAATTATACTTCTCAAGAATCCAATAATTCGGGTGTACTTCAAGCAAAAATTTATGCGAATAAAATGACAAAGCTCTTGCAATTTTATGCGACGGTTCGTCAACGTAAGGACACCTATGACTTTCAATCAACAATCTATGATCCAAGTGATATTCTGGTAAATAATATCAATCACCTTTTGGGTAAAAATTATGTAACACATTTGATAGATAGTCGTCTGTTTTTATCAACACTGTCTTCTAATACGCAGCTTAAGGCAATACATGTAAAAGGACGTTTTGCCAGCATGGATTTTCAATTGCCACAGACTGCGCCAATACAATTAAAAGATATTAATTTTAATTTACATTTGTTACGCCAGGATGATCAGTTTATTTTGGCCGCATCCCCTTTAGTTTTTGTTTCAAAGCAAAAGCGTTTTATGCTGCAATCAGCTTTGATGACTTTGTCTCAACATCGCTTGCATGTAAAAATACCCAAACTTGATCTTAAGGATTTTTCAGCATTTTCTCGCACAAATCACGCAAGCTGGCGGCAGAAGCTTATGCTTGAGGGGAAATTGCGTAATATCACTTTTTCTTTTGATCCACAAAAACCTGGGTTTGAGCATATGCGTTTATATGCTTCTATCAGCAATATTGGTGTTAAAAACAGTCGTGGTATGCTTGATTTTTCCGGATTGAGCGGGCAGTTTTATTGGCATGGAAACAAAGGCAGCCTTATGGTATATTCGCCGTTTTTCTTTTTAGGCGAAAATGCTGTTTTTACAAAGCCATGGCCACTTGTTTCTCTATTTACAAATATCTCATTTTTTTGGGGGAAGAAATCACTTATTGTGGATATTCCTTATCTGCAATTGCAAAATGCCAATTTGGATTATAAAGCATACGCATCGGCAAATATCCCTTTGAGTAACCCAAAAGACTTTGTTTTAAATACACAAGGGCGGTTGTTTGCGCATCATATTTCTGACCAATATCAATCTTTTTTGCCTAAAAAAGGGATTCCTGACAAATTATATCGCTGGCTTATGCAATGTTTGTACCAGGCGGATAATCTTAGGGCTGTCGTTGATATTGATGGTATGGCAAGAAATATCCCTTTTGATCATACGCCTGGGCGATTTACGGTTGATGCGGTGGCTAAAGGTGCGAAGCTTTCACCCTATTTTGGTTGGGGTGTTGCCGATGCCGATGGACGCTTATCGATCGATAATCAGGCATTACGTGTGTCGGTTAAACAAGGAAAGTTAGGCCAGATGTCGATTGATGATTTGCAGCTGGAAGTGCCTAATATAGCAGCAGGTGTCCCATCTCAAATGCATATTGTTGCCAAGGGGCATTCAGATGCAAAGCAGGCATTGTCATACTTACAGACAACAAAGCATAAAATGTTTGCTGACAAACTCGCACAATACATGAACATGAGCGGCTTATTACAATATAATCTTGATTTTGTGTTTCCGTTGGGTGTTAAGGGCGCTAAGGATAATTTGCATGGGGACATTACACTAAATCAGGGCCTTGTAAGTCTAAAGGCGCCTATTAATAGGACATTTTATAATCTCAATGGGCAAGTGTCTTTTGCCAATCAAAATATCGTTATTTCATCTCTTACAGGCGCATTTGCGCCAAAGGCACCTTTTCATATCAAAGGCAATTTAAATATAATTGAGAAAGATAGTCAGTTTGATAATGTAAAGGCAGATATAACAGCAAAAGGCATTATGCCAAAGCGCTTTTTATGGCAAAATGATATGTTCTTAGCGCATGATTTATTTGCTGGGGCTTTTCCATTCTCTGTAACATTAGATGGTGATATAAATCGCGGGAATATCCGTATAAGTAGTAATTTTATTGGCCTTCAAAGTAAGCTGGGGGTGCCCTTTTCTAAAAGTGCTTTTATGCCGCTGCCAAGTTATCTGTATTCAACCTGGTTAAAACAAAAAAATGGCTGGCAATTACAAAACAAGTTAAGTCTTGGCCAACAGCTTAAGTCATCTGTGCGCTTTGATATCTCACAGAGATTTGATCGTATTCAAAACCTGCATTTTGATACATGGGCAAAACAACTCTCATTGCAAAGCCTTCTTAATACAATTGAGCTTTTTCAAAACAAAACTGATATGCCTGCGGTATCGAACACACACCAACTGAGCGATACAGTAGCTGCTTTCACGCCGAATTTCATGATACAGAATCGCTGTATGCTCTATCGAAATTATTATGACTGTTTATACCGATATTGGGCAAAGCTTGTGTCCTTAGATGCGAATATCAAAATAGATAAATTTCTCGCATTTGGTTATACCTATCCAAATGTGTTGATATATGCAAGCTCTAATAAAAAACAGACGGATATAAAAGCAGTAGATGCAAAAGATGAGAAAGTAAGTGTTATGCTGCCGTTTCAGATTGAAAGACCCATTGAGCTTACTTTACAAAATATTTTTATCCCTTGGCAAAATGAAAACCAATCACACCAGGGTTTAGATAAGTTCTTAATGCCAAATCTTCTTGTAAAGCTGCCAACAATCAGTCTGAAGGCGACAAATTTACAAATAGGTCGCTATGGTATTCCAAATGCTTTGGTCTCAATAGTGGCAGGTGCTGGCAGCATACAGATTCCGGCGTTTTCTGTTTATGATCAAAATTCGCAGTTATTGATGTCAATGTCTTTATCATCTGTAAAAAGTCAGATGACGATCAACGGTTTTTCTAAAAACTGGGGGCAGATCTTACAAAACTTTGGTTATGACAATATATTAAAAGGTGGCTCAGGGCATGTCTATGTGGCATTAAATTGGCCGAAAATTATACCAAATACATCCAGTGTGAATGCGGATATTAAGCTGGCGGTGAATAATGGTATTTTGCTGTCAGTTAATAGTAATGCAGCAAAATATATAGGTTTATTTAGTTTAGATGCTTATTTTAAGCGGCTTTTCCTCTCTAATAGTGACCTTGCACAAAAGGGGATGTCTTTTAACTCAATTACAGGACGTTATCAGGTCAGTAATGGGGTTGCTAAAAGCATGCCTTCAATTATTATCGACACACCAGCATTTTCCTTGGTGATTGAAGGAAAAATTTACTTATTAACGCACATGCTAGATCAAACCATTAAATATCAACCACATTTTTCTGGGACAACTGCAGCAGTGGTTGGCTTTTTAGGCGGGCCTGCTGTAGGGCTTGCCACCTATCTTGGCACTAAAGTCTTAGGCAATACATTATTTAAAAATCTAGGGCTTGCCACTTTTTATGTGACAGGGAATTGGGATGACCCTAAAGTTGCCACTGATGATAAATAATGATACAAGCTGCCTTCTTTTTTGCAATTGGCTGAAAAGAGATGGTCTTGAAAAGTGTCAAAATCGCCGTAATACGCTTTAGTAATTGATATAATCCACATACAATAAAGCGTAGAAAAATTGTTAAGTTAAAAGGGTACATCGTGACAAATAATTTGTCTTTGTGGCATTTAATTGCTAATGCCGATATTGTTGTGCAAATCATTATGATTATTCTGGTGGCAGGCTCTGTATGGTCGTGGGCCATTATGATTCAGCGTTATAATCTGCTTAAACAGGCAAAATCAGAAGCAAAAAACTTTGCTAAGCAGTTTTGGTCGACAGGGAACGTTGCTAAGGTTTATCAAAACATCAGCAGACAGCCTGAAGCAAAGGGCATGGGGTATTTATTTAGCTGTGGGTTTCGTGAATTTCTGCGCCTGCGCAAACAAGATGATTTGCAGGGTAATGTGATATTAGAAGGGGTTGAGCGTTCCATGCGGGTAGCAATGATGCAAGAAAGTGAACGGTTGGAGCATCAGATTTCTTTGCTAGGCACGATTGGTGCTATTGCACCTTATGTGGGTTTGTTAGGGACAGTATGGGGGATTATGGCTTCTTTTACTGCATTAGGTGGTGTTGAGCAGGCAACTTTGTCGATTGTCGCACCACATATTGCCGAGGCGCTAATCGCAACAGCGCTTGGATTGTTTGTTGCGATTCCTGCGGTTGTTGGTTACAACCGCTTTTCACGTGCTTTAGACGCCGTATTGCTTGAGTATGAAAACTTTCAAGATGAGCTATGTACACTGCTATATCGTGAAGCCTACAAGACACAAGATCAAAAGAGGGTTTAATGCGTCAAAGACAATCTCGTCGCACAAAGCGAAAAGCCATGGTTGAAATTAATGTGGTGCCCTATATCGATGTGATGTTGGTGTTGTTAATTATTTTTATGATCACAGCGCCGATGCTGACACAGGGTGTGAAAGTTAGCTTACCTCAGGCAAGTGCAAAAAAAATCTCACCAACGCAGAATAAGCCGTTTATTGTAACGGTCAATGCCAACGGGCAATATTTCACTAATCAATCCAGTAATGAAACAGTATCAGCCGATGCACTTAAAATGGCGGTGATGCAGGCGTTACAAAATAATCCAAAAAAGCAAGTTTATGTTAAAGGGGACAAAAATGCCAGCTATGGTCAGGTTGTGGCGGCAATGGTGCTATTACAAAAAGCCGGCGTTGATAATGTAGGGCTTGTGACAGATGATCCTCAAAAAACATAACAGGCGTGATAAAACAGCGTCATCTGAAGTAAATGGCGGTGTTTTATATACATTTAAGCGGTGGTTTACATCATCCATCGCGACCGCTGAGCGCCGCAGTATCTGGTATTCTATTTTATTACATCTGATTTTAGTCTTGGGACTTATAAGCTTATCTGGCCTTGTACATAAAAATAATAAAAAGATAACGCTGGTTAAAACAGAAGACCAAATGGAAACAAAGCCAATTGTTCATGCAAAAGCAGTATCATCGCAGGTGCTTGATCAGCAGCTAAAGGCTTATCAGGCGCAACAGAAAGCCATTATTGCGCAAAAAGAGAAAGAAAAGCAGCAAAGACAAGCCAAGGTTGAAGCGATTGAGAAAAGGATTGCATTGGCAAAACAAAAAGAAGCTGAACGATTAAAGGCTGAGGCGTTGAAGCAACAAGCACTTGAAAAGGAAAAAGCAAGGCAGCAGGCGCAAAAGCTTGCTGAGAAGCAGAAAAAGCTTGAAGAAGAAAAAGCATTAGCCGCAGAAAAAGCGAAGAAAGCGCATCAGGCTGAACTTGAAGCGCAAAAAAAACAACGAGAAAAAGCCTTAGCAGCATTGCGACAATCAGTGATTAGTGATTTAAATGCACAACAGCAGAATATGCAAGTGGCACAATCAGCCACACAAAAAGCATTGCAGCTTTATGCAAGTGTTTATAAGAAAAAAATTGAGTCTGTCTGGGTCATGGATGATTGTCGTAACGTTACTTCAGATAAACTGCCAACGGTGTTAGTGATTCCAGGAAATCCACCCAGCATTAGTGTGTCAAGTGGTAATACAGCATGTGATCAATCACTTTTATCGGCCTTTAAGAACGCTAAAGCACCTGATCTGCCGCAAGATGCCAACGCAAGACAATTAATACAACAAGGAATTGATTTTCAATTTGGAGAAGCCATATGAGTGCGCCAAGCAAAGCTAAGGCAATCAAGCTGGACAATCCAGCCCAGAAAAAGGCTAGCCACCAGTCTGGAACCGAACTACACATAATGCAAGGTAACGAACATTATGAAGCTGTAGTAAGGGCGGTCTATCAGCCACAACGCAAGTGAAGGTATTGAGCCCCGTAATATATCATCGTCGCACCTGATCAAGGTTTTCATTTGCCTGAAATCAGCACTACGCAATACGTAAAGGCGAGTATGCGTGGAGGTGCCGGGGTCTGAGTCCGTAGCGGGTAGATGAACTGATTGCTTTGGAACTTGGGAGAACCTTCCTCTTTCTGACTGCTTATCTTGGCGCCTACCAAGCTTGCGCTAAGTTTAGCAAGGTAGTCGGCCTAGCTCGTAGTAGAGGTGTCAATCGGGTAATGCCTATTGAGCTTTACGACCACTTGAAGGGGCTAGCAGTTCAACGATCAGGC
>NZ_QLIT01000057.1 GCF_003574485.1 Facilibium subflavum
GAAAAAAGTGATTTTCAACAAAATTAATGGCCGATATTGCCGCTTCATTACCATCACTTGTTTGATAGGTGCTTGATTTCACAATCACACCGCCATCGCTTTGTCTGTTTTCATTACTGGTTGTAAGTGAAATCTGAGTAATCCCTGTTTGACTGATATGATAAAGCTCGCCTTGTTGTGTAATTGCATCACTGTTTTTATCCTGCCAGACATAAAGATTATTAAATGCATTATCGGCCACAGAGATCACACCATCACCATTGCTATCAAGATCAGCTAGTGCATCAAAACCATCGCGCGCTTTGCTGCCATCACTTTTGATATAATGCTCGCCAAATAACTCACCACCATGATCAATCAGGCCATTTTGGTTGAGATCCTGGACAAGAAGCCCATCTTTTGCCCCAACCCAGCCTGTTGCATATTTGATACCATCGGTGTTGTGATCAAACATTACTTGCTTATTAACACTTATGGTATTAATGCTGTTGTTATCTAAATCTAAAACAAGTGGATCACCAAAGCGTTGCTGATTTGCGGCAATAAAGGTTTCAAACACCGCATCTGCAAGCGAAAAGCCGCTGAGTTTTGCTATAATATCCTCACCCCATAATGCCTTTTTAATACTGGCAGCCAACAGGTTTATCGCTGACGCTATAGTATCATCTGATGCCTGATCTATGTGCTCAGATTCGATATGATCCTGTGCGTTTTCTGCGTTTTGTATCGTATCTTGAGAGATTGCCTCTGTCGTGTTATCGAGCGCTTTACTATCTTCCTGGTTGGCTGTTTTTTCATCCTTTATTTCATCAGCAATCGTTGCTGTATTAACTGGCTTAGCATCGCTTAGCGCCTCAATACTTGACTCAGTATCCAGGCTTTCTGACTGGTTGTCGCTATCGACAACTTCAGTGGTTTTAG
Source organism: Facilibium subflavum (assembly GCF_003574485.1). Classification (GTDB taxonomy): domain Bacteria; phylum Pseudomonadota; class Gammaproteobacteria; order Francisellales; family Francisellaceae; genus Facilibium; species Facilibium subflavum. The sequence continues at coordinate 922 of NZ_QLIT01000057.1, forward strand.
CATCAAGATCAGCCGGCGCTTCTACTGCATCTTCATCCTGTGCTTCTGTAGTCTCTTCAGTCATCGACTCGATATCTTCATCCTGGGCAAAGGCTGTCTCGTTATAGTTATCCATTGTTGAAAAAATTTCTTTAAAATCTGCTATTTGCTTGATGACTTCATTTCGAGCATCAATTAATGCTTTGATCTCGTCACGCACAATCACCCCTGGCGGTATAACATAAGCGTTTTCCAAAGAAACGTCTTCAATGGCATTAAGTTGCTTGTTTACTGAGATGAGCTTTTGCTTTAATGCATTATAAAGCTGTGATGTTGTCTCTAAATTAAGCTTACCTGGGACGAGGCTGCCATCACTATCAAACTGGAAATACACATAGTTGTTGATGCTGTGTACATCAAGCCGTAGTCGTTTATTCCTGCCATTATCACTATCAATCTCTATCACCTCGCCAATATGGCTGCTAACCCATGATACGGCATCCTCGCTATGGATAAAGTTTTTAATCAGCCGTTTTTGTTCCTCTTTTGGCATTGATGAAAACCGCTTATATATACTGTCACCCAAGTTAAAATAATCAGCAGCTATTGAGACTAATTCTGGTATCGATGAAATATTTTCAGTGCCATAGGCTTCAAAAGTTTTTGTCTCTGAAATCATCACTGTTTTATAAAAGTAAGCGGTTAGAATCTGTGCAATGGCGCCACCTAAAGAATGGCCACCAAAACCAAGCGTTGTAATGTAAAAATCACTATCTGCTTTTTTTGAGCCTTGCAACAAGGCTTCAGTAAATGCAATGGCATCATACATCTGTGAAGTCACATTACCGCCAAGCATACTAAAATCTGAAATAATATCTAATACATCTTCCGTACCACGATTATATATATAGGTATCATTGGTATTGCTGCGCTGAACAGCAATTGCATAATAACCTGAGTTTGAATTAATAACGTTATCGCTTGTTGCTAACAGGTTGTAGTTTTTAAGTGTACCGGCATAGTGTTGTGAATGCAGGTCAAGCTTACTCACAAAGTCCTTTAATGCGGCATTTTGTTTGGTTTCTTTGCGAATTTCAGGGCGTATTTGGCCATTTTGGTCATAAAATATATCGTGGATGCTCTGTCCTTCAGCTTGAGATCCATTTACTACATAACCGCTTAAGTTTAAATATGCTAGCTCGCTAAGTATTTTGGCATCTTTATCGCTGATTTTTTTACGGCTCATTTTCCTTCTCCTATGTTATACTGGTGGAAAAACTGGGCAATATCATCTGGACTATGAATCTTGTCCAGGTCATTATATGTAACATAGCCAAACTCATTGGCATTGAGGTTTTGCGGGTCTTTTCTTAAACGTTTTGAATGGATTCCTAGCCCCGCGATATAATTATCTTCATATTGAAATGGCAGTGCATGGCGCCATTTTTTTTCTAAAGCCTTAATATCCTTATCTTTTAGATTAAAAAATTGAAAACGAATGCTAACTCTGCCAAATTTTTTATTTTGCAAAAATTTTATCATTTTATATGTCTGGTTAAATATGCGTTGTTTACTTTCTGGTGTAATAGGGAAATTGAAATAAATACGCACGCCAAATCCTAATTTTGATCCATGATTTGCAACCCATTGATCTAAGTGCAGTTGATTTTTATGTAAATCACTCAATGCCGCTTCATCGCCATGCAGTGTTCCAACGCCAATGCCAACAATAGCATACTTGTCACTAATTGCTGTAATATATCCCTTTACCATTTGCCAGGCTTCAAAGCTATTTCTTGTGTTTAGGTATCCATCCCGAAATCTAGTGGAATTAGGGCCACTGGACCACACCGTAAAATCAAACCAGGGATTGCCTTTAGGATAGGCTTGAAACTCATATACTTTGAGATTGCTTTCATAACGCCCTGAAGCGATCTCAAATGGCTGGTGATATTTTTTCTCAAGCAATTTAACGACATGCTGGCCGGCAATCGCAATCTTTTGATTCTGTCTGGCTTGATAGTACAAAATAAGACTCACAATTAATGCAATTACAAACACAACAACAAGAAGACAATAAATAATATGACGTGCTTTTAACTTACGCCTGGCTGCCTTTAAACGCGTTGATTGCTCTGCTTTTATTGATTGTAACTGTCTGTATGCCTCTGGGTTTTGTTTAATAGTGCTTTCTAGCTTGCCTATTTCTTTTTTATAAAAAAAGTGCAGCATAATATAGACGATCATCACACTAATAGCACTTGTAGCAGCAATCACCGGAATAACGATGACCAAAATAATAGCAATAACAAACCCAAGCACATTTGCATCTATGGGTAGGGAGACTTTACTGATAATCAGCAATAGAAAAATAATAATAGGCAGAAAAACAGCCGTTAGAATCCATCGTCTTTTATATTTTCTGATTTGTTTTAGCCGTTTATCTGCCTGAATGATTGCTGATATACCCGTATTACCTGTTTGCATAAGAAAAGCCTCTTGATGTTCTCTCAACCATGCCTTAAGCTCAGTTTTGTTGGTAATATAATCAGATAATCTATCAATTTAACATTATGCTGCAGTGCAATTAAAAGTCATGCGCATCGTTTAAAGAATCATAAACTATTATGCTTAACCTGGATAAGCATGAATAGAAAGGCGTTTATACGAATGCGCGTTTTGTATATTTTTAAGAAGCAACAAAACTAATGTGAATAAAGTATAGACAGTTTTTGTGAAAATACATACCAATCAAGAATCATTAGAAATTGCAGGTAAAAAGGTTTAATATTTTTGTGGATAAGGTGTGTTAGGATAAGCTGCCGGCAGGTTTAAACCTTTGGCTGCTTCAATACCGCGTAAAATATCGGGCCTGTCTGTAATAATCCCATCAACCCCCCAATCTATAAGTTTTTCAATGGTTTTGTAGTTGAAATCTTTACCTTCAGCCTCAGTCCAGCTCCAGGTTACAACTCTAAGGCCAAGTAAATGGGCTTGATCCAAAGCTTTTTTTGTTAGATCGTTTTCATAGGGCTCCCACAGATCGCCACCTAATTTATGCACCATAATCGGGTAGTCATAATTATATTTACTTGGTTGTAGCGGGTATGTCCATTTATTGATTTTATTTGGCTGTTTATCTTCTTTTGCCGACATTGGCTCTGTAGTATGATCGGTTAAGTAAGCTGTCTCAACCTTCGGGTTTAATTTTTGCAGTTCAGTCAAAGCAGACCATTCAAAGGCTTGAACTTCAGCCATACTGCTGGTGTTTGTCTGGCGTAAGACTTTATCAAGGGCTTTTGCCATTTCTTTTGCTGAGTAACTAAGCTTAGGCTCATATGGGTTTGTTTTAATCTCAATTTGAAGGCGAACACGGTCATCAACTGTTGTTTTAACGTAGTTAATTACTTCCAATAGGGTGGGGATATGCACGTTTTTAATTGATAAGTGATGAGGGTACATTTTCGCTAAATCTGAACCTGGCTTTATCTCACCAACGGTATATGTCTCAAGCTGTTTTAACGTAAGCGATTTGATGGGAATAGGCTGTTTGATCCAGTGGCCATCTTTATCTTTTGTTAATGCTGGATTGAGCGTTAAATCATGCGTTACTACCAGGATGTGATCCTTGGTCATATTAATATCCATGTCAAGGGCATCAACACCAATTTTTAAAGCATCGGTATAAGCGACAAGTGTATTTTCAGGTGCTAAAGGGCGAAAACCTCTATGTGCGTAAATATCAACAGTTTTTGCAAAAATGCCACCAACTGTTGAGATAAGTAATAGTATTCCGATTAAGATTTTTTGATACATTTTATGACTCCAAAGTGATAACTAATCTGGTTTTCGGTTGTGCAAATTCCAGCAAATACCAAGTAGTATGGTTGCAATAATGCTGGCGCTGATCAAAAAGATAAAGACCTGATTCCATCCATAGTAGCTTGCAATAAAGCCAATGACGGCCTGTGCACCAACGGTCCCTAAGAAGTAGCCAAATAATCCTGTGAAGCCTGCTGCAGTGCCGGCGGCTTTTTTGGGGACCAGGTCAATGGCTAAAATACCAATCAAGGCCACAGGGCCATAGATTAAAACACCCATAGCAGAGAGTGAAATTAATAGGACGCTTGAAGTTGTGCTATGCCAATAAACAAAAAGGACAATAATAAATAAAACCATACAGATAACGCTCATTGGCGCACGGCGACCATTGAATACTCTATCGGTTAACCAGCCGATTAAAATGGTGCCTGGGATTGCGGGTAATTCAAACAAAGCAAATCCCCAAAGCCCTGTTGCCAGTGACATGTGTTTGACTTGAACAAGATAGTAGGTTGACCAGCTTAAAAGTCCATAACGGGCACAATAGACAAAGGCGTTGGCAAAAGCAATTACCCAGACCCAAGGGTTGTTTAGTACATGCTGAAAAAAAATCTGCTTGGCGCTTAACTCTTTTTCACGCTCTGCGGCAGCAAGCTCGCAACTAACCGGTGGGTAATCGTGACTGTATTCTTCAATGGGTGGTAATCCTACAGATTGTGGGGTATCAGCGCCAAATAGAATAATTAAAATACCAACAACGATACAAAGAATCCCAGCCAGGTAAAATAAGCCATGCCAGTTATTTTCAAAAATTAAAATCCCTAAAGGCACAACACCAATGGCTAAAACACCTGCACCTACATTATGTGCCGTGTTCCAGATACCCATTTTTGTTCCACGTTCCTTATCGCTAAACCAGTGTGTAATAATTCTGGCACAAGGTGGCCACCCCATGCCTTGAGCCCAGCCGTTTAAAAGCATTATTACAAACATAATGCCAACACCTATACTCAAAAATGAAGGGATAAGTAAATTTAAAACACCGGAGATTAAAAGTCCTGTGGCTAAAAAGTATTTTGCGTTGCTTCGATCAGAAACGTTGCCCATGAGGAATTTACTCAAACCATAGGCGATTCCTAACGCTGCACCGATTAAGCCAAGTTCATCGGGTGTTAATGTCGTAATATATTGTTTTGAAACATCGAAACTGCTGCGTCCAAAGTAGTAGGTAAAATAGCCAATATAGGCAACAAGAAACATACGTAAACGCAAGAAAGGATACTGGCGATTAATTTCAGATTCTGGCAGGCGTGTAATCGCTTTTGCCGGTTTGAATAGGTTTTTTATCATGTTAGATGGTTGAATTTTTTAAATTAGGCTAGTGTAGTTAGATTACGAAAAAAGTGCAAGTAGCATGCAAATGTTTGGGCGCTTTTAGAATATGCCAGGTCAACATTACTTTATAGAAACCAATGGCAAGCATACACATATTCAAGTGATTTATCACGGAATGTTCTCGCCTGGCCTGCTTTAGCTGCCAATATCATGCTTGAGCTCTTTAAACCCTGATTCAATTTTCCAACGTGCGCTATAGTATTCCAATACCTGCGCAACTGTTAAGCTTAAATCCGTGGTTGCCAAGGCAACAAAATGATTTTTGCTTAATATAAGGTTTTTAATGCGCAATTTTAATGAGGTAGCCCTGCATTCAATGATAAATTACATGACGCCAAAGCAATTTGAAGATACAATGAAATTCAACAAGAAAAAGTGTCCCAAAAAAGTGCGGGTAGGTCATTTTCCTCATTGCTGGTTAATAAGTTTGGAGTTTTACCAACAGAGATTTACTGCTTAGCTCAAGGTGAAATTCCTATGACAACCAGCGGAAAACCAATGAAATATAAAATACTTAACAATATAGAACATTTCAATAAATGGAGAATAGACTAATGAAGATAGGTATTGCAATAGCATCAGGGACATTGAAAGGCGTATTTGCGCATGGTGTTTTAAGTGGTTTGGAAGCAAAAGGGGTATATGCTGATACCTATGCATGCTCATCTTCATCAACACTATCAGGAGGGCTTGCTGCGGTGAAAAAATCTCAAGAGATAGGTGTTGGTTATTGGGTTGATGTTGCTCAAAAATCAGAGACACTCAATATGAGCGATGTTGTTTTATATAGTATTGACAATTATGGCAAAATCATCAAAGATGCAATTTTTAACAAGAACTGTGCCCAATTACTTGTGGCAACTAGTAAAGTGATAACTGAAGAAGCAAGAATATTTACACAAGGGGATGGTGCTAGAAAACTAGGCAGGAAGTTATTAATACAAGCATTGAAAAAGGATGCTAGCTGGGTAAAAGAAAACCTGCAAAAAGTGCTCTTTAGTTCAAAAGAGGATACAAATAATGAGAAATTAACGTTTGATAATTTCAATGAGGTTGTTTACGCTTCAACACGGATGCTGCATGCTTGGAAAACTCCTGCATGGGTTAATAATAAAGCTTTTATTGATGGTTCTTATACTTGCTCATGTCCTGCTTTGGAGTTAGCGCAGCAAAATCAATTTGAGGCAATTATCATTATATCTTCAGACCCATTACATTGTTACAATGATCTTTTTCAAACAACCTTACTAAACCAAGAAAGTGTGCAAGCTAAAACAGTTCATTGTATCTACCCCGATTTTGATTTGAAGGAAATAGGTGTTGATTATACAAAAGCAACAGAGCAAGGTATGTATGATGCTTATGATCAAGGATTTAAAAAAGGAGTCGAGCTATCTAACAACTTTATAGCTGCACCTCTTGAAATTTAAGTTTTTTTGGTTAACAAGTAATTGAGTAAGGATATAATTATTGATCAAAAAATCAATTTATCACTGGAAACTCATACTAACAAAAGGTTTGTAAAGGGTCACAGGAAATTCCGTACCTTCCTGCAAAGAACCCCGTTACGCTAGCATTTATTTTATCATTTAATTATTGCTCAATATGAACGTTCTTGTAGTTGGCTGTTGCGTGTTGAATCAAAAACAATAAAAAAATTTCGCGCTAAGCGTGATTAAATGGTACTATATCTGTATCATATTATATAATGTATAAAAAACAGCCTGAACATATAAAAAATTATAGAAGGTGTGCAATGATTGAGAAGTTTGACCCAAGCCAACAGATGCCTGTTTCTTTTACAAAGGCAGCGTTACAACACTTTGCTGAGTATTTGCGTAAAAAAGGTGGAGTTGGTGTTCAGATAAGTGTGAAAAAAACCGGGTGTTCTGGCCTGGCTTATGTCATCGAACCGGTTGAAAAAAAACCTGAAAATCATATAGAAATGATGCAGTCTGATGTATGTTTTTTTGTGGATAAAGATGCACTTCGCTATTTGGAAGGCTTGCATGTTGACTATGTTAAACAAGCGCTCGGGTTGTCGCAGCTTGTATATTCAAACCCTAACGAGGCTGCCCGTTGTGGTTGTGGGGAAAGTTTTACCGTAAATGAACAAGATAAATAGATTGGCTTATGAAAATGTCTGATGTTGCAATTATCCGACGTGAAGTTGAAGTAACGACGGTGCCTTATGGTGAAAAAATGAACCTTTTACCAGGTCAGGAAGTTTTAGTTACCCAGGCGATGGGAGGGAGCTTTAGCCTGAATGTCATGGGGAACTTGGTTTATCTGGATGGTAAAGATGCTGATGCTATTGGCCGTGAAGCGGTTCAATTGCCTAGCGATAAAGTTGATGTTAAAAAAGGTGATGATATTGATGAGGCCTTGGTCTGGTCACAGTTAAGAACGATTTATGATCCTGAAATCCCTGTTAATATCGTCGATTTGGGTTTGATTTATGATTTGGGGTTTAATCGCCTGGAAAATAACAATTATCATGTTGGTGTTCAGATGACATTAACAGCACCTGGTTGTGGTATGGGGCCTGTTTTAGTGCAAGAAGTTGAGGATAAATTAAAACTTTTTGCTAATATTGATCAAGCCGATGTCGTTTTAGTATTTGATCCACCATGGAATTCGGAAATGATGACAGAGGAAGCGAAGCTGGAATTAGGACTCTTTTAGGAGCAAAGATGACAAAGGTTGTATATCCTGGCACATTTGATCCAATTAGTTATGGGCATATTGACTTGGTAAAGCGTGCACTTTGCCTTTTTGATCATGTTATTGTAGCTATTTCAACAGGTACAAATAAACAAACATTCTTTGATGTGCATGAGCGTTTTTCTATTACGAAAGAAGTATTTCATGAATATCAGCGGGTAACCGTTATCCAGTTTGAAGGATTGTTAGTTGATCTGGTGGATCAGCATAAGGCAAAAGCTGTTATCCGAGGACTTCGTGCAGTTTCTGACTTTGAGTATGAGTTCCAAATGGCGAGCATTAATCATCATTTGAACAAAAATGTGGAAACAATTTTTTTAACACCAGATGAGAAATATACTTATCTATCATCAACAATGATACGGGAAGTGGCAAGAATTGACCCTGAACGTGTTGCTGAATTTGTAAGCCCTGTTGTGCTTGAAGCATTAAAAAAGAAGATCCTCGTTGATAAGAAATAATCATGTGGTGCTGTTGAGTATAAAGAAGCACTCAACTGATTCAAATGTTAAAGTGAGAAACGCTGTAAAATGATTTGTGGGTGGTATATAATTATTCTTACTATCATCAGGCTTTAAATAAAATGTCTAAATAAAATGTCCAAAAAGAAAGTAACGCTGTCAAACAGAAAGCGATTGAGCGATCTGCAGGAAGGCGCATCAAAAACAACGGCGGATATCAGGCGTCAGCAAATACAATCAATGCGTGAAATGCATATCATGCCAGAAGGAAAGCTTGATCTTGCGGTAGAGCAGATGGTTGCTGATGTTGTATTGGAGCTTACACATTCATATCAACAGTGGAGTTTGCCTTTAGATAAAAACCGTTATCGCTACAGTCCAAACGAGCGGAATAAAAAATTGATTAATGCATTGAAATCTTATCTGACAGAGATTGCAGACTGGTTGATGTCAAAAGGGATACGTGGTAATGAATGCCTTGATAAATGCCAGGAGATTACTGATAAGGTCGTCTTAGAGCTGCGCAAGTCAGGGGTTGCTATTGGAACCTTGCAACTTCGCCAGTCAAAAGATAAGGAAGCCTAGTGTCTGAGTTACTTTATGGCATTCATGCAATTAAAGCACGCATTAAGGTTTACCCACAGGGTATCCAATCACTCTACTGTATCAAAGATCGTGCTAATACGCCTAAGGTGAAACCACTTATTCAGGATGCGCAAAAGAAGAGCGTTGTCGTTAAATTGCTGAGTAAGGTTCAATTTAATGAATTGCTACAAGCGCATAATATAGATGTATCTGTCGTGCATCAAGGCGTGTTGGCTTTATGTTCATCAGATGTGCGGTTATATGAAACTGCAGATTTACCTGAGCTTTTACATGAGACTAAAGCCACACCATTTATTCTTATTTTAGATGGTGTTCAAGATCCGCATAATTTTGGCGCCTGTATTCGAAGTGCAGATGCTGCAGGTGTTGATTTTATTGTTTTTCCTAAAGATAAAAATGCCAGTGTAAATGCAACGGTACAAAAAGTGGCGTGTGGTGCAGCGCAAAGTGTCAAGCTTGTTGCTGCCACTAATTTATCACGTGCGATAAAAACGCTTCAATCTGAAGGTGTTTGGATTATTGGAATGGCAGGTGAAGCTGATTCTTATTTATATAGCTTGGACTTAAAAGCGCCAACAGCAATTATCGTTGGTGCTGAAGGAAGTGGTATGCGTCATGGCACAAGAAGTGCTTGTGATTTTTTAGCGAAATTGCCGATGTATGGCGAAGTTTCAAGTTTAAACGTTTCTGTAGCAGCAGGCATTGCTATGTATGAACTAATCAGACAAAGAGCGTTTTCAAGTGCCATTTAGGTGTATGATCATATTATCTTGATAAGCTTGAGTGGTGCATTAACCAGTAAATAAGAAACCCCCACACGCCTGTGACTAAAACGGTTAAGACCCAGGCAAAATTGGGCATCAGCTGCGGGGCGATATTCCGCTTGTGGAAATTCCCTAAATCCTTAGAAACGCCCAAAGCGCACACGATATGCACAATAACGCTTAGTACAGAGATAAGAATGCTCATATTGATATATAGCCCGGTAAAACTGTTTTGTAAGTATTCCATGGTTTTCCTTTAGAAAATAAATTCTCTTTTTTTACCTTCTTCTTGATCGCTATCTTTTTTGTGCTGGATGATAATATCCACCACTTCATCAACAGAGTCTGTTACTGTCAAAAGGTTTGGGTCATCGGGGCTTATAACACCTTCATCAATAAGTTTTGTGTTAATCCACTCAATCAAGCCGCCCCAGAATCCTTTATTAAAAAGGATGATTGGCATGTTTCGTTTCTTTTTGGTTTGCACTAACGTGGTAATGTCAAATAGCTCATCTAAGGTGCCAAAGCCTCCTGGCATGACGACATAAGCAATTGAATGCTTAACAAACATGGCTTTTCGTGTGAAGAAATAGCGATAATCAAGTGAAATATCTTGGTGTTGGTTGGGAATCTGCTCAAATGGCAAGTGGATATTTAAGCCAACACTTAAACCTTCGCCTTTAGAGGCACCAATGTTGCCAGCAGCCATGATACCATGGCCACCGCCAGTGATTACAGTAAAACCATTATCAGAAAGCTTGTGCGCAATGGCTTCGGCATTCATATAGTGTTCTGACTTGGGTGATAGCCTGGCGGAGCCAAAAATGCTCACAGCAGGTTGGATACAGTCAAGTCGTTCATAGCCTTCAACAAGCTCAGACATCACTTTAAAGATATTCCAAGTGGCGCGAGATTGATCAAAATGCACATTTCCATAAGTTGTCGCTTCGCCATAAGCACGCGGGTGGATTGTTTTTCTTGTTTTATTCATGTTATTAAAAAACCTTTAACTATCGTATTTTATTCCATTATTTGCAGATAGCATGTTATCTGCAAAATTATTCACAAGTGGTTGATTGTGTTAATATACCATGACTGCTGTGTTAATTGCTGCAGTTGTCGGTAAATTATTGCATAATAGCGCTCATGTTTGAAAGTTTAATTATGATCAAAGAGGAAAGAATATGGGTTTCTTACAAGGTAAAAAAATATTAATTGTTGGTTTGTTAAGTAATAAATCAATTGCTTATGGTATTGCTGAAGCTATGCATCGAGAAGGCGCTGAGCTTGCTTTTACTTATCAAAATGAGCGCTTTAAGGAGCGATTAGAGAAACTAACGGATAAATATAAGCCTGCGGCACTGATTGAGTGTGATGTCAGTCGTGATGAGCAGATTAAAAATGTCTTTGACCAACTTGGTAACATCTGGGATGGTCTGGATGGTATTGTGCACTCAGTAGCCTATGCACCGGCTGATCAGCTGGAAGGAGATTTTATTTCAGCAGTCAATCGGGAAGGTTTCAGGATTGCGCATGATATCAGTGCTTATAGTTTTGCGGCATTAGCAAAACAAGGGCAGAACATGATGGAAGGGCGAAATGCTTCTTTGATTACATTAACCTATCTTGGTGCTGAACGCGCTATGCCAAGCTACAATACGATGGGGGTTGCAAAAGCTTCGCTTGAGGCAACGGTACGTTATACGGCTTTGGCTTTAGGCGAGAAAGGTATTCGTGCTAATGCGATTTCAGCAGGTCCTATTAAAACGTTAGCAGCCTCAGGTATTAAAAGCTTTAAGAAGATGTTAGAATATAATGCCAAGGTTGCGCCGATGAAGAAAAACGTTGATATCATGGAAGTGGGTAATACGGCAGCATTTTTGGCATCAGACTTATCAAGTGGTATTACCGGGGAAGTGATTCATGTGGATGCAGGCTACCACTGTGTAAGCATGGGGGATATGGGCTAAGCAATACCTTCTCTAATAAGATCATGCATATGGATGATTCCTTTAAGATGGCAATCATCATCGATTGCTGCCAATGATGTGATTTTATGTTGATTCATTAATTCAAGCGCTTCAATTGCCATAGCGTCTTCATGAATTGTTTTAGGTGACTTACTCATAAGTGTTTTAATTGCAATACCTTTTTTGTATTTCTCTTGTGCAAACATGCGGCGCAGGTCGCCATCAGTAAAGATACCCAAAATCTTTTTTCCATCTTCAGAAACAAGGCTCATGCCTAAACCTTTGCTGCTAATCTCCATTATGGTTTGTTCAATTGTTGCATTTGGGTGGACAAGGGGGATTTTATCTCCTGTAATCATTAGATTTTTTACTTTTAATAGTAAACGCTTACCAAGAGAGCCACTTGGGTGTGAACTGGCAAAATCTTCAGCAGTGAAGTTTTTGGCTCTAAGGAGACTAATAGCTAATGCATCGCCTAAGACTAATGTTGCTGTTGTGCTACATGTTGGGGCAAGATTATGCGGACATGCTTCTTTTGTAACGCCAAGGTTTAAGGTGACATCAGCAGCATCTGCCAAAGGGGAGTTGAGTTTACTGGTCATTGCAATTAAAGGAATACCCAGCATTTTAATCATCGGTGTTAATGCGGTAAGCTCTGGGGTAGATCCTGAGTTTGAGATTGCGATAACAACATCTTGTTTTGTAATCATGCCGAAGTCACCATGGCCTGCTTCTGCTGGATGGACAAAAAAAGCGGGTGTGCCAGTACTTGCTAAAGTAGCCGCAATCTTAGAGGCAATATGACCAGATTTTCCCATTCCGATCACAATCACACGTCCCTGACAGGATAAGATTATTTGGCATGCTTGAGCAAAGTTTTCATTAATATTGTTTTTTAGGTGGTGTAATGCATCAATTTCCAGGGAAATTGTATTCAATGCATGTTTTATATGATTTTGGTTGGTGAAGTCATTCATAATGGGTTTATCTATATAGTAAGTAGTTACATAATTTGTGTGTTTATTCTAGTTGAATTTTTGGCGGATAAAAATAAAAGATTTTTTGTTAAAAAGCATTTGACAGTTAAATGAAAATCCCTATAATGGCTAATTACCGCTTGAGAGTGATCAGCGGATTTAGGATGTTTAAAGAGATAGAAT
>NZ_QLIT01000058.1 GCF_003574485.1 Facilibium subflavum
CAGGATTTCAGTTATTTAAGTTCACAACATATTTTTAATGAATATGGTCCGGCAGAAGCAACAATTTCATCCTTAGTGTCTCAGATATTTGCCAGAAAAAATATCCTTGGCCAGCCAATAAAAAATAATAAAATTTATATTTTAGATAATTTTGGTATTCCTGTGACCCCAAATACGATAGGAGAAATTTATTTAGCAGGTATAGGTTTATCAAGAGGTTATTTAAACCAACCTGAACTGACAAAACAGCGTTTTATTGATAATCCCTTTGCGACAGATGAGGATTTTGAAAAAGGATATACGCGTTTGTACAAAACGGGTGACTTAGCTAGATGGTTGCCTGATGGCAATATTGAGTATATGGGACGCAATGACTTCCAAGTAAAATTACGAGGACAAAGGGTCGAATTAGGAGAAATAGAATCTGCTTTATGTTCAATTGATGGTATTAAACAAAGCTGTGTCATTGTCGATGGCGAAAATGCTACACAACGATTAATTGGTTATTATATCTCAGATAGAACATCAAAACTTAATCAAGATATTATTCTAGGTCAATTAGCATCCCTTTTACCTAGTTATATGATTCCTAACACATTGATTGAAATGGATCAATTTCCAATGACAGTGAATGGGAAGCTAGATCGAAAAGCATTACCAATACCTGAATTAATTCATCAAAAAATGCATGTAGAACCAAGAAATGAAGCTGAACAAACGGCACGTCAAATTTGGTCTAAAGTACTTAATATTCCTGCGGGAAAGATCGGCATATATGATGATTTCTTTGGCTTAGGTGGAAACTCAATTCTTGCTATTCAAAGTCTACATGAAATGTCGATGCAGTTAGGTCGTGAGTTTCAAGCTGTCGATATTTTTAAATATAAATGTATTGCTCGCTTGCTAGAAAATACAATTCCTCAAGATCAAGTTGTTATACCAAAAGTGCAATCCAACCAATCAATCTTATCCTTTTCCCAATACCGTTTATGGTTTATTGAAAAATATGAGCAAGGTACGAATGCCTATCATATTCCAACTGTGTTTGAACTATCGAAGGATATCAATCTTGAAGCTTTCAAATATGCTATCCAAGGTATTGTTAGTCGGCATGAAGTATTAAGAAGCATTATTATCGAACCAGAGCGTCAAAAAGATGCAGTACAAGTGGTACGTGATAACCCATTAGTGATTAACGAAAGTGAATTTGACTCTAAGGAGAAATGTAAAGCTGCAATTAAAAAGGATATTGCTCAAACCTTTGATTTAAGTCATGAGTACCCCATTCGTGTAAAATTATATTTTATTAAGCAGAATAATAAAGTTGCTCAAGTATTTTGTAGCATCATAATCCATCATATAGCAAGTGATGGTTGGTCAATTAATATTTTTCAAATAGAATTCATTGCTTATTATGAAGCTTATATCAAAGGAAATGAGACATTTAAACTTCCTGAATTAGAAATTCAATATAAAGACTATGCACTATGGCAGCGTAATTATTTAATCGGTGATACTTTACAAAAACAATTGGATTACTGGACATCAAAATTATCAGGCTACGAAAACCTAAATTTACCAACGGACTATAAAAGACCAAATAAAGTCAGTTATAGAGGATCAAGCCAAGGCTTCAGTTTAGATAAAACAATGAGTGATAAACTAAGATCATTAGCTAATGAGCATGGTGTGACCTTATATAGCGTTTTATTAGGTAGTTTAAGTGTCTTATTAGGTAAATACTGTAACCAAAGTGATATTGTTATTGGTAGTCCAACAGCTAATCGCCATTATAAACAAACAGAGTCTTTAATTGGATTCTTTGTGAATACACTTGTTAATCGTATTGTATTAACTAAAGCACAAAGCTTTACTGATTTAATTCAAGCAATTTATCAAGATCAAATTGAGTATCAACAATATCAAGATTTACCATTTGAGCAACTAATTGATGCTTTAGAGGTGCAAAGAGATTTAACACGTCACCCCGTTTTCCAAGTGATGCTGGTGTTAAATAGTTTTGATACGTCATTTCAGACATTAAAACAAAAGGGACATGATTATTTTAAGCCCGTTAAATCATTAGATTTCGATACAGTAGAAAAATTTGATTTAACTTTGTTTATTAATGACCAATCAGAGGTCATTACTGGTAACTTAAGTTATGCAACGGATTTGTTTAAGCCTGAGACGATAAAAACATTAATCCAATATTATCAGACTATTCTCAATAAATTGGTTGACCAACCTAATTCACTTTGTAGTCAGATGACGTTATTAACCGATGTGATGTATCAAAAAATTGTTTACGACTGGAATGATACCAACGCGGAATATCCAAGTGACATAACAATACATCAGTTATTTGAGAAACAAGTAAAGGCAACACCAGAGCATATTGCTGCAGTTTATCAGGATAGGCAGATTACCTATGACCAATTAAACAAAAAGGCAAATCAGTTAGCAGGTTACACTCGTGTTAGCCACCAAAAATCTACAACCAAACCACCATCGTCTATTACTTAAATTTGTACTATTTTACTTAC
>NZ_QLIT01000059.1 GCF_003574485.1 Facilibium subflavum
GGCTGAGACGATAAAAACATTAATCCAATATTATCAGACTATTCTCAATAAATTGGTTGACCAACCTAATTCACTTTGTAGTCAGATGACGTTATTAACCGATGTGATGTATCAAAAAATTGTTTACGACTGGAATGATACCAACGCGGAATATCCAAGTGACATAACAATACATCAGTTATTTGAGAAACAAGTAAAGGCAACACCAGAGCATATTGCTGCAGTTTATCAGGATAGGCAGATTACCTATGACCAATTAAACAAAAAGGCAAATCAGTTAGCAGGTTACATTCGTAAGAGCTATCAAAAAACTACAGGCAAAGCACTATCGAGTGATACTTTAATTGCGCTATGTTTAGGTAGAAGTATTGACACCTTAGTTTCTATTTTAGCAGTATTAAAGGCAGGCGGTGCTTATGTGCCTATTGATTCAAATTATCCAGATACTAGGATTCGTTATATACTCAAAGATATAGCCACTTCATTACTACTCACCCAGTCTGTTTATTTAGACCGTCTTAATAAATTAAAATCATCTCAAGCACTTGAGATGATTGCAGTAGATGAGATAGATTATGGTCAAGAGTCGTTGGATAATTTAGCACCGTTTAGTCAAGCCAGTGATTTGGCTTATGTAATCTATACATCCGGTACAACTGGTCAACCTAAAGGGGTGATG
>NZ_QLIT01000060.1 GCF_003574485.1 Facilibium subflavum
CTTAAAACATTCAACGAAAATACTATCCATAATAATTTAAATTGATACTTAGTTTGCTATAACTGATAAGATGCACTATATTCCAGCATTAGGCCAGATAAATACTAGGATGTAGATGCGTTTACCCTGGCCCTGGGTAAAAAATGCTTGCAAGTGATTCAGTAAATATTGTAAGGTATCCATTGGTGAACCACCCTTTTTATACAACCCTAAGATACAGGGATAAACTTTGGTTTGCAGCTCACCAATAGCAAATTCTTACAAAATTCGGGAAAGTTTAGTCACATGAACTTAAAGCATGAAATCAGTAACATATTGAGTGTCTTGAACATCAATTTAGCAATTATCGCCCTCAATTCGAAAGAACCTGTTGTCACTGACGCGGTGAAACACATCAAAAGTCAATTGCAGCAGCTTACGCAACTGAGCAGCCAATACTGTGATATTGACATAAATGATACTGCACAATTAGGTAAGCATATTAAATGAACTATATCATTCACTTAATTGAAGACAATCAAGAGCTTACAAAAAATTGGGCAACTTTATGGCAAACGTACGGTTATCAAACGATTACTTACCATTCAGGGGTGGATTTTTTGCACAAATATAAACCCCATGATATTGAATGCATTCTTATTGATATTTGGTTGCCTGGTGCGAATGGAGATAAACTATTCCACAAAATAATTGCTCAAGGGATCAATGCTCCTTGTATTTTTTGGTCAGGGAGGGTATCCGTTGAATTGGCAGTAAGACTTATGCGCGAGGGAGCGTTTAGTGTTTTAGAAAAACATTATGAAATTGACCTTATTAAAAACACTATTGATGAAGCATTTTCATCCTGTCTAAATTTAAGAAGGAAAGTGCAAAAACTAGAGATTTTCAACAAAAAACTAACGCGCTTAACCCCCAAAGAAAAAGAAGTTTTCCTTTGCATTCTGCAAAACAAAAACGTAATGGAAACTGCTCAGCAAAGGTGCGTGTCACCAAGAACCGTGACCGAACAAAGAAAGTCCATTTTCAAAAAACTCGAGCTCCCCTCAGCCAACGAGCTTTACATCTACTGCATACAAATTGGCTACAAAGTTAAGAAAACGGGCTCTAACTATCTTTCCGCCCACTTCGAAGATTAGCATTGTTAGAAGTAGTGATTGTATCAACGTTTCTAACAGTACCTTGTTTGTTTTGGGCGGATAGTTTGTCGAAGTCAGAAAACGTTAAGTTCATAGGATCATTCACTTCCAAAGATTGCACTACATGATAACCAATAATCAAGCTCTTGAGAAGGATTTGATGGATATTTAGTGGTTGACTACTAAAAAAATGGGGTGAACCACAATTTAGCTACAAAGACTTAATAGCTAAAATGCTCTGCATATAAACTCAAATAAGATAAGAAAATATGCGTATAATGCAATATAAGCGACAAGATGGCATGAGGCGTACTGCCATTGTGAAAGATCAGCAAGTACATTTGCTGGATAGTGACAAGAGTATTTACCAATTAGCAAAGCTTGCTCTGACAAAAGGTGGTACTCTACTGGAAGAAATCAATGGACTTAAGACTATCAATAGCACATATGTCTCCGATTTTCTTAAACTCAACCATGAGATTATGACACCTATATCAATAGAGGATACACCTTGGATAGTTATGTCGGGAACGGGGTTGACTCACATCAATAGCGCACTAATGCGCGATAACATGATGGATTCAACTGGTAAATTAAGTGATGCACAAAAAATATACCACTCAGGCTTAGAAAACGGGAAACCAAGCAATAAAGACATTGGTGCTATGCCAGAATGGTTCTTCAAGGGGTTTGGTAACGCATTAAAACCTTCATATACAGACTTAAGCATTCCAGCCTACGCATTAGGTGGAGGTGAGGAAGCAGAGTTGGCAGTAATGTATATTATTGATGATCATGGGAATCCTTGTAGGTTAGGGTTTTGTTTAGGAAACGAGTTTTCTGACCATTTGCTGGAACAACAGAATCATTATTATCTGGCACAGTCAAAGTTAAGACAATGCTCCATCGGTTCTGAATTATATATTGGACCTCCGCCAGAAGAAGTGACAGGTGAGATTAAGATTGTAAGGGCTGGGGAAATAATTTGGCAAAAAGCATTTCATACGGGCTTTAAAAATATGACCCATAGCCTGCAAAACATTGAGCAACAAATTTTAAAATATGACATCTTCAGGCAACCTGGAGCAGTACACGTATTTTTTCTAGGAGCTGATCAAACGAGCTTTGCTGATAAAATTGTTTTACAAGATGGAGATACGGTTAGCATAAAAGTTGATTTATTCGATATCTCATTGGTTAATAACATAATTGAAGAAGCTCAAACACAAAATATCCAAGTAAAATATTTATAAGCGGAGGCGTAAATGCAACATCAAAAAATAAAAGCTGTAATTATAGGCAGTGGCAATATAGGTATCGACATTTTACTTAAATTACAACGCTCACCATGGATTAGGTGTAATTTATTCATTGGTCGACGACTAGATTCAAAGGGTATTGCTATAGCCAAGTCACTAGATATTAGAACAGACATCAGTGGTATAGATGCCTTACTAAAATATAAGCAGGATTATGATTTGGTTTTCGACGCCACTTCAGCACAAGCGCACTTAGAGCATGCTAGCGTGTTAAAAGGCTTGGGGAAGCAAGTTGTTGACTTAACTCCTGCTAAATTAGGGAAGAGTTGTATACCTGTATTAAATATTCAGGATTGTGTAGATGAGGATAATATTAATATGGTCACGTGTGGAGGGCAGGCATCTACGCCAATTGCGTATGCGTTATTACAAGCACATAAAAATATAGAGTATATCGAAGTTGTATCTAGTATTGCCGCCAAAAGCGCAGGCTCTGCCACCAGAATCAATATCGATGAATATATCAATACGACAGAGGCAGCAATCAAGGAATTCTCTGGATGCCTCCGCGCAAAGAGCATACTCAATATTAACCCGGCTGAACCATGTGTTGAAATGAAAACAACCATTTTTGCAAAAATTTACCAAGCCGATTTGAAGAAAATAACCGATGAGGTGAATAAAGTGGTTGAGCAAGTAAAAAAATACGTTCCAGGATACTCTTTGGTACTCGCGCCGCAGTATCAAGAGGATAAAATTATGGTAATGGTTAAAGTTTTGGGACAAGGTGATTATCTGCCAAGTTATGCAGGGAATTTGGATATTATTACTGCTGCAGCCGTACAAGCCGCAGAAGAAATTGCAAAAAACAAGATCAACAATTTTAAACAACTAAAGAGTGCTTAAATGAAACCTCAAACAAAAAAAATCATTATTAGTGACCCCACTTTAAGAGACGGCAACCATGCAATAAAACATCAACTATCTTTAAATGAGATTAAAAAGTATCTCGAATTAATTGATAAAACAGGTGTTGATATTATCGAAATAGGACATGGTAATGGACTTGGTGCATCTTCATTGCAGTTGGGTGAAAGTCTAGTGAGTGATAAAGCTATGCTGAGTATTGCAAGAGAGTCGTTAAGCTCTACAAAACTTGGTATTCATATCATCCCTGGGTTTGGAAGATTAAGTGATCTACAATTAGCCGTTGACGAAGGTGTTGATGTCATACGAGTTGCCTCCCATTGCACTGAGGCAGATACAACTGAGCGATATATAAAATTTGCTCACAATGCGCAGAAAATAGTCTTCGGAGTTTTGATGATGTCGCACATGACATCAAAAGAGAGCTTGTTCAATGAGGCAAGGAAAATGCAAGATTATGGCGCTGAGGCAATCATTATTATGGATTCAGCAGGTGCATATTTGCCGGAGGAAGTATACGATAGAATCGCTTATCTTGTCTCTCACTTAGAAATTAAAGTTGGATTCCATGGGCATAATAATCTTAGTATGGCAGTTAGTAACTCCATTATGGCACTAAAAGCAGGAGCTACCCTGTTAGACGCTTGTATTTGTGGGTTTGGCGCAGGAGCAGGCAACACAGCATTAGAAGTGCTTGTTGCTGTTTTGTATAAATATGGATATAAAACGAGCATTGACTTCAATGAATTGCTTAAAGTTGTCAAACATGCAAGTAATACGTTTGTAAAGCAATATCCCATGATTAGTGAACTTAGTTTAGCAAGTGGCATGCATGGCGTTTTTTCAGGGTTTGCTAAGCCCGTAAAGCAGGCAGCAGATGCATTTGGTGTGAGTGAGTTGGATATTTTTGCTAGCTTGGGTAGAAAGAAAGTTATCGCCGGACAGGAAGATTTAATCATAGAGGTGGCTCAAGAGCTCGCTATTAAAGCAACACACTTTAAGGAATGTCATGCCTAGTCGTAGAGTATTTGCCTATTTTCTGCTAATATTAGCCCCCATGTGTTGGGGAGGAAATTTTGTCGTTGGTCGCATGATTCATGCAAATATTCCCCCTTTTACCTTAGCATTTTTCCGCTGGCTATTGGTTGTTGTACTGCTTTTTCCTATTAGCATTTCTGGGCTCAAAAAATATCAATCACATATTAAAGATAATGTGGCAAACTTAATTGCCTTGAGTATTTTAAGTATTGTGATATATACATCATTCGTTTACTGGGGAGTTCAAACAACCACGGCGGTGAATGCCAGTTTAATTAATGCGAGTGCGCCTGTGTTGATTTTGGTGTTAGCGGTTGCCGTGCTTAAGGAGCACCTATCTGCCTGCAAGTTAAGTGGTATTGTTCTATCCTTTTTGGGGGTAATTTATGTGGTTACCCAAGGACATATTGCCCAAGTATTAGAAATGAAGTTTACGCTTGGGGATCTACTCATTCTTATTGCTGCTATTGCATGGGCGGTGTTTTCTATTCTTACCAAAAAAATGTCATTCAATCTGCCTCCGCTGTTGTTTTTGTTTATTACGGCTGTTATAGGTGTTTTAATTCTATTGCCACTATCTTTATGGGAATGGTATCACAGATTAACGATAGTTTGGCAATGGCAAACGGTAGGCAGTATTTTCTATGCGGGAGTTTTTGCCTCAATTTTAGCATTTAGCTTTTGGAACATAGGCGTTAGAACGGTGGGACCTGCTATTGCTGCTTATTTTTTTAATTTATTGCCAGTGTTTAGTTCCTTACTTGCTATTGGCTTTCTGGGGGAGAAAATCCATACTTACCATGTAATAGGATTTGTACTGGTTTTATCAGGAATACTGTTGGCCACACTTCCTGTGTATAATTTAAAGCAAAAGTTATTCAGTTACGTAAGGAGAAAAATGTATGCCTAACGCACGCAGAGCTATTGCCGTTGTAACAGGTGCCAGCAGTGGTATTGGTAAGGCGCTTGCGCGTTATTTGCTTAGCCAAGACTATAAAGTGGTGCTTATCTCACAAAATAAGGAAAGGTTAGAGAGCGCCTATACGGAATTGTTACAGGTTGCTGATCATGCCAGGGTACACGCAGTGAGTTTAGATGTTGGTGATTATGGTCACGTTACCAATGCTATGGAGCAAATAGTAGCTGAAAACAAACGGATTGATATATTGATCAATAGTGCAGGTTATGTCAAAAGGGGGACTTCAGATCTGCTGCATACTGAGTTTGCAAAAATGCTGCACGTCAATTTAGAGGGCGTCTTCAATATGGTTAGTGCAGCGGTTCCCACAATGAAGGAGCAAAGGTCCGGGAGAATTATTAATATTTCCTCCTATTCAGGCATTGTTGTAAGATCTACGCTGGGCGGGTATGCGGCGTCAAAATCTGGTTTGATGGGATACAATGAGGCTTTACATAAAGAACTGGCAACTTATGGAATATATGTGACGGCTATTTGCCCCAATCTCGTTGACACTGAAATGACCAAAGATGTAACTAGCGTTTCTAAAGCTGATTTAATGCAAGTGGATGATATAGTGCACACGTTAGACTATCTACTTAAGTTATCTCCTGCTGTTATGGTTAAAGAAATTGCCTTACAATGTCGTGCAAAATTGTTAATGGAATGTGATATCTGAATATGCGCCAGCGAATATTTATTTCTATTATTGCATTTACTTTTCTCTGCAATATTGTTTTTGCGAATGCTTTACGGACGATTAAAGTGGCAGTTCTAGATAATTTCCATTTTCAACCCTTTATTACTACTCAATATGGAGAGCATTATCTACAAGGAATTGCATTGGCAGCTACTGATTTTAGGCGCTATGGTTATACTTTATCCTACAGGGTGTTTAGTTATGACAGAAGCCATCCATTAGCCATTTTAAAAGCGGTCAAAGAAGTAAATACTTGGCACCCAGATCTTATATTGGGACCCAGAAACTCTAATATGTTCTTCTTAATTAGCTCACAGTTTAAAAAGGTACTGGTATTGTCCGGTTTTGCAACGGCAGACGCACTATCCGCCCTCCCCAAAAATTATTACAGCCTTGTTTTCCCTGATAAAATTCTTTCTTGCTTAATGTATCACTATATTAGCACTCACTACCCCAAGCAAAACGTCTATGCCATTGTTGAAAACAACTGTAAAAATTGTGTCAACTTTGCCAATGAGTTTGCCAGATATTACAATAGTGCGCACAGTGATCCTATGGTAATCAAAACCTATATCAGCACAGATATGGCATCAATTAATCTTCATCAGCTTTTATCTGACTATCATGGCGGATTGATTTTGTTACCCAACACAGCTTACAGCAGTGCGTTGTTGATGGTGAAAATTACTAACTACTTACAACAATCCGTAGTGTTTTTAGGTGGAGATGATTGGGGCATGTGGCAGGATACGGAGGTTGGGAAACTTAAAGCTGACAAGCCTTATTATGGGTTACATTTTACGCCATTAACACTGGCAGCAGAGAAAGATGAGAAATTAGCACGTTTCAAAAAAGCATATTGGAATTTCTATCGGGAAATACCTGATAATCCTGCGGCTTTTTTGTCCTATAATGCACTTGAGTCTGTATTGGCGGCTTTGCGCCAATTTCCAAATAATCACCCAAGTAGCTCTATGGCAGCAAACATTCTAGCTAGCTATCAACGGGCAAGACATGCCTATCCAAACTGGTATCGCCTAGATACTTACAGCGTTTTTAAACTCGATACAAACAAAGAAGCGTTGCTAGCCTTTATCCCGGCACTGGATCAGTGTGATGCATCACGTTAATATGAAGCATTTAAGCTTATCACAGCAAATAACGAGAAGCATTGCCTCACGCATTGTTATCTGCTTTATCTTATACGTGTTTTTGTTTATCAGTCTCACAGTATATGATTTCTCAATGGGGCTTCACGAGGAGCAAACTCGGATTAAGTCTCTATCCGCTCAATTGAGTGAGCAGTTGATCAGTCAAGTACTCATCGAGAATGCCCAAAGTATTCCACAAATCCTAGCTGATGCTGGCAAAGAGAACGATGTGAGCATTCGCTGGCTAGCCCCATCACTGCAGGGAGTTAGCGATGTAAATAAAATGGCGTGGTCTTTTCCTTTTTTCTGGACTTATGCTATCCCAATTACCACCTTGGATGGACGCCATTTTGGCTATCTGGTGTTTGATGGCAATTTGTTAAGCAACAGAAATTTTACCTTTGGAATAATTGTCAGAATTCTATTATTTATGGTGTTTTTTGGAATGACAATCTTTGTGCTTTATCCATTGACGAATAGTATCCCCAAGCGTTTGTTTATCAAGCCTCTTATTAATCTTCTTGCATTGCTGCAAAAACCAGATGACCACAATGCTATTAATAGAACAGAAATACTGCCTGATGAAACCATATGCCTTGAATTGCAAAAAATTGAAACTCAGATAAAAGTGCTCATACACGAAGAAAAACAAAAAAGTCGTAATAGCGCCGTAGGTCAAATTGCTACGCAAGTTGCACATGATCTACGCTCTCCATTAGCCGTTCTTAAGATTCTTATGGAAAAATCACAGGATTTTGCACAGAAGGAGAGACAGTTACTCAATCATATAATTAATCGAGTCCACGCGATTACCAATGATATTATGCGAATCTATCATCTGGATGGTGAGCAAAAGGCACAGGGTACTGGTACTCCAAAACAAATTTTATTACTCCCACTCATTGAAGGTATCGTCATTGAAAAACGGCTAGAATATGCTGACATCCTTATTACGCTGGAGATTGAGCCATCTTCCTATACTCAATTCGCCCAGATCGATGCTGGAGTATTCTGTCGCATATTATCGAATATCCTCAATAACGCGTTGGAAGCATTAAGTGTATCAGGGAAGATTAATGTCAAACTAATGAGTGATGAGCAATGCCTCAGTATCACTATTGAAGATAATGGCTGTGGGATGGAAGCTGGCGTTTTACAGCAAATTTTTACTCCTGGATTTTCACATAAGAAAGAGAAAGGTAGCGGACTTGGGCTCAGTTATGCCAAACAGGAATTACAAGCCCTTGATGGACAAATTTCAGTTGATTCAAAGCCTGGAGTGGGGACGAAAGTGAGCATTTCTATCCCACGGGCAAAAAACCTTATTTGTTTTGCTGCACACTACAGGACACTAAGTAGTTTTTCTGTTTGAATTTTTGTTAACTTTAGCTCAAATACAAGCTTAATTGATGCCATGATTTTACTTGTATTAATCACAATCTCCGCCAATGATTTGCTAATAAAATCCATGCCCTTACGAACAATTGAGCGTTGAGGAAACCCATGCTTTTTGAGCTTTTCTGGATAAATTTTCATAAGCATATCACCTTGGTGTTAGGACTGAATCAGCTGC
>NZ_QLIT01000061.1 GCF_003574485.1 Facilibium subflavum
AATTCCGAATGCGCCCTATTATTAATTTCACTGAGCGCTTTCAGATCAATAATGACTGTGGTTTTCTTGTATTAAACTTTGTCAGTGAAATCTATCAACGTAACCGTCTTGATATGAATTTTAATGCATTATATGAGTCAGTAAGACAGCAATATAACAGCCGATTTTTACGTCTTCACTTTTGTCATTATGCCGGTGAACCGTACCGAAGTAATATCGCATTTTTTGAGCGCGCGTTTGAAAAACAGGATGCGCTTATTTAACTTGCTTTACATTTAATTTAACCTTTCACAACCAACAAAAAGGAGTCGTTGTATCTATGCCTGCCTATAAAATTGTAGCGCCCAATAATGAGATTAATAATGAGATTTGTGTCATTTGCCAAGAAGATCTTATAAATCAAAGACAACAGCACGAAAATGGCTCAATCTGCAAGACGATCTGCAGCCATTATTACCATAAAAACTGCATCGATACTTGGCTAAATCAGTCTGAGACCTGCCCACTTTGCAATACAAGATTTGGAGAAAGAAGACAAAGACCGGAAGCTAACTTTGATATTCATGCATTTATTGCCGATGAACAAGCCCGCCTGCCACAAAGACAAATTCATCAAGCCCAGCCACAAAGACAAATTCGTCAAGCCCCTGTTAACCTTATTGAGCCAAGTTATCGTATCGCCTTAAACGAGAATCTCGGCGAAAACAGAATCGCCTTTTTCCAAAACCTTGTTGATCAAGCCATGGCATCACAACTTGTATCCCTTGATATACTTAAAACAGCGATTAATAATGCGACTAATGCTTATTTAAACTGGCGGGGTAATGGCCGAGGTTTTTTTCACCGGGGTAATACTGGACGAGATAGAGCAAGTAATTTCCGTCAAGAGATACAGAATTTTAATGGCTCTGTTAATGACTGCTGGCGACAAGTTTGTAACACTATAAGAAACTTTCCTCGGCACAACCACTCATACACTTCATTTATTCTTAATGAATTAAAACAACTACCTGGCTTAGGCATAAGAAATATTGACTACACATCTGATAACCGTGATATTAGAAACGAGCGCTTTAGACTATTAGATGGCGGTCTGATTCAAATACCAATTGAGCAGCAAATATCAGACCGTCGATTAAAAGCCTCTTTTTTTGGTACAATTGAAAGAACCCGCCAATTTTGGCAGTACTGTTTTAACCGAAACCCTCAGTTTGCTGGCATGGGTATGGACCATGAGACAGTTAACCTGCACCGCAACACTAACCTTCAAGTATGGTGCACTGCAGGACAAGATCGTTTGCGAACGATTACTTCTGCATATTATCGTAATGCTAATATTCTTATAATTGCAGGAAATGCAGCAGAATTGCGTAACTTTTCTTCAAGAATACAAGGCAATGAAAACACCCCTGTTGTCTGGGTTGAAATGTCTTTAGATGATTAGACCTATTTCAGTTTAATGCGCGCTTAAACTCGCAAGTTTATCGAACTGCTGCTGTAGTTTCCCATACTTTGATTCAAACTCAGCAAGCTTTTGTTTTTCTTTTTCCACCACATCTTGTGGTGCATTGGCGATAAATTTTTGATTATTGAGCTTGCCAGAAAGCCTTGTGATCTCTTTATCAAGCTTTGCTTTTTCTTTTTCAAGGCGAGATCGTTCGGCTTCAACATCAATTAGCCCGGCCAAAGGAATATGCAGTTCCATCTCACCGATAACGTCACTTGCTGACATCGGGACATCATCACTAATCGTAACAGAGGAAACCTTGGCCATATATTGAATAATCTTTTGCGTCTTCGCCAATTTATCTATATCAGATTGCATAGGGTTTTTAAGATATAATGGAATCTCAAGGCTTGGTTTGATATTCATCTCTGCGCGAATTGTCCGGATACTAATAATTACCTTTTGCAACCATAGAACCTCCTCCACAGAAGCTTGATCAATAAGGTTTTCATCAAAACACGGAAAAGCTGACAACATCAAAGAATCATCTTTTGTCTTAGTATAAGTCTTCACCTGCTTGAATATCTCTTCGGTAATAAATGGAATAACCGGATGCGCAAGCTTTAAGACTTCTTCTAACACTTGAATCAAGGTAAACTGAACTGCCTGTTTATGATACAGGTCAATCGTCTTATCGCTTAATTGTGCCTTAGCAAGCTCTAAATACCAATCACAATACTGGTGCCAAACAAAATCATAAATACATTGTGCCAACAGATCAAAACGATATTGTGCAATATGTTTGTGTGCTGCTGCAATTGTTTCATTTAACTGATGCCAAATCCATTTTTCTGCCACGCCCATTTTTAAAGACGTATGATTTTGATCAAAACCATCCAAATTCATCATCACAAAACGTGACGCGTTCCATAGCTTGTTACAAAAATTACGGTACCCTTCCATACGTGCCACATCAAACGAGATATCACGCGAAGTAGAAGCCAAAGCAGTAAAAGTAAAGCGAAGCGCATCCGTACCAAAAGCCGCAATTCCATCAGGAAAATGTTTGCGCGTTGCTTTTTCGACTTTTGCTTTCATCTGTGGTTGCATCAAACTTTCTGTGCGCTTTTTAATGAGACTTTCTAAATCAATCCCATCAATCAGGTCAATTGGGTCTAACACATTACCCTTTGACTTGGACATCTTTTGACCTTCGGCATCACGAATAAGTCCTGTGATATAAACATCCTTAAATGGCACATCTTTCATGAAATAAAGTCCAAACATCATCATCCTGGCAACCCAGAAGAAGATAATATCAAACCCGGTTATAAGTACACTTGTTGGATAATATTTTTCAAGTTCAGGTGTTTTTTGCGGCCACCCCAGTGTTGAAAAAGGCCAAAGTGCAGCGGAGAACCAGGTATCAAAGACATCTTCTTCCTGTGTCAATACAACATCATCACTTAACTGATATTTCTGGCGAATATCCTTTTCATCTTTACCAACATAAATATGCCCACTTTGATCATACCAGGCTGGAATACGGTGCCCCCACCATAGCTGGCGCGAAACACACCAATCCTGTAAATCACGCATCCAGGCGTAATATGTATTTTTCCAGTTATCAGGAACAAATCGTGTTTTCCCGGCTTCAACAGCTTCAATAGCAGGTGCAGCTAACTGGCTTGCCTTAACAAACCATTGTTTTGTTAAATAAGGCTCTAAGATAACACCGGTTCGATCACCTCTTGGCACCTTCAAAGTATGCGGTTGTTTTTTCACCAAAAATCCAAGCTGTTCCAAATCATCAACAATAATTTTTCTTGCTTCAAAACGGTCTAAGCCACGATATTTTTCAGGAACATTATCATTCAGTGTGGCATCTGGTGTTAAGATATTAATTATTTCCAAGCCATGACGTTTGCCAATTTCATAATCATTAAAATCATGCGCTGGTGTGATTTTCACACATCCTGTCCCAAATTCTTTCTCAACATAATCATCCGCAATAATTGGAATCAAACGATCAGTCAATGGCAATTTGACCTTTTTCCCAATAAGGTTTTTATACCGCGCATCTTCAGGGTGAACTGCAACAGCAACATCTCCTAGCATCGTCTCAGGTCTTGTTGTTGCAATTTCAATCACACCACTTCCATCCTCTAACGGGTAACTGAAATGCCAAAGCGCACCCTTTTCTTCTTCCTGGACAACTTCCAAATCAGAAACGGCTGTTTTTAACACAGGATCCCAATTGACCAGACGCTCACCACGATAAGCAAGCCCATCCTCATAAAGCCTTATAAATGCTTCTGCAACAGCTTCTGATAAACCCTCATCCATTGTAAAGCGTTCGCGCGACCAATCAGGTGATGTACCCAAGCGGCGCATCTGCTTGCCAATATTATTACCCGAGTATTCTTTCCATTGCCAGATTTTCTCAATGAATTTTTCACGGCCTAAATCATGGCGTGAGACACCTTGATTGTTCAATTGTCGCTCAACTACCATTTGTGTGGCAATACCGGCATGATCTGTACCAGGCTGCCAAAGCGTGTCATCACCCATCATGCGATGATAGCGGGTTAATACATCCATTAACGTATGCTGAAAACCATGTCCCATATGCAAAGTACCCGTCACATTAGGTGGTGGTAACATGATTGCAAAAGTCTCACCTTTCGTATTACCACATTGAAAATACCCTTTTGCTTCCCAATCTTTATAACATTGCTGTTCTATTTCTTGTGGGTCGTAATTTTTTTGCATGATATTAAATCACCTTCGTTTTTTAATCTTAAAGTCATTTTACACTCAGTCACTCGGCATTATTTTTTAAATGTGTCCTATACACATAAACGCTTGCCTTGCAGTTAGGATTTACACGTGACCAGTATAAATAAAAAATTTATGCCATTTTATCACAGTGATAACATAAACCAAGCAATAAAATAATGAAATAGCCCAATGTAGCAAGCGCCTTTGGTTGATATTTACGCCATTTTTATCGCATAATACACAAACGGCAATATTTTGAAAAAATCTCTGTATTTTTTAGAAATAAGCGTTGACATAGCTTGGCCAAAGCTCTATCATTCATCTCGTTTTCGCAAACAGATAAAACATGCGAAACATCTACGCACCCGTAGCTCAGCTGGATAGAGTACCTGGCTACGAACCAGGCGGTCGGAGGTTCGAATCCTTCCGGGTGCGCCACATTTAAGCGGGAATAGCTCAGCGGTAGAGCACAACCTTGCCAAGGTTGGGGTCGCGAGTTCGAACCTCGTTTCCCGCTCCAGTACTGAATTAATTACTGCAGAAACAATTTATGCTTATATCACTAATGTCAATCAAACATAAAGTTAATAAATGGTGGGAACAGCAGCACCTTCAAACCTCTTATGTTAACAGCATTAACCCATTTCCACTTTTCTTTAATTTGCCCAAAGTATCAGAAAAATTGTTGGCAGAAAATTTCTCAATTATAAAAACCGAGATCAACGCACTTTATCATGCCAGCAAGACAAATAAAAAATATGGGTTCCAGATTGAATACACCACAATAAACTATCGGAAAATTGGTGCACAAAAGCTGCCTATCGCCATTTATTTTGAAACCCAGGAAGACCTATTGAAATATCTTGGGAAAACACAAATATTCAACCAATTTTGCCAATATTTTGATGAAACTAAAAAGACACTGCCTCAGCTTATAACCTTGTTGCAGGATCAACCCAAAATAATGATGGACAATCTGGAAAACTGGTCACAGATTTTAAGGGTTTGCCAGTATTTCTTACAAAACCCTCTACCTAACGTTTATTTACGTCAACTTGACATCGTTGGTGTTGATACCAAATTTATTGAGAAAAATTTTAAGACATTGAAGTTATTGCTGGATACCTTACTGCCTGAAAGTCACCGCCTTGCAGATATAAATACACTATCACACCATGGATTTGAACGTCGATTTGGCTTGCGACACCCGGAAAGCTTAATCCGGTTTCGTTTTCTTGACAACCAACTCATACCACTAGACTTTCCAGTTTGTGATTGCGCACTGCCAATTAGCGAATTCACACAAATTAATATTCCTGCCAGGCGCGTTTTTATTACAGAGAATAAAATCAATGGCTTAAGCTTCCCAAACATCAAGCAAGCAATCGTCATCTTTGGTTTGGGCTATGGCATTACATCACTGACTAAAATCCAATGGCTTAAGCAAAAGGAAATTTACTACTGGGGAGATCTAGATAGCCACGGCTTTGCAATCTTATCGCAATTACGCAGCTACTTTCCACAAACAAAAAGCCTTTTAATGGATGAACCTACTTGGAAAAAATTCCTTCATTTATGTGTTACAGAACCTAAAAATCAACGATGCACTGCAACTTTACCCAACTTAAAAGCACCTGAGCAAACACTTTACCAAAAGTTGCAATCGCGAGCAGAGCTGAACAAACCTTCCCGCTTAGAGCAAGAACGCATTCCATTTAACTATTGCCTAGCGCATATTCAACAGATACAATATGATGCCATAGAACAAGGATCCTTTTAAGCTAAATGTCCAATAATACCCAACTAAGCTTCGAGCACTTACGCTGGCTTAAATCCTCACATCCCAGCATCAAACTGTTAAATGCTGATCACTTGCCTTTAATCGTTAGCTTTTTGTATAAAGCATTCATCCTACCCAATAAGCGGACAATAGCTGCTGACGACTTGACCGTTCAGCTGGATGACTACTTACACTTTCTCCATCAAACCAATGACGAGAGTAACTACCCGAAATCTGCAAAATATTATCTTAATGAGTGGACGGACGAAAATTTTGGTTTTTTACGTAAATTTTATCCTAAATCAGGAGATGAGGCGGTTTTTGACATTACACCAGCAACGGAAAAAGCAATTGAATGGCTACAGAGTTTACAAGAAAAATCTTTTGTCGGCACGGAGTCTCGCCTTTTAACCATGTTACAAATTTTACGCGATATTGTTCAGCAAACTGAAACAGATCCTAATAAACGCATTTATGAGCTTGAAAAACAGAAAAAAGCCATTGAATCAGAAATCGCACAGATACAACAAGGTAGCTTGCCGGTTTACAATGCCACGCAAATAAAAGAGCGTTTTATACAGGCAGAGGATACAGGGAAAAAGCTACTTGGTGATTTTCGCCAAGTTCAGTATAATTTCCGTCAGCTAGATCAGCAAACCCGTGAGAAGATTGTGTCCTCCGACAAGCAAAAAGGAGAATTATTAAGTGAAGTTTTTCAAGATCATGATATTATTCGGGACTCTGACCAGGGTAAAAGCTTTAACGCATTTTGGGAATTTTTAATGTCGCCACAACGACAACAAGAACTTAGTGCATTACTTGAACATATTTATGAATTGGAAGAAATTGCACAATTACAACCTGATCGTTTTTTGAAAAGCATCTATTATGCTTTACTAGATGCCGGAGAAAGTGTATATAACACACACATTGAACTGGCTGAACAACTGCGCCGATACTTGGATGACCAGACTTACCTTGAAAACAAACGGCTAATGCACCTTATCCAATCATTTGAAAAGCGCTGTCTTGACATGAAAAAGCAAGAAAAAATTCCAGCTATGCAAACGCTTACCTCCATCCAAACTTTCAAAGCTGATATCGACTTATTAATGTGTCGCGGCTTGTTTCAACCGCCAAAAAACCCGGTTATCACAGAGAAGGCGATTGAAACATTAGATCCCAGTCTCTCCTTAGATGTTTTATTCGAACAGGTCTATGTCGATGAAAATATTCTTCGCCAGAACATACAAAAGTGCTTAGCGAATACATCTCAAGTTTATCTAAGCCAAATCATCCATACTTTTCCTGTAAAAAAAGGTCTAGCAGAACTCGTCAGCTATTTAAAAATTGCCAGCAATAGTGACTATGCACTATTTAAAGATGAAGTAGAAGTCATTCAAATACAATTTTCTAGTGGCAAAAACAAAAACATTAGTATCCCTAAAATACTTTTTGTTCAGGCAAGCCAAACTAAAACAAGTAGCCATAAGGATGGATATAATGTTTGAAAATTCAATTACATTAGGCCAAACGATTATACCACTTTTAAAAGGCGTTATTTATGAAGAACGTCAAAGCGATTTATGGAATAATGTACTCAATCAGCAAAATATGATTCGTGAATACATCGCAGTTTTAAACCTCACGCTTATAATTGATGAAGCTGAAGGTTATGCCTATTTAAAACAAATTGAAACTGACGACGATGCATTTCAATCCGGACAGGATGAAACCACATTGACTCAACCAGCAGTCTTACCTAAGCTTATCTCTAAAAGCCCTTTAAATTATGGCCTTAGTGTATTGTGCGTACTTTTAAGAAAAAAAATGTTAGAGCACGATGCTAATGGTGGCAGCACACGTGTTATTCTATCAAAGGAGCAGATTGTTAACCTTGTTCAGGTTTACCTTCCTGCTTCAGGCAGTCAGGCAAAAGATGTTGATAAAATTCATGCTTTAATTAATAAATCCATTGAAATTGGCATCTTGCGTAAAATGCAAAATGAAGCTAACCAATATGAAGTCAGGCGAATCATTGAAGCACTTATTGATGCACACTGGCTTAGTCAACTTGATCACATCTTACAGGATTACCAGGAATATGCAGAAAGAATTGATTGATTCACACAATAATCAAGCAGGTTTTCGTTTAAAACATTTTGAGGTTTTCAACTGGGGTACGTTTAACCAACACGTATGGTCGCTTGAACCAAATGGTGATAACAGTCTGCTAACAGGCGATATTGGCTCAGGAAAGTCAACGCTTGTAGATGCCCTGACAACCTTACTAGTACCCTCAAACCGTATTATTTACAATAAGGCGGCAGGTGCTGAAAACAAAGAGCGAACCATTTATTCTTATATCCGCGGTGAATATAAAACAGAAAAAGATGATTACACGCAGTCTGCTAAGGCAATTAGTTTAAGAAATGAAAATAGCTATAGTGTCATTTTAGGACATTTTTTAAATCGAAATTATAACCAAACCATTACGCTTGCTCAAGTTTTCTGGTTAAAAGATAATAAGCGCACACCAGAACGCTTCTTTGTTGTTTGCCAAAATCCTTTGTCTATCGCCCAACACTTTAGGTTCTGTGAACCAAT
>NZ_QLIT01000062.1 GCF_003574485.1 Facilibium subflavum
TATTCCTGTTACAGATTATTTCCCAATTAGCGTGATCTTTATAAAAAACTTTTATCGCTTGAAAATTATTTATTTCAAGCTATTTATTTCCTGATTTTAAAAGTAACAAACATAACCACATCTTTTATCCTTCAGTAAACTCAACTTGTTTGAATACTCCTAAACATTAGATTAAGCGCTTGATCTCATTGTCTAATCATAAACTATTAGCCATTATTGGGTAATCGAGCTTACATGCGTTGCTTTCTCAGATTTCATATCTTCTTTATTTATTAGCGTTTTTTTCCAGGATTATCAATAATCATACAATTGAAAAAGGAGCTCATTCGAGCAAGCTTTTCACATAACTTCTTGTTATTAAGAACAAGATATTTTATATTAGTCGACTCCATAGTTTTCATGGCACTTTGTAATTGCACATCTGAAAGTCTTATAAAATCATCATCTCTTACACTTAATCCAGTCACATTGCTCCCTATATTATTTAATATATCCTCAAAATTAAGAGCTATGCCAACAGTTTTGAGATCAACATACGATACTTTTGTGCGTTGCAAATCTTTAAAAAACAGTTTTGAATAAGGAGTAGTTGTTTGTCTTGAATGAGGATTAGTATCAATGATTAAATTTGTTATATTGGTACCATGTAATCCAGACAAACCTTCATTAATATTTTGAAACTTATGTTTCAGAGAATTAAGACTTTCATAGTCATTATCACCTAAACTTAGTGTCGTGACTTTTGTACCGACAAGGCCATGTAAAATCAACCTGATATCTTCTGGCAGGTAGTAACCAATATTGCTGTTTCTTAAATCTAAGTGTGTTATATTGGTGTTGCTGAGAGAATGTAAAGCCTGACTTAAATCATATGCTGTAATCATAGCGGGCAGCTTTGGATAACTAAGGTGGAAGTATGTCAAATCAGTTTCACTTAGCGAATGTACAAGAAATTCGAGATCTTTAGAATCTAAATCGTCATTATCATATTCGAAAGCAAGCGTTAATCCAAGAACATCAGGACTCAAATAGTAAGGAAATTGATCAAAGATATAATACGTACTCAAGTTATTTGAACTAGAAGGTACGTTAATCAACTGCAAATATAATTCGCCTGATGGCAGTGATTTAAGTTTATCTTCAAATTCATAATTTTTCCAATATTTGTTTGATCTTATGATGTCACCCATGTCAATACAAAATATTTTACCTTGAGAGCTTACAGGTATTTTCAGTTTGTCACTATTATCGCTCCTAATAAGCAATATTTTTTTATATTTTTTTTGATCTTTATTATTTTCTTCTGGTGGATATATATTAATGAATTCATTAGATTGTATATTGATTGGTGGTAGAATATCAACAGGGTGATTTTCATGCTGTTCTACCTCAATTGTTGCATGCTTATCCTTTTCTTGATCATTTTTATCATCACCTTGTTTATCATTACCTTGTTTATCAGATGCTTTTTTATCAGGTGCTTGTTTATCAGGTGCTTGTTTATCAGATGCCTGTTTATCAGGTGCTTGTTTATCAGATCCCTGTGTATCAGATGCTTGTTTATCAGATGCTTGTTTATCATCACCTTGTTTATCATCACCTTGTTTATCATCACCTTGTTTATCAGATGCCTGTTTATCATCACCTTGTTTATCATCACCTTGTTTATCAGATGCTTGTGTATAAGATGCTTGTTTATCAGATCCCTGTGTATCAGATGCTTGTGTATCGATTACTGACTGCCTATTCAACTGTTTGGCAGGCAGTGGTGATGGTCTTCTAATATAAATCGTTTGATCAACAGGTGCTGTTGTATCCATCAATCGCTTCAAGTTAATCCCGTAAGAGAAATTGTGAGCCAACAATGAAGTGGCTATTAGCCCTTTTAAAAATGTTTTTTTCATATAATAGACCCTTATGCTATATATTTTTTGCGTGTTGAAATCATTCCCCTTGAGCAAAATGATTAATAATAAATTGTCTCAAAGGTAATACAAAAACTATTATGGATTTTTATTCATACACTCCCCCATTATCATAAAAAGACTCAAATAGACACCACCCCAGTGTTATTTTTTAAAAACTATGCCTATCATACCTCAAAAACCATAACGCCATGAACAATACAAGTGCAAACAAGGTTTGCATAACAATAGTATCAATACCATTAAAAGCTTAATTGATAGACGTTTTATTAATTTGCGCTTTTTATTACCATATCTATCACAAACTAATTCACTAAATTACGAAACAGATCATTTAGTATTCAACCAAAGCTGCCTAGATTAATGTTAATCATCATCTTGTATATTTACCGTTCAACTTAAGACGAATAGTCTAAAAGTCATTGAGCTCGTTGACTTCGATTTACCTCTTAAATAGGATTGCTGTTAAGTAGTAATAATAATTAACTTCGATACTTGAATTTATACCAAGTTTAAAACTCGTGGAAAACATCATATGACAGGAAAAAAAATGAGTCCAGCACCTAAAAAGCAAAAATTTAAACTAAACAATGTTATCAGAATCAAAGCTTTATTAGCTGAAGACCAAAAAAAGATTGAAGCTTCGACTACAGTATCCTTAGCTAAGCAATCTAAAGAAAGTATTAATAGGATGGAAAGTGCCTTGTTAGCAATGGATGAGAAATATCGATCAAGATTTCTAGAAAAAAGGGTTTATAAAAACTTTCTTTATGAAATTGAAAACAACCTTTTTAATCTGGATGCCTCAACAGAATCTTTTTTTAGTGATGACTGTCAGTTGTATATAAACTTGGTTAGAAATAACATTTTTGACGCAGTGGATGCTAAAAGAATAATTTTTAACTCTCAATATCGGGTAGGCCTAGCAGCGAGAGTAACACAAAAAGTACTTAATGAATTTGCATTATCGACAAAGCACCGTATTGAATTATTTGATCTACTATATCATTACCCTGAACATTTTGACGTTCTATGCGAAACACTTGCAAATCAAAATAATCAAAGCCTAGATTGTATTGCACAGCTGAAAGAGACTTTTATGACATTAATACAGTCTGGCAAACATAAAGTGTTTACTGATTTATCTACATTATTACCAACAGATAATCGCCCTAAGGACAAACAACGAATTATCCGTTATGCATTAGACCATCCTACTTCAGGTGAATTAATAAAAAGTACACTGTTATCTTGTAATGATACAACCAAAAAAAATATTGTTGATTTAAGTAAGTTATTTTGTCAGGCACTTGGCCAAGAAAACATAACCATTTTTATAAAGCTCTGCCAACTATTACCAAGTAGTTGTACAAAAGAAAATAAGATATCTTTTGTTCGTTATTTATTGGGTACTGCGACCCCAATAAATAACGTTATTAATATTTTATCCGATTCATCTAATGAACAAAAAATGGCAATTGTTGAAAAATACCAAAATGACTTATTTTATTTCATTGACAAGGAAATTGATACTCAATCTACCTTCTATCAAGATTTATTGTCAAACCTAGGATCTTCTTTTGGTAATTTTTTTATCGAGTTTTCTAAGGTTAATAATTTATCAAGAAAGGAATATGAAAACTTGTTTGTGGAACTAGAAGAGGATGAAAAGATACGCACATCTTTAATGGATATAGTAAATTTATTTAAAATCGAGCAATCAGATGACATAAGTATTGCAAACCAAAGGCTTGCTTACCAATACATGAAACAAATTAGTCAGCTTTATCAGGCTTTACCTGAAAGTGATAAAGTAACAGAAAAAACAACACTATTAAGCTATGCATTAAATCACCCTGAATCAATAGAATTGATGAAAGATATATTCTTGAATATGAATGACTCAGGTAAGGAGATTGTACTGTCCCTGGGTGATCTTTTGTGTCAATCGATTGATAAAAAAACTACAGATACAGTGGTTAAATTAGCTTCTTTATTATCTATTGATTGTACGCAGGAAAATAAAGAACACTTTGCAAATTCGATTCTTAGCGAAAAAGATTATTGCAACTTACTACTAAAGATTTTTGCAACATTTAGTGATGAAGAAAGAAAATATGTAATTGATGAATGCAAAGAAAATTTTTTGTATGCAGTTAAAAATGGCTTTTTTAATAACGACTTTAATCCTAAGGTTAGGCATTGGTTTTTATCTGATAAAACGCAACTTCTATTACAGATTGCAATAAACGAACAACTATCCCATGAAAAAGCAATCCAATTTGTTAGCGAATATGAACAATATGCTGAACCAATAGCGTTGATAGCTGATAAATTTTCTTCACAAAATGCTAAAGGATCAATTCCAAAGCTTATGTTAAAAAGTTTAACCGAGGATCAGGACGTCATTGAAGAAGAAAAAAACAAATCATCTGTTCTCGGAGCAACCATCAAATAACTGGTTGTTGTAAACAAAAAAGATATCATATAAAGTAAAGCCTACGCTCAGAGACATAATAAAACGCTCAATTGAAAAAGAATGAAACCAATGTTGCACCCATGGTATTTTTCTCTCTATATTGCTACAATTAGTTTTTGTAGCAGCTCCAAAATGGAAATATAGTTAAAGTGAGATATAAGAAGAAATCATTGCTTTTTATCTATCAGTTTGTAACAATATGCTTTTTATTACTCTCAGGTTGTACGTATTTTGCTCCAAAGTATAAGACTCCTAGTGTAAAAACACCAGATAACTGGCAATTTGGAAATAGAAATAAACCCACTAATTTACCAATACTCTATTGGTGGAAGTCATTCAACAATAACCAACTTAATAAGGCTATTGACCTAGCACTTCAGTATAACACCAGTGTTTTGCTTGCTAAAAATAATATTGAGCAAGCTCAGGCCCAACTTGACACAGTTGCTCTGAATTGGGTCCCTGGAGTAAATTTCTTAAGCGGACTAATGAACAGTAATAGCAGCTTATCTTTAGATGGCTTTACTTTACCTGCAGCAAATAGCACTGTGGGTTTTATTGGGTTTATTCCACAATATACCTTAAATATTTTTAATAATATCACACGTTACCGGCAAGCCAAATACCTACTGGAGATGGCAAAAGCTGACTTTAAAAGTGTGCGCTTAACAGTAATTGGGAAAGTTGTAACAGCCTACTTTATTTCTGTGGCTGCTAAAGACAAACTGGTGCTACTTAATGAAGCAAGAAATGATATGTTACAGCTTTATGCAACAAAAAAGGCAGCAGTTGACCAAGGTTTTGGTAGTCAAATTGCTGTTAACGGCCTCTGGGCAAAAATAAATGATCTGCAAGGTCAAATTTCTCTTTGTCAGCAAAATCTGATACATGCTAAAAACGCCTTGCGATATCTCTTAGGTGAAACACCTGGAGGATATGTGATCAATATCACACTAAGTGCATTTAACCCAAACCAGATAATTCCAGGGAACCTACCTGCATCAGTAATAGCAGAAAGACCTGACTTAATAGCAGCAGAGTCAAAGCTAAAAGCAGCAAATGAAGGCATTGCGATAAACTCATCTTTATTAATGCCTACTCTAAATGTAAGCGCTTTTTTTGCAAAAATACACACACTAGGCTCAGGCGACCAAATCAGTTCAACGATTAACTCTAAATCTCTCTATGCTTCTAGCATTCTTTCACCAACGATATTTGGAACAATTCATCAAAGTAAAAAAGCATACAATCATGCTGAGATTGTTTATATTGACATGATTAACAATGTTTTGCACGAAGTAGATAATGCACTTGAATCTCATCACAGTTTAATAGAAAAATATCAGTATAATGTCACAGCACAACAGGCTGCCACAGGTAACCTTAAAATATCAAAGGCCTTATACAGAAAAGGGCTTATAAGTTTTAATACATATTTAGACAGCAAAATACAAAACACATTTGCAAGACTTATGGTACTGCAGTCAAGACTAGACGCATTGATTTCTGATATAGCCGTGTATCAAGCATTAGGCGGTGGATATAATTATCATGCTGAGGAATCTCACACAGCTAAAAAGGATAAAATAGATGTTCAAAAAGCTAAAAAATAAACTAAATTTTGCAACAATCATTTTTGGATTAGGTGCTTTAATTGCAATTTTTTATTTTATTGCTTCTTTTTTCACAATTACTGATAACGCCTTTGTTGTCAAAGTCATCTCACCGGTATCATCAAAAGTTAATGGGACTGTTACTGCTGTTTATGTTAAAAATGGCCAGCATGTACTTAAAGGGCAAAAATTATTTAAAATTGATGATGAATCTTACCTTTTATCATTTCAGTCTGCTAAAGCCCAGTATCTTCAAGGGAAAACAGGCATTGAAGCTTTGGAAAAACGTATCTCCATGACAGAATATAGTAAAAAGGCAGCCGAAGATAACCTTAAGCTTTTACAGTATAAATACCAACAAAAAAGCCAGGTATCCGTTAAAAATGCAGTCCCCTTTATGGAGCTTCATGAGCTGACATACCAAATCAGTGCACAACAAAATAGTATCCATGCATTATCACAACAGATTCAAGCACAAAAAATAGAATTAGAGCAGGCTAAAACAGCATTAGGTAGCTTGAAAGCGGCTTACCAACAAGCCCAACTTGACCTGGAGCACACAATAGTTAAAGCACAAAGTGATGGCGTAGTTAATAATATTTTTTTAGGAATTGGGAAAGCAGTGCATACAGGCCAAAGTGTTTTTTCATTGGTGGATGATGGTCCAACCTATATTCAGGCTAACTTTAAAGAAACAGACCTTGCAGGCGTTAAGTCAGGTGATTCTGTCTATATCTACCCTCGTGCATACTTTGGGAAAAAAGTATTCCATGGTGTCGTTGAAAGCCAGCCATTAGCTATTGATCGGCAAAAAAATAATCCAGTCAATAGTACACAAATTATTTTCAGTGAAAATAAATGGCTACTATTGCCACAGAGAATGCCTGTAATTATTAAAGTATTAGATACAGATCAAGATTATCCACTACAATCGGGAATGAGTGCTTATGTTTATATTCACGCTTAGTAGTTTTTTAGACCGCTTTGATCCATACTGGTATGGACGTTTAATGGCATTGAAGCTTAGTTATGTTGCAGTAATACTTTTTACCGTAAATGCTTTTTTGAAATCTCCATTTTCACCCATTCTTAGCATGCTTGTTGCTGGAGCTGGTATTCTTGTAATTGAAACCCCTGTCGTAAATACCATGAAAAAAAAAGATATAGTATATTTGCTATATGTGATATTAACATTACTAACAATTATACTATTTAACTTATTGAGTTATTTTTTATTAGGCTTTCTAATTGGCGCTTCCTTATGGGCTTTATGCTTATATATGTTATTTCGTAAACAGCCTCAAGTTTTTAGCATTATTAGTTTGATTCTATTATTAGGCCTAATGTCATTAGAAGGCCAACCTGCAACAAACATTGATCAAATAATCAATATAGTATTATATTTCTTGGAAT
The DNA here is from genome assembly GCF_003574485.1 of Facilibium subflavum. Lineage (GTDB taxonomy): Bacteria > Pseudomonadota > Gammaproteobacteria > Francisellales > Francisellaceae > Facilibium > Facilibium subflavum. Next base: position 7,431 of record NZ_QLIT01000062.1, read on the forward strand.
TTTGTATAATTACCTTCTGGGCACATAAAATGTTTCCATGTTTTTACCTGAATATTTACAAAAGTGCTCTATTGCGTTTATTATACAGTTACAAAAATGTCATTGAACAAAAAAGCCTCACCCCTGGGTCTAATATTACTTTAATGCAGCATTTTAGTATTATAAAGCTAATCTATCCCTTGTTAAAATATAAGTCTTATGCACAAGATATTTCTTCTTTAAACATTGCATGCCAAGATTTCAAAGTCACTCTAGTTTCCACCTTAATAGATAAAAAGCCGGATGGTATACAACAAAAAAAACGATTAGCAGATATTGATAAGCTTATTGAAACAATAAAAAAAGGCCAAGATTGGCAGGAAGGTTTTATTGCTGCGCAAGATCAATACGAAGAAGCATTTTCTGAACTTGTGAAGTGCTGGAGCCGTTTATGCAAGAAAAGCTAATTCGCCTGAGAATTTGGCAAATTATTAGTCTGTTTGCTTTTTCAATTTTCCTTTATCAGTTTGCCCAGTGGCAACAGGGTATTTGGGTTGTCATCAGCGTAACAGCAATCATTGGCCCCTTTTACTCTGGCTTAACTATAAATAAAGCTCTACAGCGAGCAGGTGGAACACTTGCTGGCTTGATGATCAGTTTTCTATTAATGTTATTTTTACGCTACAATGATCAGCTTCTTTTTATCATTGGTATTATTTTAACCTGGTTTGTTGCTTTTGCCATGGCTCAAGAATATAAGTATTTCATCATGTTGGTTACCGTAATTATATGCATTAATTTTGCCTATTTAAATATTCCATATATCGATTACAGTCTACTTCATTATGTTGCCACACGTGGAATGGGCGTTTTTATTGGTATTTTGGTATTTTTAATTTTTGAGTATTTGATCTATCACAACCATCACTCGCAAAAATCATCCCATTTTTACTATCAAATACACAGAAAAAAATTGATGCACTTAATGTCTCAGCTTTTAGTTGCTTTAGAAAAAAATCAGATAACACAAGCTTATTTAGAGTCACATATATCCTTTATTTTTGATTTGTTCAACAAATACCAACAGGTTCAAAATGTCTATGGTTCGAGTCAAATTGATCATCATTTTAACTTATCTATATTTCAGCTAACTCGCTTAATGAAGCTTTATTTATACTATTGCCAAATATTATCTTGTACATTTTTGGATAACGAAAAGACAAAGAAAAAACAACTAGTGATTTTTAATCGTTTATTAATGATCGCAAAAAAGGGCAAATAATTGGCAAAGCAAAACTGTAATTTACTATATGTTCAAAACAACATTTATTATCATTCCTAAAATGGCTATAGATACCCACGGGCTTAGCCAGGATTGCCCTGTCTACCGATCTGTTATAGATGCATGTTTGTTGCATATAAGGTAAAACATCGCAACATCTCCGAAAAACCTTTTATAGTGATCGCTTGTTATTTTTATTTTAAATTCATTATCATCATAATCATAGTCTACATCTGCATCAAAATGCTTAGAAGTTTTAATAAAATAAGGTGGATCGTCATGATCAAAAATGTTATCATCATCTATATTCCTCGGACTATAAACACAATCATGAGCATTAATAACATAAGTATTTTTATGTGCTGAACCAGAAACTTCAAGACTATAAGTTTTCACATAATCATATTTGTTTAAAACAGTTGATAAAGAATCTATTTCTATCTGCAAATTTTTTATTTCGCTGCCGACTTCTTGGTTACCTAAAGTGCTTAACTTTAAGTCATAAGCAGAAACATTGGTAATCGTTGCACTACCTAACATCACTTTTCTCGAAGATTCCCCTACCTCTAACGTCCCATCCTCTGCTGCAATTGAGCCTGTTGCTTTATTTTTATTGTCTAAAAAACTCAAAGTATTGATATTATCTATCTGCCGTTTAGTAGCATCTTGGTTTGTATCAAAAACAATATTACCTTGCATCTGATTCTTCCCATATATGCTGAGCCAATTACTATTAGGGCTATTTAGTAAAAAACTGATTTTCAATGAGTTACTTTGGCGTAAGAATTGATAGGAAAATTGACTACTTTCTTTTGCTGATAGATTACTTGCCTGCTGCGTGACTTGTGCACCTGACAAGATATCTTTAAATCCCTTTATCGTAATTGTTGCTTTTCTTTCTGCGCCCTTATAATTGGCGAAAGTTGTTATAATATAATAGTCTGTTGTGGTATCTAATAATGGTGACTGCAATGAAAAGTCTTTAGGCAAATAAGGTGTTGATGGGCTACTACCAGCAGGTGGAACAGCATGCACAAGCCATGCAACCCCACTATTTTCCAATGATGCACCATCATGGTCATTAGCATAGTTATCTACTGCTTCGGCATACTGCACAACTTTTTTAGCTAGATTACTTGCTAGATCTTGCTGATGCTTGTTTTGTAGGTGTAAAGAGTTATTGTCAAATTTGGT
>NZ_QLIT01000063.1 GCF_003574485.1 Facilibium subflavum
CAAACCTTCAATCCGCGTGCTTCGCTTGGGAACAAGTACAGGATCAAATTCACCTGAGCGATCACGAGGCACATCAATTTCCAATAGGCCATCTTCTGTTATTACGCTTTTTCGTGCCGTGCCGTTACGTGCATTAGCAGAATCGCTACGTTCATGCCTGTCATAACCAAGATGCGCCTTTAGTTCACCTTGTAAAGCACGTTCAACCAGACCTTTGGTTAATTGCTTCAATACGCCATCTGATTTAAATAGATTGGATAAATCAGCACCTGATTCGACAATGAGATCAAGCGCTTGATCTAATGCTTTGTTTTGTTCTTTGTTTTTCATCTTTCGTCCTTAGATTATACGTTTTAACCATTATAACCTATGAAAGAATTTACACAGTTATTTCAATACTCCCTATTTCAATACTCCCCGGCATGTATCAACCCGGACTCTGGCTCCTCCAGGCTTCTTGGACTTCTTGGATTTCTTGGGCTTCTTGCAGCAGTGAAAGTGAAGGGGGAAATGATTTACTGTGTACATTTTTTGTTTCCCTCCCTAGCTGCATTTGTCTAGAAGGTGATGAAAATGAGTGAGTCCTTTGATGGTCTTGGTTTGTGACCTGGACAGGTGTTGACGGCAATATGCTGCTTTGACCTGCATCCTTCTCGCTGCTTTGATCTGAATAAGAGAGCTCAGCGGATTGCTTAGCCTGTGCTTGAGAAAATGCTTCTTTCACTTTGTCAGCTGAGCTGTCTAATAACTCGACTTTAGCACCTGATTTCAATAACTTACTAAAGAACTCATTATAGTCAAAATCGCTTTCCTCTTCGCCAGTCAAGTTCATTTTAATCGTCGGCTGTTTTTGATTGCTTTGCTTTGCAATCTTGCCGACCATTTGTTCTACCATCTGGCAAAATGCTTCATCACTGCTGTTATTACTTTCTAAGCGTACGCCATTATTTGGCATTTCTCTAAGTGTATAATCAGTGTAGGCGTTTTGACCTGTTTCGCTCTGGTTAGCTTCACTCTCAGGTATATTAAACGTAAAATATCTATTTGGGCTGTTAACATCCTCTGCTGAGTATTCAACATTTACGGCCTTAACTTTAGGCGCATCTTCTAAAAATCCCTTAGCCCTTTCCAAGTCTGGTGGAAACAAAAATCCATTTGCCATGGCATCCTGATTACCCTGTTGACTTTCAGGCTCACTGGTATCAAAAATGAATTCAGCTTTATTGACAGAGCTCTTATTAGTTTCTGATTGTTTTGCTATCGATGCTTTATCATTTGCCGATATCTCTTGAATGTTTGAACTTATTTCAGGACTTCCCTGCTGAAATTTATCTTGCTTAGATTTTTGATCTATGTCGGAAGTCTTGTCAGTAAATATTGTAGGTTCAATACTCTGCAACAATTTAGGTTCGGTTGTTTTATTATAATCAGACTCAAACATATCTTCTGGCATATCCTTATACTTAGGATCCACTGTGATTTCTTCTGGTATTTCTTCGTCGTCATCGCTTTGATACGCTTCAAAATCATCTTCATACATTTCTTCTTCATAATCTTGATTAAACTCAAGTGTAGAATCAACCTCAGCCAACCACTCCTGGTGGTTTGATTTATTATTATTTAAAGGCGGCAATGATGAACTTGCTGCCACAACCTTTGATGTTTGATTCTGTTGTGACTCTAAAGCTTCCTTATTATTTAATAACTCTTCTTGCCGATCTTTGCTACCTTCCGATACACTCGCTACTAAACCATCCGGTACTTCCTGATAATTATCTTCAACAGGTGCCATAATGGCCTGTTTCTGCTGATCTGCCACAGGAATTTGTGCCGGGTTCGCATTATATTGATTTCTGAGATTATTCAAAGTGTTGAACAGCTCGTTTGCTGCATTTCCTGATAAATTCAAACCTTCTGGGCTACCTTGCTTATCAGGGTGAATCAATAATGATACTTGGCGGAATGCTTTATCATCTATAGTAATATAGCCATGATCATCAGGCTGTATACCAGTACGCCATAATAATTGTTGCACAACCTCATGAGCCTTGTTTTTATCAATACCAGCTTCTACGAGTAGATCAATCAGTTGTTTAGCCGATGTTTTACCAGCTGTCTTAACAGTATGTCCTAATGATGCTTTTAATGAGTCATCACCTACTTTTTGTAGCACGTCTGATGACGGTCCAGCTTCATCACTATTCTCTTCTAATGTCGCAGAGGCCTCAGAGATTATTTGTGCATCAGTACTATCTGCTGATTTGATTGCACTTTGAAGTAAGCTCTTAGCAAGTCCCGCTGTATATTCTCTTATATTATCTGTTTGTTTTGTTGAATTGTCTGACAATTCATCTTCATCCGTTTGTACCGGCGCTTTTTCAGTTACTTGATCCAAAAGCGAACTCCCAACCACTTCTTCTGCCTTATCATAATCAGACTCAAGCATATCTTCTGGCATATCCTTATACTTAGGATCAACTGTGATTTCTTCTAGTATTTCTTCGTCGTCATCGCTTTGATACCCTTCGAAATCATCTTCATATATTTCTTCTTCATCATAACCTTGATTAAACTCGAGTGTAGAATCAGTATTATCGAAAAGTTCTTTTTGTCCACTTCTCTTCTGCTGTCGAGCCAATCGAGCCTCATAGTCTGCAATAATCATTTGTAACTGATGAATTTTGTGCTCTAGACTGGCAATGTCTTGATCTTTGCTTGCTATCTGACTATCTGGTTCATTAGTTTTAGAATCAAGCGCTTGTTGTAGTTTTTTGATTTCACTTTGAAGCGCTTGGTTTTCTAGTAGTAAATTATCTCCTAGTTCACCTGCCAAGGATTCTCCGTTACTGGACTCACTTTGTGTTTCCATTTCCGTTTCTTTTTGATTTAGTTGGAGTGCGTCCAACTTCGTCTTCTGGTCAATAAGCACTTTGTTGAGCTTTCCTATCTGTTTGTCCTTTTTAGTATTATCTTTCTTTAAATCCTCAATCTCTTGCTGCAAAGAGCTTATTTGCTCAAGAAGATATTTATTATTGGATTGATTTATAGCACTCTTTTTTCTTTCCCTGAGTGATTCCTCATAGAATTCTCGATTATCATTAACTGTATTTTCTAAGTTTTTATTTTCATTTTCCAATTGTTTAATATTATCGTCCTTGTTTTTGATGGTACTTTCTAAGTTTTTAATCTCAGTTGCCTGAGCATCATTTTCTTTCCATAGATCGTTTAAATCATTCTCCTTTGAAGTAATAGTCTCATCTTTTTCCTTGAGCTGAGCTTGTAAATGTTGATTTTCTGCTTTTAGAGTCTGAATCTCGTCTTCCTGATTATAAAGAATTTCTTCATAGTGCTCTAAAATATTATCTTGCACTTTTTGCGCTTCTAGTTGTTCTCTAGAAAAAAACACCTTCTGATCACTACTAAGACTCTGTAATTTTCGTATAAGCTTTTCATAGTGTTTTATCGCCTTATTAATCTCTACTGTAACGGTTATATCTTGACCATATAAGTGTAGTTGGTTCCGAAGATTAGTTATTGCATTTATACGTTTTGATAAATTTTGATTTTCCCGTGTTAAAATGTTTTGCAATTGTATAGGCATTTCATTGTTATTGATATGCAATTCTTCGCTATTAGGCGTGTCTTTAGTCTTCAGTTTTTTATTTTTCGGGCGCATTCGGAAT
>NZ_QLIT01000064.1 GCF_003574485.1 Facilibium subflavum
AAATGGAAAAGGTACTAGGATAATGTCATTGCTGATGGTCATGACGCTATCGCTGCTTATTTATTCAGTGGCTCAAAAGCATTTACGTGAGCAGTTGGCCATTCGTAATGAAACGCTGCCGAATCAGATCAACCAGCCTGTCACGAATCCGACGATGAGGTGGGTATTTCAAATGTTAGAAGGGGTACATGTCGTTTATATTGCTGTCAAAGGTCAAATACTACAGCAAATTACCGGTATTACAGATATCAAAAGGAAAATCTTAGAATTCTTCTACACTGAGGTGCAGGAAATTTATCATTTGGAAAAAGTTTGAAAATAAAAATTAGAGGTGCTCAATGTATGTCATAAGTATCCAATTGTTATTTATCTTAAGTGCTATTGTAAAATGAATAATTTGATGTAATAAACAAAAAAGCCGCATTTTATGCGGCTTTTTTAACTTGGCGTCCCCAAGGGGATTCGAACCCCTGTTACCGCCGTGAAAGGGCGATGTCCTAGGCCTCTAGACGATGGGGACGCAAAACAACGTTTACTGGTGGAGCTAAGCGGGATCGAACCGCTGACCTCTTGCATGCCATGCAAGCGCTCTCCCAGCTGAGCTATAGCCCCAAAACTGCTTGTGCATTGTAGTGGGCTTTCATATAACTGTCAAGCACTTGTTTATGCTTTTTCTTCAATTTGTTCAATCGCGCGCTGAAGCCTTTTCATCGTACGTTTTTTGCCAATCCATTTCAATGTAATTCCAATATCTGGAGATTGTCCAGAACCGGTAACGGCAACCCGTATTGGCATGCCAACCTTACCCATGCCAATCTCAAGCTCATTTGCAACCTGTTTTAGTACATCATGCAGCTTTAAAGCATCTTGCCAATCATCCTCTGATAGCGCTTGTAGTTTTTGCATTACAAGTGTCAATGGTTTGATTGCCTGAGAAGTGATATGTTTGTTAAAGGCTTTATCATCATATTGTTCAAATTCACGATAAAAATATTGTGCTTGTTCAGCTAATATTTTCAACGTCTTTGCTTTTTCAGCCATGACAGGGATAAGCGCCTCTAATGAAGGGCCTTGACTGACATCTAAACCTAAATGGTTGAAATGCCACATCAAGTGGCTGGCAACTTCTTTAACCGGCAAATGACGCATATAATGCTGATTGAGCCAATTGAGTTTCTCCGTATTAAAAGCTGAAGCTGAGGCATTAATGTCTTGCAAATCAAAGTATTGCAGAATCTCGCTCATGCTAAAAACTTCCTGGTCACCATAAGACCAACCCAGACGAATCAAATAGTTAACCAACGCCTGTGGTAGATAGCCTTGATCACGATATTGCATCACACTTACCGCACCATGGCGCTTGGACAGCTTTTTGCCATCATCACCTAAAATCATTGGGACATGGGCAAATGTTGGAACCGCAGCATTAAATGCATTGTACAGGTTAATCTGTCTTGGCGTATTATTAACATGATCATCACCACGAACCACATGCGTAATTTGCATGTCCATATCATCCACGACGACACAAAAATTATAGGTGGGAGAGCCATCGGTACGCTGGATAATCAAATCATCCAGTTCTGTATTGGCAAAAGTAATCTCACCTTTAACGGCATCTTGCCAGCTAACGCTACCTGTTTGTGGATTCTTAAAACGAATAACATGTGGTTTTTTCACATCCTGCGCGTCTTCACCAAGCGCCCGACAACAGCCATCATAACGCGGTTTTTGTTTGTTATCCATTTGCTGTTGCCTTAGGGTCTCCAAGCGTTCTTTTGAACAATAACAACGATAGGCCTTACCTTCATCTAAAAGCTTCTGAATCAATTGTTTATAGCGATCAAAATGCTGGGCTTGATAATAAACGGGCCCATCATGATCCAAACCTAACCAGTTCATCCCATCTAAGATTGCCTGAACAGCTTCAGGTGTTGATCTCTCAAGATCCGTATCTTCAACACGCAGGATAAACTCACCTTGGTGTTTTTTGGCATACGCCCAAGAAAAAAGTGCAGTTCTGGCACCACCAACATGCAAAAAGCCTGTTGGGCTTGGTGCAAAACGTGTTCTTACTAACTTTTCAGCCACAATAAATTACCTTTCTAAATTCAAAATCAAAGCAATTTTACCTGAAAAAGGCAAAGGTTAAAACTCCCCAGATAATTTAAGCTGCCGTATCCAAAGAAAATCCAATTTTTCACTGCAACAACCTTGTATCAGGTGAAAAATGCAGTCTGTTTGCTTTTTTGATCACGGCGTTAAAAGCCGTATGTTTTGGATTTAACATATAATTCCATTCTCTTGGAACAATAACACTTGGTACAGCAAGTGCTAATCCTTGGTTGGAGTGCAACCAACTATCACCAATAACTGCTGTTTCAGGTGGAGCAGAGTGCTCTTGCCAACATGGAGGAAGCTCCTCATTACTAACATAATCAATTACTGATTTTGGTAACACCAACTGAAAAAGAGAATATTCCCTTAATAAAGAATAATCTTCTATGTGCACAAATATTTCTAAAATTGCCAAAGACTCAGAACTTGCTAGGTAAACACATGCGTTTCCCTTACTGTTCCAGCGCCCTCCATAGAGCTTTGCTCCATCTCCCGTGAAAGCGTTATCCACCCATTTATTTTTTATTAATCTATAGGCAAAAACAGTTTTCACGAAAAAACACCATGCTCAAGCCTACCAACAAAATCTAATACGGCTTCTGTTTCAGCGGCTGTACGCAACATATCCACAGGTTTTTTGTTGCCAAGACCAACCAATGGTGTTCTTAGCCAAAGCGTTGCTTTTTTATTATTGCCTTCGAACAAATCCAGAGCTGCTTTATATAGTTCAGCGTATCGATATAGCTTATCACTTTCAACTTCTGTAAAAGAACCAGACTTATATCTACGGTTAAGCGAAGCCGGTGAAATAATAGTAATTTTTGCAAGCTGTTTTTTTTCCAGGCCTGAAATACCCGCCAGTTTCTCGAATACTTCATAGCTAAATCCATTATGTATGGCGCGATAAAGAGGCTCTCCTCTGGAGGGAATCCCAACTAATGTCCAAAATTCATTTTTCCTAATTTTCTCCTCTTTCACCATCATCTCCTAAAATCAAGTGATATATTTAATGTATACCATAGGATTTACAAGAACGCAAATTAAAGCTTTAGCAAGGGTATTTTAATTCTCATTAAAGTTGGGTTCTATTTATAGATATGGTTAATGCTTTACCCCTACTACAGATGCTTTTCCTTAATATCCTGTATCTTATCACGAATAGCACCTGCCTGTTCAAACTCAAGATTACGCGCATGCTCCTTCATTTGACGCTCAAGCTTCTTGATAATCGATACAGCCTCTTTGACACCTAAAATCTCATCAACAGCAACCTCAGCGACTTTCTTTCTTGATTTTGATTTTGCCTGCCTTTTCTGACGCTCAGGTGAAAAATCCAGCATATCATCAATATTTTTTTGGATGGTTGCCGGGGTAATACCATGTTCCTTATTATATTGTTCCTGCTTTTGACGCCTGCGCCTGGTTTCATCGATTGCCTTTTGCATGGAGTTTGTAATAACATCAGCATATAAGATAGCACGGCCTTGATCATTACGTGCTGCTCGACCAATCGTTTGAATGAGTGAACGCTCTGAACGCAGGAATCCTTCTTTATCTGCATCAAAAATTAATACTGTGCTGACCTCAGGCATATCCAAACCTTCACGTAGAAGGTTTATCCCCACCAGCACATCGAACACCCCCGCACGCAAATCACGAATAATCTCAACACGTTCAACCGTATCAATATCAGAATGTAAATAACGCACATTTGCATTATGCTCAGCTAAGTAGTCGGTTAAATCCTCCGCCATACGCTTTGTCAGCGTTGTAATCAGCACACGTGTATCTTGAGCTACTGCCTTTTTTATCTCAGATAAGGCATCTTCAACCTGGATAGCAACAGGCCTTACTTCAACCGTTGGATCTAATAGACCGGTTGGGCGAACAACCTGCTCAACTAAGTTTTCCTGGTGTTCTTTTTCATAATTTGCAGGTGTTGCTGATACATAAATTGCCTGGTTCACCAGTGCTTCAAATTCATGAAACTTAAGTGGTCTGTTATCTAATGCAGATGGTAAACGAAACCCGTAATTAACAAGGTTTTCCTTTCTTGATCTATCCCCTTTATACATTCCACCAAATTGTGGAATTGTCACATGTGATTCATCAATAACGACAACAGCATCTTTAGGCAAGTAATCCAATAAAGTTGGTGGTGGCTCACCTGGTGCGCGCCCCGATAAGAATCTTGAATAGTTCTCAATCCCTGTGCAATAGCCTAATTCATTAATCATCTCAATATCATATAATGTGCGCTGCTCTAAGCGTTGTGCTTCAACCAGACGATTCTGCTGCTGAAAGTAAGCAACCTGTTGTTTGAGCTCATCTTTAATTTGATCAACCATGGCTTTTTGCCGGTCTTTAGAACTGACATAATGCGTAGAAGGAAATATGGTGGCACGATGCACATTACCCAGCTTTTTCCCGGTGAGTGAATCAATAACAGATAGGCTCTCAATTTCATCGTCAAACAATTCAACACGAATCGCTTCTTTTTCTGCCTCTGCTGGAAAGATGTCAATGATCTCACCACGCACCCGATAGGTCCCACGTGAAAAATCCATCTCATTGCGTTTATATTGCATATCGATTAATCGCCTGAGAATTGAGCGCTGCTCTATTTGATCCCCGACTTTCAAATGTAACAGCATTTGCATATATTGCTCTGGATCACCTAAGCCATAAATTGCCGAAACGGTTGCAACAATAATAACATCTGGGCGCTCTAACAATGCTTTGGTTGCTGATAAACGCATCTGCTCTACGTGCTCATTAATTGAAGAGTCCTTCTCAATATAGGTATCTGAGGCAGCAACATAAGCTTCTGGCTGATAATAATCATAATAAGAAACAAAATATTCCACCGCATTATTGGGAAAAAACTGCTTCATTTCAGAATAAAGCTGCGCTGCCAGCGTTTTATTATGCGCCAGAATTAACGTTGGACGCTGCACCTTTTGAATTACATTTGCAACCGTATAGGTCTTGCCTGACCCTGTCACACCTAAAAGTGTCTGGTGCTTAAGCCCTTTTTTAAGGCCATCAACAAGGGAGGCGATTGCTTGAGGCTGGTCACCTGAAGGTTTATAGCTGGTCTTTAATGAAAATGACCGGTGCTTAGGCGTAAGTAAACTTTTTGTCACGTTGATTAACTCGCACTATTCATATTTATTAAGCAGGCTTTTTTGAATAAGGTAAGAAAACCTCAACCGTTAATCCTTGCCCATCTTTAGATTTCTTTGCAAATACTTTACCATCATGTAATCGTACAATTTCTTTGACAATCGACAGACCAAGCCCACTTCCAGATTGACCAGTTCCAAACTCACGATAAAAACGATCAAAAATCCGCGTTAGCTTTTCGGCATTTACACCCACACCATTATCAACAACCTCAATCACCACATTATCATTAACAACATACGTATAAATTGCGACTTTACCACCTTTTGGAGTGTAGCGAATGGCATTATCAACCAGGTTTCGTAATAACACGCCAAGCAGTACCTGACTACCATAAACAATAGCTGCTGTCTTACTTGGCATTAAGGAAAGCTCAATATCTTTGTTTAATGCTTGAATCGCTAAATCTGCTATCTGATCCTCTGCAAGAACGTTCACATTAACGTATTTTTTATCTGGAAGATCCTGTTGTGGTTCCAGCCGACTTAAGGTTAATAACTGATCGATAATATAAAAATAACGATCTGCACCTGCAATAATATTACGTATCTTATCTTTTATCGCATCAATATTATTAAGATTTAACGCGATTTCTGCCTGTGTTTTCAAAGCTGCTAACGGCGTTTTTAGCTCATGTGCGGCATCACCTGCAAAACGTTTTTCTTTGTCTAAAACCTGCTTAAAGCGTTGAAACAGCAAATTCAACTGATTGAGCAATGGAATAACCTCAGGTGGTGCAGTTTTCACGGCAATTGGTTCAAGCTTTCGTGGATTTTTGGCTGCAATTGCTCGGCGAATATCTGATAATGGCCGTAAAGCCAGTTGCACCACAACAAACATCGAAAGCAACAAAAAAGCATAAAGGATAATCAAATCCCATAAAGAGCTTCTAAAAAGCGATAAAAACATTTCATGTTTAAAATCTGAGCTTACCATCACGACAATCCGATAATTGGGTTTATACCGGCTGTTCATACTAAAAATATTCCATGTTTTATGTTGGTGACCATTGCGAATTGTTACCGTTTGAAATAATTCATTACTATTGATAGTAGGCAATATAGATGGCGCACCAGCTGAACGTAATAAAAGATTGCCTGTGCCTATATCATAAACCTGAAATGCAAATGAATCTTTATAGGTATTTTCAAATTGTGCCACCTTTGGCCTTAAGTTTTGATGGATGTTTTCAAGCATGGCTAATGAGTTTGACTCCAGAATATCACTTAACTGTTTTTGTGAGCTATCCTTTAATGCTGCAGACAATAAAGCATCAATGGCATTTGCACTGTTCACCATTTGCATATGAAAAAGCGCTTCATTTTGCCGCTTCATCTGGTAGTAATTAAAACCGCCTAAAATAGCAATCGCACAACTCACCAATACAATTAAACAAATGCTTAAAAACCGCTGAATAGATAAGCGGTTATTTAAGAAAGTAAAATAGTTTGACGTTTCTAATTTTTCGGCCAATGTCTTACTACCAAAATATTTTAATGTCTATTTTAAGTGCTTCTGCTTTTGCCATAATATTTCGAACTCAGCCGCTGAAATTGTCTTAAGTGACTTTTTTTTCGCATCAACAATTTGCTCCATTGCTTGAAAGCGTTTTTTAAACTTTCGATTTGCCTGGCGCATCACTTTTTCTGGGTCTGCCTTTAAATGGCGTGATAAATTTACACAACTGAACATCAAATCTCCTAGCTCTTCTAGTATTTGTGCACGATTTTCTTCAGCAAGCGCTTCTTGAAGTTCAACAACTTCGCTCTCAAGCTTCGCCATAACATCAGTAATATTTTCCCAATCAAAACCAACACTTGCTGCACGCGTTTGCAGCTTATTTGCCATTGAAAGTGCTGGTAAGTTGATTGCAATATCATCTAATAAACTGTGTTTATTTTGATCTGTTTTTTTCTTTTTTGCAAGCCGTTCTTGCTGTTTAATTTCTTGCCATTGTTTTTCAAGCGCTTCCACATCCTGCACATTACCTTGTGCAAAGACATCTGGATGCCGTCGAATCAATTTATCTGTCAAATGGTTAATAACATCATCAAAATTAAATAATTGTTTTTCTTTGGCAATCTGTGCGTAAAAAACAATCTGATTCAAAAGGTCTGCAAGCTCTCCTTTTAGCTCATCCATGTCATTTTTCTCAATTGCATCAACAAGCTCATAAGCTTCCTCCAGGGTATGCTCTGTCAACGACTTAAATGTTTGTGCCTTTGTCCACGCGCAACCATCAGATCCACGCATTGTTTCCATTATTGCCAATAAATCCTGTAAACCGTAATGTGTATTATTGTTAGAATACATCTTTCTGCGCCCTAAGGTAACGAAAAACAGCTTTCGCGTCGTCAAAGTATTTCCCTCGATCCGCCAATAATGTATGTAAACAGGGTATATCTGCCTGCATAAAAATATTCATCTGCTTTTCATCAGCAATTGTTGTAATGGGTTTGTCTTCCGAAGGGATATCTTTTACCGCTTCATACCATTTTTGATACATAGTATTTTCAGGATCAATAGATAATGCAAACCTTAAGTTATTTTCAAAGTAATCATGCGCCGGATAAATCCTTGTTTTCTCAGGCAAAGCACGCAGTTTCATGACGGTGTCGCACAACACATCCACATCAGCTGAAGCAGCATTAACGTTACCTACACCTGCAGTAAAAATAGTATCACCACAAAAAAGCAGCTTTTGGTTTTCAAAAAAATAGCAAACGTGTTGTGCCGTGTGTCCAGGCGATGCAATAACACAGCAATTTGCCGTGTTAAACACAAGTTCTTGCTTATCTGTTACAATATGATCAACGACAAATCCCGGGCCATCAGAAAACCTTGCATATACAGGGCAATTAAAATGCTTTTGCAATGCCGCTACCGCCGCAATATGATCTGTATGTTTATGCGTTAATAAGATTGCCTCAACCTCAAGATTATGCTGGCTTATATACGCTATATAATGTTGCTTAAGTGTAGGATCAACAATTAAGGCATGCTTATTGGTTGTGTTCACCAAGGCATAATTATAGTTTCGCAGTGGATTATTTAGATACCATCGCTTGACTTCAATCATCGATCGCCTCTTGATTCAATATTATATTTTCCGCTTTCGTTCTAAAATTTTGTGCTTTGTGGTGCATTGATTGATGCTCGCTTAAACTTGCATTTAAAAGACAATATTGCGCCTGTAACGCTATTGAAAGATTCTCTGGATTGATTTGATAAAGGTATGTTTCAAGAAAAGGCCAGTCTTGGTACTTTACTGCTTTTGCCAAAAGTAATAACATTAAGGGGATGTTATCTACCTTTGTTTTTAACCACATTTCTTTGATAAATGTATAAGCAGAAGCGGTATCTTTATAGGAAAAATATAAGCGCACCATTTTTAATGATAATGTTGTTGATAAAACATGTTGTAAAAACTCGATGGCTTGTGCCTGCGCATTGTTATGATAAAGCACATGCGCATAACTACTTGCAACAGGTGTTGATTGCTGTAAAGCTTTTGGCACCTTGTGCCAGCAAGCTTGTAATACATTGATATTATTAATACCTTTTATAATTTGTACCACCATATCAACTTGAAGTATAAAATCCAGGTGCTGCTGATTCCCGATAAGAAATGTAAGCGCCTTTGTATGTTCTTTTTGTTGAATATAAAGTGTGGTACATGCTTTTATAATCGTTTGGCTATCTGGTTTTTGTTGGTGCAAATGTTCTAATAATGTCAATGCCTTAGAGGCGTTATCCGTTTGCATCCATAAAAGCGCTTGATAAAACTGCCAGATAAAGCTTTGTTTAAGGCTTTCATTTGTGTGATCCAAATCATGTTGTAACTGTGTAAGCTTTTTTTGCTGGTAGAGCTTTTGCCAGAATAATCCACAAAAAACCTGGTTGAATTTAGGGTCTTTTTTTAAACGTGGATGATAGTGTTTTAATACATAACTTTCAACATCTGCCAGATTCGAAACAATCATGTCATTGATCAAGGTGATGTGTTTTTTTGTATGCATTCTGTGAAAAAAGGAAAACAGATGCCCTGGGCCGTATAACAATACCTTAAGTACCTTAACAACAATAAAGCAAAGAAGGACAATGGCAATTGCCAGAATCACAAACAACCATAAAGGCAATTTAATCAAATAACCGTGAATAAAGAAGGCAACAACACCTGGGTTCATTAACACTAGAAATACAACTGCTGCTGCAAGTATACAGATAAAGATCAATCCAAAGACTTTCTTCATGCCTGACCTCTATTTGGCAGCTCACCACCAGTTAGAATTTGATTCTCCAGTTTTTTAATTCGCTCATTCGCAGATGCATACAAAGGCAGTTGCAATCCTTTGATTGTTTCAAGCCACTTTTGTTGTGCATGATCAGCAGCATAATATTTCGTTATTAATGCCTCAAGTTGCAATTTCGTCTGTTTAAAGTATTCAGGAAGGTCATTTAAAGCCGCCATTTTTAATTGATAAAATGCAAGACTCACCAAACCTTTTACTTTCAACCGCATCGCCTGATCAGTTAAAATAATATCCTCATCCGTTACTTTGTGGATACTCACCAATGATTTCATTTTTTGCCATGAATCTTTAAATAGCGCACTTGCTGTATTGCCATCAGGCATATCCTCAACGCTTTGCTTTGTTTTAAGTGGCTGTTTAAGCTGAAGTGAACCAAGCTTTTCACTCAACGATTGCATAGTTGTGAGTAAAGAGGCATTATCAGGGCTGTTTTGAACGATACTTTGCAGCTCACTTAAGTGCTCTAGCCACGATTGTGCTCCCTTAACCTTTACAATAGCTGCGTGAGCGTTATCAAGGAAAAATAAAGTTTTTTGTTTATCGTGTAAAAACTGCCATGTAACACTTGCTAATTGAAGATAAGATATCGCTGTTTGCTTATGCATTAATTGAATTTGTTTGGTTAATTCTTGCGTGGGTTGCAGATAGTTTTGTTGGATTTGTGCTAAACGCTGATCATTTTGTGCCTGGTTTGCATTTACGCCTGCAATCTGTGTATCAATATACTGCTTTAATGATTTATTCTGCTTAACAAGCTTATTTAATGTTTTAAGCTGCCCCTCAATCTGATTACTTTGTGCCTGGGTAAGCCTTTCAAGCTTTTGAAGCTTACCACCAAGGCCAACAACAGATTGATCTTCTTGTTGTTGCACCTTTAACTGATTGATCAGACTCGATAACTGCTCTGTCTGATCTTTTTGTTGCAGGAAAACAAAAGCAGCAACGCCCAACGCGCAAAGCCCCAAAAGCAATGATAAAAAAATAACAAAGCGATAGCGACCCTGTTGTGGATATCGTTGTTTAGGCTTGTTACCAGCTTGAAGCTTTGTTTTTTCCGTTTGTTCGGATTTCTTATCATCCGTCATACCTAACTTCCTTTCTGTAAGAATGTGCAACTAAACTCAACAAGTGCATCATTGTTGAACTGATCTATGATATATAATTTAACAAATCCTTGCGCCTTCGCCCAGTTAAACATACGGCAATTTGTCACCGTAATGGCTGCTTTATATTTCCATTCTGGATATTCATCAAATAATGGCATTGCTGCCTTTAACCCATCAAAGCTTGTAAATATCATCAGTTTAGGTGGTATGATACAACCTGCATCTTTAATGCTTTGTTTCAGTTTATCTTCTGCCATATAGGTGCGTTGATAACATTCAACAGTGCGAATACTACCTGCAACTTGAGACAAGTGCTGATCAATCAAGTCTCTTCCTGCTTCCCCTTTCACAAGCAGAAAGTGGCGGTCTTGCAAATTACTGCTTTGTTCAATCTCTGCAAGAAGGCCCTCTGAGCCTGGTTTTTGTGGATACACTGCATTTATACCATAATCATGCAATGCTTTATGGGTTCCTGACCCAACACACCAGACACGTAAAGGTTGAATAGCTGTACTATACTCTGGATTTGTCTTAAAAAAATGATGTACCGCATTATGGCTTATAAAAATGACATCGCTAAAGCCTTGTAGTGTATCTAAAAAATAAGGCTTTGGGGCAATTAAAAGTGTTGGAACACAAACACTTTGTATGCCACAAGCCAGCAAATCATCCACTAGCGCTTCACCTTTTGGCTGTGGCCGGCAGACGATTACTTCAGGCGCTGATGTCTGCATATTGTCTGGCCATGCTGTAAATATAGTTAACCATGGCATGCAATCCGTTGTTACGTGTGACACTTAAATGTTTTGATAGGCCAATTTCATCCATAAAAGCCGTATCAGAGTGTAAAATTTCTTCAGGGGTGGCACCGCTATAAACCGTTAATAGTAAACCAATAAGCCCAGAAACGATTGCTGCATCGCTTATGCCTTTGAAGACCAGCTTACCTTTTTCTAAAGTTGCATCAAACCACACTTGTGACTGGCATCCTTTGACCATATGTGCGGCATCTTTTTTGTCATCGGGAAAATCTAAAGATTTACCTAAGCTGATCAAATAGGCATATTTATCACTCCAGTCCTCAAAAAAACTGAAATTCTCGATTACCTCTTTTTGTCTTTGAATAATACTCATTTTAAATACTCTTTTAGTCTTTAAGTTTCTTCTCCAGCATACCGATGATAACCAGAATCAATGCAGAGATCAAAAATGTCAAGTGCAGTACCACATACCATAATAGTTCACGGTTTGATAACTGAGGGATGTCTAAAAACTGTTTAAGCAATGAAATAGATGAGATCGCAACGATTGAGCCTGCAATTTTCATCTTAACACCACTATGTGAAAGCCGCTTTATCCATAATGGTTCGCCTTTTTTATGCTCTACATCAAGCTTTGAGACAAAGTTCTCATAGCCACTTATGATTACAATCACAATTAAATTTGCCACCAGCACGGTATCACATAGCGTTAAGCCCAGTACAATCAACTCATGTGGTGCAAGCAAGGTTAAACGCATAAATAAGTGGATGACTTCAATAGCCATTTGGTAAACAAATGCCCATAAAACCAAAATCAATATTAAATAAATGGGCGCCTGTATCCAACGACTTGCAAAAACAAATTTCTCAAGTAACGCTTCAATACCGCTTACCGGCTTTTGCTGTTCTGCCACAATATTAAATTTTTAATAAATACTGGCGCTATTGTAGTCTATTCACCAATCACTGGCAATGCCTTGCCACTTTTTTCTCACCGCTTACATTACAAGCTTTGCTTTGCAGGAATAATGGCACTGACAATATTGGGATGACCAGCCAGGCAGAATAAATAAGAAGTCTGTAAAATGATTTGTGAGTAATGTATATTTGCTTTTTTTTACGAAAAGTGTTTGAGTTTAACAATACAAAGTTATAAGTTAGTCCTTATAATCTTACATCACATACCTAATTTACAATCATGAACAATCATATCAAAGATCAAAAGAAAGTGCTGACTATTGCAAGCTTAACGGAGTTTGGCGAACGCTATAGCTACTATGTTATTCAATCTTTATTAATCTTCTTCTTGATCGATAATTTTCATATTGCACAAGCTAAAAGCGCTGCACTTGTCGGTACTGTACTTAGTATGGTATATCTATCAGCACTTGTCGGTGGCTATATCGCCGATAAGCTAATCAATTATTACCGTGCTGCCTTTTTAGGTGCAATTCTCATGGCACTTGGCAGCCTGATATTAGCGCTTAGTACTTCTGAAAACCAACTGTACCTGGGTTTGTCTTTTATTTCAATAAGTACTGGCCTTATTAAGTCAAATATGTCTTCCTTTATCGGACGCTATTACGATCAGTCTAACTTGTCTGAAGGTAATCGTGATTTTGGCTTTAATATATTCTATGTTGGCATTAATTTGGGCTCTTTCTTTGCACTTTTTCTTGCATCCTGGCTCAAGGACAGTTATGGATTTTCTGCACCATTTTACTCAAGTCTGATTGTTTCAACTTTTATCTGCCTTAATCTTCTTATAGGTTTTGTCATTGTTAAAAAATATATCGCACCTATTTCCTTAAAACTGACATCAATTATTCATATTTGCGCCGTTTTAGTGATTTATGTAGCGGTTGTTTTTATCGTATTAAAGCACCCAGATATCGCCAATTTTTCTATTCTTATTGCCTGTGTTATCTGTGCATGGATCCTAATTGCATCAGCACAGCAGAGATATTGGCGTAATGTTTTACGTGCAACACTGTTTTTCATGCTATCCATCTTGTATTGGGCTTTATATTTTCAAATATTTATTTCTATTTTGCTTTTTATTGACTTTGCTGTCGCGCCTGACTTATTTGGCATATCACTTAAACCTTCTCAGTTTCTAAGTATTGAATCTATTGGTGTTTTATTATTAGGCACAGTAATGGGAAAACTGTGGCTTATGCGCGAGAGAAAAGGAAAACCCGTCCATGACATTAATAAATTTAACATCGCCTTTGTTGTTATTGCTTTTGTTTTTATCCTGCTTTGGGTCGGCATTTATTACACACAGGCCCAAGTAAAAGTTTCTGCGTTAATTATTGCTATCGCCTTTGTCATACTGGCTATAAGCGAGCTATCCTTGTCAGCAATTGGACTATCCATGGTCACAAAACTAGCACCACCTAAATTTGTTTCACTTTATATGGGCATATGGCTTGTAACGCTCGGCATCGGTGGCAAACTCGCCGGTTTTTTATCAAGCTTTATTCATATCACACATAATCTGGCACAAACAAAAGCAAATATGAGTAATGGCTTAATCATATTTATTCTGCTTTCTATCTTAGGTATTATCGTCTGTACAATCAGTCGTTATCTGACAAGAAAATAATTAATTAACTTCAGTAAGTAAGGCAGACAGATCATCAGTTTATTTAAAAGATAAATTATTTTACTGCGCTTTTTGTTCTACTTGGCTTGTTTGTGTACTTGAAGGTTTTGACTTTGATTGATCACCTGTACCATTAACAAGCATTGTAGGCTGTTTTTTAGCGGTCAGCCACTGATTGATTTTATCTATATCCTGATAGGACAGTGTTCCTGCGTTTTGCTTTAAGGTTAGTAAATCATTGATGTAAGCATATTTTGCTTGCGCATATTGTTCTTGCGCATTAAATAACTGCTGTTGCTGATTTAATAAATCTACAATAGTGCGCGTTCCAACCTCATATCCAGCTTTCATTGCTTCCACTGAAGCCTGAGCCGCAATTACCGCCTGCTTATAAGCGGCAACTTGGGAGATATCCGACAGAACATTTAAATAAGAAGTCTTCAGTGAGCTTGTTGTATTTCTTTGTGATTGCAATAATGTATATTTTGCTGCATCGGTTGTATATTTCTGCTGTTTAAGTGTCGCATAGTCTGCACCACCATTTAAGACATTCCAACTCACGGTCACATCGGCTTCTGCCGTGTTTGTGCCAGAAGTATAATTTTGATTTTGATAGCTTAAAGCGCGGCTAGCCTGAGCATTTAATGTTGCTGAGGGTAAAAATGCACCAAAATAACCACTAACACCTTCTTTAGCCGCCTCAAACAAATATTGGTTTTGAACGATATTGAGGTTTTGCTTTAATGCAATATCCAGCCACTTTTTCATATCAGCCGGCTGTGGCTTATCAAATGGGAAATCATTACGCAGGTTCTCAATTGCATTAATCTGCTCACCGGTAATCTGAGCAAGACTTGCATAAGCTGTGGCTAGCGCATTCTCCGCCTGAACTGTTTCAGCCACAGATTGCTCATATTGCGCCTTAGAAGCTTGCACATCCGTAATAGCAGATAAACCTACTTTATACTTTTCCTCAATTTGATTTAATAATTCTTTATTCCATGATTGGTTCGCCTTGGCATAAACAACGTTATCCTGCTGTTGTAAAATATTAAAATAAGCCTGTGCAACAGACAAAATCAGATTTTGTTGCGCCTGAGCGAAGGTGATGGCATCCGCTTTTGCTTGATATACTGCAGCTGAATAGCCACCCCATGAGCCCCAGTTAAACAAGACTTGGCTGGCTGAAATGCTCGGAGATTGCGAGAGGTAATTTTTACGCGCACCTGAGGATACGGCTGCAGAGCTATAGCTCCTTTTTGCGGTATATCCAAGATCAACCGTAGGCAATAATTTCCCTAAAGCAATCGGTACATTTTCATTATCAGAGGAAAGCTGAGCTTCAGCTGCCTTATATGAGGCATTATTTTGCTTAGCCATTTGATAGATCTGGCTTAGATTTTTAGCCACCTGATCACCACTGCTATTTTGATTTTGTTGCTGTGCATAAACATTCAAGCTTACTGCCAAGCCACCAAGCACAATCAAAAGTTTTTTCATCGTTCGTCCTGCCATATTAAACCCATTTACTAGAAGACAAATTTTTGTTTGTCAGGGCTGTCTTTGCTTTCGATCGTATCACAAATATCGAAAACACCTGTTACCTTTACAGCATTTTCTTTTTTTGTTACAAGCGTTGCTGTTGAAAATCCATCTCTTTGTAAAAGACAAAGCAAGCGTCCACCATTATTCAAACGCGCAACGTATTGTTGCGGAACCTTTGGTAATTTGCAGGAAATCACGATAACGTCATAATGCTTATTCTCAAACGCATGTGGATCAAAGGCATCTTTGTGATGATACTTTACATTATAAACACCTATTGATTTCAATCGATGCTTAGTATGTTGAACGAAATCCTCATGAATATCACACGTTTCAACCATTGATGACAGCTGCGCCATTAAAGCAGTTAAATAGCCACAACCACAACCGATTTCAAGTACACTATCTGTTTTTTTTAGTGCCACAGCCTGTAGTATTTTTGTCACTGTATGTGGGGAAAATGCTTTTTCGCCATGATTTAAAGGAATTTCAATATCAGCATAGGCTAATGCTTTCATATCATTAGGTACAAAAATATCTCGTGGTGTTTTTCTGATCGCATCCAGCAAATCCCCATAGGGCACACCTAATGTTCTAATCTGCTGCTTGATCATATTTTCTTTTGCAAGCTCTATATTCATGTTATTTATGTATTCCTCACTATTTCGCAAATGCAACAAAATGGTTGTCTTAATAGCTTTGCACCCAAAAGCCGTTGCCTTGTTATTCTAAACTGTTATATCAACTTATTCAAACAAAGTTAAGCATCAATGCATACACTTTATATCACGTACTTTAGATTTTTCAGTTATGTACAGGGTTGTATTTTTTTTCTTTTACATCCTAAACTGTATGGACAGCCAATGACACAATAACAACTCACTGCAACAGGAGAGAAAGTATGCATAGCCCCTTAAAGAAAATTATTAATAAGGATAAACCCGTCTACAGCATTTCTGCTGATGACACCCTCATTACTGCAGCAAAAAAAATGGCACAACATAAGGTAGGGTCTTTGCTTGTCGTAAATGGAGAAAATGACTTCCTGGGCATTATTACCGAGCGTGACTTTCTGTTTAAAGCCTGCGCACAACAAAAAGATTTAACGACTCACCTTGTGAAAGATATTATGAGCAAAGATTTAATCGGCATGAATCATATGCAAACTGCTCAACAAGCCTTACAGCTTATGACTGAAAAACGTATTCGTCATATTCCTGTGTATAATGATGAAGACTACTTCATTGGCCTTCTATCCATTGGTGATTTAACAAAATGGGCAAGTTGCCGTTATCATAAAAAAAATGATGAAGTCCAAAGTCTTGTTGAGTATATTCAGCGCTAACTGTGTGATTTTCTAAAAAATATTTAGACGCTTACGATAAAGAGCCTGAATAGACACATTTACTGCTGTCTTAAAAAACGCCTGATGCGCAAAATTAAATATGCAACCAACACAACGACTGCCAATGCTGATATGATTGGATTTTCTTGAATCAACCTAGGAAGAAATAACAAATGATGAAAAATGCCTTTCCCGAAGTCTGGCTCAATATTTGGCAGAAAATAACTTCCGACAAGTAAATAAACAAAAAGTGTAAATAATACAACACCCAAAAAACGCATACTATAGAAAAACCCCTGCATTTTCTCTAAAGATGTAAGCATTTTAACATAGTTTTGTGAGATATTAACCATAAATTTAACATTTATTTACAAATTATGCTTATTTCGCAAATCAAGGGAAATGCCACTTTCTCCCCTTAAGAAGCCCCAAGTGAAAGGTGCCGCGCAGCAAGCTGCCGGGGCATATTTAAAATTAACGATTAAGCACAAATTTTTGCAACAATAGCAGAAATACCAGGCTTATTAGTGAGGTGGCTAGCATTACGCCTGCTAAAGGTAGGGCTGTCGTAATAGGAAAGAGTATGGCAACTGAGCCAATCACCGCACTGCCACCCATCTCAAGCGCGCCAAACATCGCAGATGCGGCACCTGGAAAGTCACCAAAAGGCTCCAAAGCGCCACTGGCACCAGAGCCTGCGGTCAACGCACAACCAAAAGTTGCCAGCATACTTGGGCCAAAAAATCCCCATAGGCTTAAACCTGATAAGAGATGAATAGCAATCAGTAATACTCCTGAAGCTAAAATTAAGTAGACGCCAGACAACGAAGTTCTTAGCACACCTAATTTATGTACAATACTGCCTGATACGATAGAGCCCAATAAAAACGCCGCACCAGCCATCCCAAAAAAGAAGCTTATTTGTGAGCGCGGCTCACCAAGTGTTTTAATGATATAAGGCGTCATTGAAAACAGTGTGAAAAATGCGGAAACACCTGAAACAGCAGGTAATGTGTAACTCCAAAACGTCAGTGATTTACAAATGCTAAAATAGCGGCCGAAAATTTTAAAATCAAATTTTTTGCGCTTTTCTGGCGGTAAGCTTTCTTTCGTGAAAACCAACATAAGAATCAAGGTGATACTGCCTAATATTGCCAAGAAATAAAAAATTGCATGCCAAGGAAAAATCGCAGCCAAACCCACACCAATAATAGGCCCTAAAATAGGTGATATCGAAATCATAGAGTTAAAAAAGCTATAAATCATCGCACTGGTTTTCCCATGAAACGCATCTCGCACAATCGCAAATGCACTCACAAACATACCACAGGCACCGATGCCCTGTAAAATACGGTAAATAATCAATGGAATAACATGATTAACATTTGCACACAACACAGATGAAATTACAAATAAAATAACAGAACAAATCACCACCTTATAACGGCCAATCTGGTCTGATAGCGGACCCACAACAAGCTGACCAAACCCTGATACCAGGAAAAATAAAGATAGCGTTAACTGCACCATGCCTTGGCTGGTATGCAGAATATCTCGCATCTGGGGAATGACTGGCATATAGACATCTAGTGCTAAAGCAAAACTAAACACCATCGGTGCCAATAAAAAAATTGTCGTAATCGGTCTATAAGGCCACATAAACATACATTGAGCACCTC
>NZ_QLIT01000065.1 GCF_003574485.1 Facilibium subflavum
GATTACTCAATGGCCAAACGGATGGCAAAGAAATGGTTAAATCGAAGAAGCCAAAAGCGGAAATTAAGTTGGGAGAAGTTCAACAAATATATTGAACGCTATCCACTACCGCAACCACGGATAACACATGATTTTTATACTTTAACAGGTTCAGTGAGTTAAATTGAAGAGCCGTATGTGGGAAATCTACAAGTACGGTTCTGTGAGGGGCATCATGCTTTCTCACATTATGTTTAAAATTTAAATTATAAATAGGAGAAACAGAGATGTCTACTCGACAAATAACAAAATACTATCGACTAATCGCCCTGCTGTTATTAATACTTATTGCAGGTGTTACACAGGCCAGACTAACGATTAATATCACTCAGGGTATTACGCAGCAAATCGCTGTTGGTATATTACCGTTTAGTGGGGCACATGTACAAAGCAGAGAGACTCCTGAGGGTATTAGTGGGGTTATTTCTGATGATTTAAAAAACTCAGGTCGCTTTGATGTGGCGCAAAAAAACTTGCCACAAACGATTAGTAATACTTCGCAAATTCAGTGGCAAAAGTGGCCACAGGATTATATTATTTTTGGCCATGTAAAGAAAGTGACGGCAGATACGTACGATGTACGTTATACGCTTGTTAGCAAGGCAAATAACGAAGTGTTAAGCGCGCGAGCGTTCAATGGTATTAAGGCTGCGCAATTTCGTCTGCTTGCGCATACTATCAGTAATTATATTTATCAGGCAATTACAGGCAACAAGGGGTATTTTACCTCTAAAGTCGCCTATGTTAGCGTGACAAACCCTTATGATGCAACAAAATCGGTATATCAACTTGTGATCGCTGATTATGATGGGTTTAATCCTCATGTGTTGCTTAAACAAACAAAAGAGCCCATTATGTCCCCGGCGTGGTCGCCTGATGGTAAAAAAATTGCTTATGTGAGTTATTACAATGGTGGAATGGCGATTTATACGATTAACATCTACAGTGGGCAGCGCAAAAAAATTGCGAATTATGAAGGTATTAATAGCTCGCCTGCCTTTTCACCGGATGGCAAAAGTATGGCAATGGTATTATCACAAGGGTATTCAGAAAACACGAATATTTATCTGTTAAATACATCTAACGATAAGCTCTATAAGAAATTAACACTTAATGGGATTAATACGGCACCGGCATTTTCGCCTTCTGGCCAGAAAATTGCTTTTGTCTCTGATCGAGGCGGATCTCCGCAGATCTATACCACTTCAGTAAAGGCAAAATATCCCGCATCACAACGCTTAACTTTTAATGCCAAACAGGCTTTTGATCCGCAATACACCCCCGATGGAAAAACCATTGTTTTTATGTATAAAGGTCTGGATAGCACAGGTACTCAGATTGCAAAGGTTGAACTATCTACAGGCAAGATTACCGTTTTAACAGACGGGCAGGCTGACTCATCTCCCAGTATTTCGCCAGATGGGCATATGATTATTTATAGTCAAGGGCATGCAAATGGCGATGCTAATCTGGCTATGGTATCTATTGACGGTAAGGTTAAAATTACATTACCATCAAGTACAAAAGGTGCCGTGCAGTCTCCTGCATGGTCGCCAGTTATATAGTTTTATTTATCATTGAACCCTAGGAGTAATATTGTGAGTGCGCCAAGCAAAGCTAAGGCAATCAAGCTGGACAATCCAGCCCAGAAAAAGGCTAGCCACCAGTCTGGAACCGAACTACACATAATGCAAGGTAACGAACATTATGAAGCTGTAGTAAGGGCGGTCTATCAGCCACAACGCGAGTGAAGGTATTGAGCCCCGTAATATACCATCGTCGCACCTGATCAAGGTTTTCATATGCCTGAAATCAGCACTACGCAATACGTAAAGGCGAGTATGCGTGGAGGTGTCGGGGTCTGAGTCCGTAGCGGGTAGATGAACTGATTGCTTTGGAACTTGGGAGAACCTTGCTATTTCTGAATGCTTATCTTGGAGCCTAAAAAGCTAGAGATAAGCTTAGCAAGGTAGTCGGACTAGCTCATAGTAGAGGTGTAAATAGGGTAATGCCTAATGGCACTAAGTTAAGCCGCAT
>NZ_QLIT01000066.1 GCF_003574485.1 Facilibium subflavum
CAGAAGGCAAACGTAGTGGTCAGCCACGTAAGTTAAACATCAAACAGGAAGCCTTATTGCTTGCCACAGCATGCACAAACCCGCCCAAAGGATGTAGCCGTTGGACATTAAATCTTTTAGGCGATCAACTGATGATGCTGACAGAGCTTGAAGAAATATCTTTGGAAACGATCAGAAAGCGTTTAAAAGAAAATGAGCTTAAACCCTGGCAGAAAAAAATGTGGTGTGTTGGTAAGCTTGATGCGGAGTATATTGCACGTATGGAAAATGTATTAGATTTATATGCTCAGGAAGCTGACCCTCTAAGGCCTATTGTTAATTTTGATGAAGCAGGTAAGCAATTAGTGAAAGACGTTAGCGCCCCATCTTTGGCTAAGCCTGGTCAAGCTGCACGTGAAGACTACGAGTATGAGCGTGCAGGCATGATGAATATCTATATGCACTTTGATCGCCATAATGGTTGGCGAAAGGCAGTTGTTACAGAAAATAAAACGGCATTAGACTTTGCAGAGTGTGTG
>NZ_QLIT01000067.1 GCF_003574485.1 Facilibium subflavum
AAACTATAGTTTAATGGGAGTGTCTTTTTTTTGCATAAATTTGAGGCGTACTATTTTTACACGCATCCGATTTTAGCTCGAAGTTTGCATTAATGTTTGCAAACGTATCCGAAACAGGATACAATTATATTTATATCAGTTACTGTGCTTTAGTTAGATGAATATAAACAAAGTTATAATTGACAGGAAAGTGGCAAAATCGCTAAGAAAAATACCAAGGCATATAATTGATAAGCTAAATACGTGGGTTTTGATGGTTGAGCAATACGGTGTTATAGAGGTTAGAAAAATAAGCTCATACCATGATGAACCGTTAAAAGGTGATAGAGTTGGACAGCGGTCAATTCGTTTAAACAAAGCATACCGTGCTTTTTATGTAGAACATGAAAACGGCAGAATTGAGGTTAGCTATCTTGAGATAATAGAGGTAAACAAACATGAGTATTAGTAAAAATAAATTAAGTGCAGCTCAGGCGATATCTGAGATAACAGGGCATCTATATTTTGGTGATATGGTAAAGTCATTACGCATGTGTGATAATATTTCTCAGGCTGAAATGGCGCGTTCTATTGGTATAAGTCGACAATACCTATGCAACATTGAAAGTGGCGAGCGTAAGGCAGATGTTGAACTTGCCTTAAAGTTTGCTGAGTATCTAAAACACCCTAAAGAATTTTTTATTTCCCGTCTTTTGGAAGATCAACTATATACTGCGGGTTTAGATTATACGATAACCTTAAAGGCGAGTTAGGGCTATTTGTACCACTCAATCCAGCCCAACATTTTTAGATTGGTAGCTTCTGATGTGATGCCATCATCTTTTGCGAATTCATCCAAAACATCAATGACAAATTCGCCAAAATCATCATCCTTTCTGATCTCTTTGTTAAGATGGTCAAACCTCACCTCAAAGTAACAGAGATAATTTCTGTACTCGATGTAGCCATAGCCAATCCAACCTATATGGCGTTTAGGTATATATTTTTTATTACGTATTTTCTTTTGCTTTACTGCCATGCTTAACGGCTGTCGATTATGGTTGTTGCATTTCTACTATTAAGAGCTGGCTAAGTCAAACTAAAATCATGAGTCAATTTGAGGTGACTGCATAATAACCCTGATTATAGAATTGTCAAAGTGATTTAAACTATTGACATTATATTCATTGACAATTATAGGATTATAAAACTATAGGATTATAAGGGTTTTATCTTTATTGTCACAATTGTCAAACTGTCACAGAGGTTTTGAATAGCGTTGGGTGAAAGATGATCTTTGTGCGCTTGGCATCAGGTGTTGATATAAGGTGATGTGACTTCTCAAGTAGCTTAATTGCTTTGTCTCGTCTACCTTTGTCACGAACAGGTGTGACACGTAAAATCTCGCGTGACGTGGTTTCAACAATATTCTTTGAGATGATAGCGTCAAGTATTAATTTGGCATCATGCTCAACCTGTGTCAGCTTGGTTTCTCCAAAAATGCGTTTAGCCTCATTTAAGTGCCATTCAATAATCTGATAAGCGGACTCAATGTGATCAGTAGATATTTCAGTGCCTTGCTTACCTGTAAACAAATGGAATAGGGCAGCTAGCCTTGCAATGTTCTCACTGGCTTTAGATGCTAAGTCGTGGATTGATTGCCAGTGGTATTCATTGGCGATAGCGGTTTCAATATAGTTGAAGTATTTCACCCATGCTTCTTTAGCCATTTTGCTAAAAGTAAGCGTTGGAATGTACCCAAAACCATATTTATCAACTGGCTGTGTGTTGCTCAGGCAGGTTTTAATACGCCTGTGAAACTTGTCAAGATGTTCGGTGACGTTCTTGAATGGTTCTTTGTAATATCGATTGCCCATTGTTGAAGTGGGATAAGCTAATAAGGTTCGTGCAAGAAAACCGCTGTTTCTATTAATGCCATCACCTTTTTTTAGCATTTGCTCCAGGAGCAAAGGTTGCATCATTAAGTTGAGTGTGAAACGCCGATCTTTAATAAAGATGTCACCGGTGGTTTTGCGATGTATGGCAATTGGTTGCGCATCCCATAAACGGTTGAGTAGGGCGACAAATTTGGTATTGTCTTTTTGCATGCTTGGGCTTGATAAGAAAATACCCGCCTCATCTGACCAAATACTTGTACTTGGGTATTCCTTTGCTAAGTTTTCGCTTAAAGCTTCGGCAGTAATATCCTCATATTTGAGTTTGGGCAACAAAGGTATTTCTGGCTCTTCAAGCATAACCTGATCATAGTAGCCATCATATTGATCTGTTTCATAACCCTGAGTAGCTAAGCGTCTAATCATCATGAGCAATCCTTTGCGTTTGATTGACCAAGTGGTGTACTCATTTTTAATGCGCGTATATTCTGGCATCATGGTTTTTGTTGTCTTATCCTGCCAATCCTCGATACCTTTGCCAAAGACTTTGTCAGCCGCTGTTTTGCGCTCACCACTGGATGCGACTGTAATGAAGTACATAGATACTGGGCTTGTTAGTACATCATCTCGCGCAACATTAGCTAAACCTTGGCAGCTCAGTGAAACGTTAGACAGGGCGCTATTGGCTAATAATGGGATCGGCTGCTGCCCATATTCAGCATAAGACTGGATAGCGTCTTTGATAATATCAGGTAAAGCATCAAGCGGGTAATCAGCTTGCTTTGCTGATATATGTGATAATGGTATTGGTGTTTTCCAATTAATTTTTCCAGTCATTGAAAATTAGCGGTGTTATTTTGGCTGAAAACATCATAACACAAAGTGGTATTGCCTGCATTTTAAAAGTCTTGCGGTGAATGATGGATAAACCAATATCCATGTTTAAATCGCGTAGTGATAATTTTTTTATACGCTTTACAGTATTGTAAAAATGAATCTAACTTGATTGTTTTGGACTGATGGCGATGGCTGTTTTTCCCGCCAAAATAGCAAATCAAAACCGTGTCGCCCAATAAATCCTGAGTAATGAGTATCTCATAGAATTTGGTTTTTGTTTCCAAGCGCAGCATGATTTTTCTAACTTTTACTCTATTAGTAAAAGTTGTTGGTTGAAGTCTAATGTTTCTAAAACGCCAGAAATACAATCCATTATGTCGCTTACTTTTTCATCTTTGTCTAAATCAGCAAAGAAACCAGCAAGCCAAGCTATTTGTCTGGATAATTGTTTGGTCAATAACCCATTTATCGTATTATTATCAGAAAAAATTAATTCTGCAATTTCACGCTTTAACTTACTTGATTCATTGCGTGCCATCGTTATAGTTTCAAAAAAAGTAAATAGGTTCTCAGAGCCTTTAGATGAATACAGACCGCTAAGCTTTAAGCTTCTGCCACTTTCGATAGCGTTATCGCAAATGGATTTTTGGATTTGTATGGTTTGATTAACCATTGATGCTGACTTTGACATTTTTCTAAAGATATTTATGCGCTCAGGTCGCTTAATATCATCTTGATGTGGCTTATACTGATCGCAAAGCTTATTAACGTGATATACCTCTTTTCTGATGGCTTTAATAATATCATGTTTATGTGATCTAGCATCATTTTCACCCAGCCATTCGATCATTACAAAGGTTATATAGCTAGTCATAAAGCCAATCATGTGAGATGGAGAGAAAACCTTATGCGCTTTGATAGCCATTTCAAGACTGTAATCAGAAAATCTGATTAGTGATTCTTTGACCGCATATTCAAGGTCATGTAATTTGAATTCATCTATTGCTTGTAAATCGTAATTATCTAAAAAGTTCAAAGCCACGTCCTTTTCTTTATTTTAGGTGATGCAGACACTAATGCACTGGGTGTATTATATCACTGGTATAGTCTCTTGAGCATCTATTTACTGGAGTTTTTCCAAACCGACATATTGCCTAGAAATGTCACGTGTAAGCAGTTCTCTTAGTGAGTCTTGCAAAAGACTTATACAGTCTTCACCTAGCTCAAATACTTTAGTAAAAAGCTTAGTTGCTTTAGGCTCAGTTAAGTGAAGTAATCGAGCCTGATACCAGTAATGAAAAATAGTTTGAATATCGCAATTGCTCGTTGGATTAATGCCATAACTTTGAATAACATCGATTACTGCTGCCATAAAGTAAGCCTTGGGGAAAAAATCCAGTTCAGGATTAATCATGTTGTATACCTGATCGATAGTAAACTGCTTTTTCGTATTAAAACAGTCCAACAGATAATCATTTAAGTTTTGCATTAGACGCTCTTTATCCTCATCAAGGGATAGGAAAATCTCTATGATTTTTTTTCTGTCCTCAAATGTGGGTTTAAATACGGTTTTTTGTATCTGATAGTTGTATCCATATTGTTGGCAAAGAGATTTCACATTGTCATCACTTTGCGCAGCTTTATCAATCGCATTTTCAATAGATTGCTGGATGAGTAGCGTCAATGGTTTACTTTGCTCTGTGGTGGCTTCTATGGCGTTATAAAGTGCTAATAAATCATCATTAATGTGGTAGCTGTATGTGTTAAGTGACTTATTGTTGAAATGTGCCATTAATCTTCTTTGATTATTGTAGTTAGTGATAAAACTGTTCACTTCTTTGATTTCATCTGGGGAGAGTTTTTCAAAGATACTATCATTTTTATCAAACTCATTGGAGTTGAGGTATAATGTCCCAATACGCTCTTGCTTACCGTCATGTAGACGCAGCACTGAGCGGGCGCGATCGTTTTGAGGTTGGTGATCACCTAACTTTTTGAAGTTTAGCGTTGTCATTTTGTATCCTTAAAGCCCACAAGGGGCTGTTTAACTTAACTGTTTATCATTTCAAGAATGGTGTGTTTTCGTTGTTCAATTCTTAATAGCTCTTGCTCTAGTATTTTTAAGCGTTCAATACTTAAATGATTTAACTTAGTTTCAAGCTCACTTGATGCTGAATTGAGTGCATTAATAGATTGCGCTATTTTAAT
Organism: Facilibium subflavum; assembly: GCF_003574485.1. Taxonomy (GTDB): domain Bacteria; phylum Pseudomonadota; class Gammaproteobacteria; order Francisellales; family Francisellaceae; genus Facilibium; species Facilibium subflavum. The sequence goes on from NZ_QLIT01000067.1 coordinate 4,920, forward strand.
CTTTGCATTTTCTATGTCATTATGTACTGGTTTTTCTATGGCGTTATTAATAACTGTTGGTAGCTTCTGCATTAATTTATCTAGTGTTTGATAGATAATGTCTTTTGGCTGATGATTTCTTACAGTTAGACCTATGCGCTCGTTATACATATTGCACGTTTCAAGATTACCAATTACGTGTTCAGGGTAATCAATGAAGTATTTATTGATTGCTAGTTGATGGTTGTTGATATTAATGTATCTCACATCTAAGTAATTGCAGTAATGATTGTGATTTTTGCTAAAGAAAATAATATCAACGGTAACTTTGGCATTATCAAACATATTTTCAGGCAATCTAAAGGCTGCAATTAGGGAGCCATACTTAGCCATAATATTACGTGCATGGCCTTTTATATTATCAAGGCAATAACTTGGCACTACAAAAGCTAAAATACCATTATCTTTAAGTAATTTAATTGATTTAGCAACAAAATAATGATGAATGACTAACTGATCTAATTCCGTATCTTGGCAAGTGATTTTTTGTGATGAGTAGGGCGGGTTGCCGAGAACAACATCAAAACTACCATCATTAAATTTTGTATTTTCAAAACTTAAATTAGCCACTTTAGCGTATGGGCAAATTAAGCGAGTGAGGCGTGCGCTGATTCGATCTAATTCAATGGCATGAAATACACTTTTTTCTTTTATGCTGTCAGGACAATTAAAAATAAATGCACCATGTCCGCAAGCAGGCTCTAAAATTTTTCCACCAGTGAAGCCGAGTTTTTTCAAACCAGTATAAATTAATTCAATCATTTTAGTAGGGGTATAATAGGCTGTTTTTGAGCTTGCCATTATTTGCTTGTATACAGCATCACCTAACACATTTTTTAAAGCGTCATGATCTTCTTTACTTATTATTTTATGGAGACCGCCAAACCCTGAATAATCTTTTAGATCAATTCCGCTTTTAAGTAATTTCAGAATGGCTAAGTTTTTTTGAAATCTCATTTTTATCTTACTCCCGTAAAGGTCAATTGATTAAACAATGCAAGCAATACCGCTTACAAAAATAATTATATCATGCTGCAAAATAATAACAATACATTTATGTATTTTTTCAAATTAAAGCTAGCTTATTTTTCTGTTATTTGCTTATAATGATTTGTTTTTACAATAGTTGAGCCGTAATGGTTTTTTATATCATCCATATTCCACTCTTTGCTTTTTCTATAGCTTTTAGCTTTAGCAGGGCGGTAATACCACTTCGCTTTGTTTTTTGACCATTTAAAGCCATTTTCCTTTAGTGTTTCTTTGTGTTCTTTTGTATTTCCACTGACCCATACCCATAGACCGCAGATAACAATATCAATGCCATGTAATTGAGTAATGGCATTTAATGCTTTGCTTAATTCATTTGGATAATCTGCGGTAACTTTATCTTCAAAAACCTCAAGGGATTCAATATCTTTCAAAAGATCATAAGCAGCATTAATTATTTGCATCATTTCAGTGCCATTTGGATTGCGGTCAGGGTGAAATTCAGCGGCTTTTTTTCGATAGGCTTTTTTGATGTCTTCCTGACTAACTGTTCCAACTAATCCCAAAATATTAGCAGCTTCAAATTTATTCATTTTAATTTTCTCCGTTTAGGTCATTTTGTATTAAGTAAAAGCAAATCTGCTTCCACAAAACTATTATAACAAAACAGCGAAATTAATCAACACATTTATGTGTTTTTATTATATTTTTGATGGTTAATAAATTTGATTAGCGAAAGATAATTCAGACAAAAGAAAGTTTATTTTTTATTGTTTTCTTTTCTAAACTTTTTAAATTCTCGATCACTATCGAAAACAAGTTGCAAGGCTTGATCAATTAAAAAATCAATATCTTTTTCACCTTCCAATGACTCATTCCACTCTAAGTATTCTAAAGTTTTTAAATAGGTTTCTTCTGAAATCTTAACTTTCTTGGGTAGTGTGGTATAAGTTGGTGATTTTGGTTTTTCGATGACTGGCATATTTTCTTATCCTTCGTTTAAAATTATTATGCTGAATACTATATAAAAATATTGCTGCCTTGACAATATGCCCATTTTAGGGTATTATATAAAAATATAATCACAATGTAAGTTTAACGTGTACGAATTAATTTTACTTAAGGACGCTGAGGACTGGATTTTTAGTTTGCCAATAGATCAGCAAAATGAAATGCTTATTTTGATTCGTATGCTTAGAAAGTTAGGGTATGAATTGCAACAGCCATTTACAAAGTCATTAACAGGTACAAAAGAAAAAATAAAAGAGTTACGTTGCAGGCGTTTTGGTAATCGTCTTTATTACATGCACCACAATAATAAAATTTATGTTGGTTTGCTTGGTGGTAATAAAGGAAGTCAAAAGCAAGATATTAAGAAAGCAGACAAGCAAGCGAGAAAGATTAAAAAAGGCGAGGTGGACTTATGAGAAGCATAGAGCAGATAATGCAAGAGAGGCTAACAGAAAAGCAAATAAACAGTATAAACAAAGAAGCAGACAAACGCATTGATGAATATTTGATATTGAAACAGTCAATTGCTAATGAGCTAAATAATTATATCGAAAGTAATCACTTAACTTTTAATGACGTTAAAAAAGGGTTAGAAACAAGCACATCGCAAACCCAAAGAATTTTAAAAGGTGAATCTGGATTCACACTGGAAACATTAATAAAAGTTGGTCGTTTTCTTGGAAAAAGTCCACGTATTATTTTCGAGTAAAATAGATTGAAAGTTGGCTTTCACTTTTAACGGATGATGATTATATGGAAGTTGTTAAGGTTGCATAAAAGTTTTTAGTTTTCTCTTAAATGTTAACGCAAAAAATCAATATAAAGAAGTTGCTTAGATTTTAGATTGGCAAAATGAATTTATTCAATCGCCATAAATTGAAATGGCTTTTAGTTTTTCTCTCATTTTTAAAAATTTGACCAATAATTTTCACCGTGTACGCAAGTGATGAAATCCGTCATATAATATAGTAGCACACCCCACGCTGTTAGCATGGGCGTAATCCAAGTCGTAAAAGCCTTTATTTTAAAGGGTTTGCGTATGAAAAGTTTTTTTGAGAAAATGAGTTGTTTTATTTTTAAATATACCGCCAAATGGCGTTGCATTTTCGGAAAAATAACCGCATCATATGTAAAATAAACATTTATGACGAATGTATGATGTTTATAAATATTTTAGTATGACATTCGTCATAAATCCATATGGATAAAGAAATATAAGTTATTTTATAACTATTTATATAATACGATTGTATGGCGCTCAAAATAAGCGTATGCTAATTGTATGATAAAGGTTTTGTGCTGATAAAAGCTTTAAAAACGTAAATTGTATGCCATGTATATGACAAAATAGCTCAGTTTTGCGTTGATGTGTGACGAGTGTATGTCTCGACATACAAAAAAATACACTGAATTTATGAGTTTAGCTTTTTATGGCATACGATTGTATGATTATATTTGATAGAATATGGAGCAAATCAAGCGGAATTTATCCGTTTACAGCTCAGTGTATGACTAACGACTTATAATAAAATACAATCGTCATACATTTGTAAATAGTTAAATCAAGGATAAAACGAGGGTGAAATGGCTAAAATATTAACAATACGGATTCCAGATTATTTAAAAGCTGAACTGGAAGAAAAAGCAAAAAAGAAAAATATTCAATTGTCTCAGTATGTCAGAGACTTAATTCAAGTGGGGTTAAGCGCAGATGATTCTCAAGATAATTGGGATGAATTAGAGCAAATATCCGTGATTAAATCGTTGGAATCTAAGTTGATTTTGGAATCAATTTTAAAAGCAGTTTTTGATGAAAGTAAATCAAAATTTAAATCTGCAAATGAGGAATTAGAATATATCACTACACGAATTCAACAAGTGAAAAATCGTGTAGTTCATGGTAATAATGATGATATTTGAGGATTGATATGTCTGTTAGAATTGATGTAAGAGTCGATGAGAATCTAAAAAAACGGATTGAAAATATTGCAAAAGAAACTAATAAAAGCTTTCCTGATTGCGTTAGAGAATTGTTAGAAATAGGTGTTTATGTTAAGGAAAAACAGCTACAACCAGAAGAAAATAATAAGGAAAATTGGGAGGAATTCTATCAAAATGCTGCCGTTATGACGCATGAAAATCGGTTGATACTTGAGTCATTATTAAAGATTTTATATAAAGACAACAAGTCTTTATTTGAATCATCAAGTGAAGAAATAGAGTTTATAAAAACACGTGTGCATCAGATAAAAATGCGTGTTGTTGATGGTGATATTAATGATTGACTTTATCAATCTAGTTAAAAATTTAAAATAAAATGGAGTTCGTTTTTGATAAACAATGGTGTGACAAAAACAGAAAAGCTATTACTAGCTTTATGTCAAAATGTATTCATGAAAGCATGGTGTTATGCTAACCCATATAAATCAGAAGCAAAGGAAATGTGTGACGTTTTGGCGGTTTTTGATAATCATGTATTCATTTTCTTTGATCGGGGGAATAGCGCTCTTGATAATCAAGATAATGATATAGATGTCAAATGGCGAAGATGGAAAAAAAATACAATCGAAAAACAAGTTAAAACTGCTAGTGGTGCAGAAAGATATATAAGTAGTGGTGGTAAAATATATTTTGATGATAAATGTAAACAAGAGATACCTATTAAATTATCATTAGATAATATACATATACATAAAATTATCGTGGCACATGGTGCAAAAAATCATTGTAAAACTGACTCGGAAAATAATTTATATGGCAGTTTAGCTTTAAGCTACTCAAGTACAACATGCAATGAAAATAGCGTTTATTCCGATATTCCCGATATTCCTTTCATGGTGAGAATGGATAAGAATAATCTCACACATGTCTTTGATGAGGAAAACTTAATCATGATTCTTGATGAGCTTGATACGTTTGAAGATTTTAAAATGTACATTCTTGAAAAAGAAAACGCCATCAGAAAATTAGATTGTTTAACTTACTGTGGTGAAGAAGATTTGCTGGCTCATTATTTATTAAACTTTGATAGTGTCTCTCAAAAGCATATTATTGGATCACGAACAGGAAAGGAAAATGCTTTACATATTGGTGAAGGTGCATGGCATGAATTTTGCCAATCTAAAGCTTACAAAGAGAGAAATAAAGCCAATAAAATATCATATTTGTGGGATAAGCTTATTCAAAAGACATGCGAACATGCATTAAGAGGTGAAACATCTGGCAATGGTGATATTTTAAAAAGTGAGTCTGCTGTTTTTGAAATGACTAAAGAATCCAGATTATCTAGAAGGGCTTTATCAAGTCATATGCAAAGAGGAATTGAGTCTTTTCCTTCTTTTGAAAATGGATTTGCTCGTTATATGAGTTTTATGACATCTTTAACAAACCCTGATACTGGTTATGTTTTTTTGCAGCTATCGTATCCTAAAAATATTGATTACAATGAGTATAGAGAAAAGAGAAGAATAATTTTAGAAATAGCTTGTGGTGCAGCAAGGAACAAGTTTATAAACTTAACAAAAATTATTGGTATTGCAGTTGAACCTCCCAAGTTTTATAACACGGTTTCGGAAGACTTTTTGCTTTTGCATTGTGATAAATGGAGTGATGAACAACAAATAGCGTATCAGCAGCAAAACGAATTATTCAAATTTTTTGAGTCTGAATTATCTAAAAGTAAACAAACTTCGTTTCAAGAATTTCCCCATAATCAAAAAATTGGACGCAATCATTCGTGTCCTTGTGGTAGTGGAAAAAAGTACAAAAAATGCTGCTTACTTAAATCCTGACAATATTGATTGCAATTGATTAATCTTGATAAATATAGTATATTCACTATATTATATTTAAGCATGCTTTCATATGAAAGAAGCAATATGGCTAGGCTCCACACTGGACGATCTGAAAAACTTTCCTGAGGAAGTGCGCTCTGCAATGGGTTATGCGCTGCACTTGGCACAAATAGGTGAAAAGCATCACCATGCAAAGCCACTGACAGGAAAACAATTTAGCGGTACAGCAGTGATTGAGGTAGTTGAAAATCATGATGGTGATACATATCGGTGTGCTTATACGGTAAAAATTGGTGAAACACTTTATGTTTTACATTGTTTTCAGAAGAAATCTAAGCGCGGTATATCAACACCAAAGCAAGATATTGAAATGATACTGAAGCGTTTAAAAGAAGCAAAGCAATTGGAGATTGATCATGGGTGCGCCAAGCAAAGCTAAGGCAATCAAGCTGGACAATCCAGCCCAGAAAAAGGCTAGCCACCAGTCTGGAACCGAACTACACATAATGCAAGGTAACGAACATTATGAAGCTGTAGTAAGGGCGGTCTATCAGCCACAACGCAAGTGAAGGTATTGAGCCCCGTAATATATCATCGTCGCACCTGATCAAGGTTTTCATTTGCCTGAAATCAGCACTACGCAATACGTAAAGGCGAGTATGCGTGGAGGTGTCGGGGTCTGAGTCCGTAGCGGGTAGATGAACTGA
>NZ_QLIT01000068.1 GCF_003574485.1 Facilibium subflavum
ACAGTAAACGGAAAAGAGCCGCAAAGGTTGCATCATTAAGTTGAGTGTTAAACGCCGATCTTTGATAAAGATGTCACCGGTGGTTTTGCGATGTATGGCAATTGGTTGTGCATCCCATAATCGGTTGAGCAGGGCGACAAATTTGGTATTGTCTTTTTGCATGCTCGGGCTTGATAAGAAAATACCCGCCTCATCTGACCAAATACTTGTACTTGGGTATTCCTTTGCTAAGTTTTCGCTTAAAGCTTCTGCGGTAATATCCTCATATTTGAGTTTGGGCAACAAAGGTATTTCTGGTTCTTCAAGCATAACCTGATCGTAGTAACCATCATATTGATCTGTTTCATAACCCTGAGTAGCTAAGCGCCTAATCATCATGAGCAATCCTTTGCGTTTAATTGACCAAGTGGTGTACTCATTTTTGATGCGCGTATATTCTGGCATCATGGTTTTAGTTGTCGTATCCTGCCAATCCTCAATGCCTTTACCAAAGACTTTATCAGCTGCTGTTTTTCGCTCACCACTGGATGCAACCGTAATAAAATACATGGATACAGGACTGGTTAGCACATCATCACGCGCAACATTAGCTAAACCTTGGCAGCTCAGTGAAACGTTAGACAAGGCGCTATTGGCTAATAGTGGGATCGGCTGCTGCCCATATTCAGCATAAGACTGGATAGCGTCTTTGATAATATCAGGTAGAGCATCAAGCGGGTAATCAGCTTGCTTTGCTGATATATGTGACAATGGTATTGGTGTTTTCCAATTAATTTTTCCAGTCATTGAAAATTAGCGGTGTTATTTTGGCTGAAAACATCATAACACAAAGCGGTATTGCCTGCATTTTAAAAGTCTTGCGATGAATGATGGATAAACCAATACCCGTGTTTAAATCGCGTGGTGATAATTTTTTTATACGCTTTGCAGTATTGTAAAAACGAATCTAACTTTATTGTTTTGGTCTGATGGCGATGGCTGTTTTTCCCGCCAAAATAGCAAATCAAAACTGTGTCACCTAATAAATCTTGAGTAATGAGTATTTCATAGAATTTGGTTGCTGTTTCCAAGCGCAGCATGATTTTTTACCAAGCTTTATACAGTGCATTGGAGCAGCTAATAGATTTGATCTTGATGTCATCAAGTAACTGTTCAATGGCTGCCTTTTTAACGGGTGAGTTTAGTGCTTTAAGACTGCTTTCATTGTATAACGAGACATTGCATCGTCGGCACCATTTTCTAACCGTATTTTGTTTGTAACCAAAAATCTCGCCAACTTCTGTGTAGGTTAAACCTTGATTAGCACATTGAGTTAAAAAGTCAGCAATTGTCTGTCCTGTTGAGTTTTCAACTGTAACGCAGAAATTATCGGTAAATTGATTTCCCACAATATTGATCAATCCTTATTGCATGATGATTTTGGGCAGCACTTTTTAAGCATGGGAATGCAGATTAAAGCGGCAATACCGATGATAATGTAGATGATATTTTCAATAAAGCCTAGTTTGCCAAAAATGGCATGAACAAGATTGAAATGGAATAAACCAACGAGCAGCCAGTTTAACCCGCCGATGATAATTAATATAAGTGCGATTGGGTTTAGGTATTTCATATAATGTTACTCCTTTGGTTATATATGTTTTACCAATGACTAGAGTAGTGTAATCCTCAAAATAAGCAAGCTTATCAGTGCGCAGTGAAAATTGACATCACAAGGAATGAGCGTTTGATAAGCTTGTAATTATCTGTAGAATTTAAGCAGAGCATATCAGTCGTAGAAAAACAGTAATGCTAGGCAATAAATGCATGGAATAAACTAGAGAAATTTTATTATTGGTTGCTTGTATGCATATTTATATCAGAAGTAGGAACATATAAAGGTTAATGGTGTTTATGGATAGTTTTATTTTAGTTGTAAATGATGAGTTTGATAGTGATATCGAAGCGAGTTTTATCGAGTTAAAATACATGGAAAATAGAATCCAAAATGACACTGCCTTAAACAACTCAAAAATTTGTCTTTGTGTTCCGGAGCTTCAGCTTGATACTAATCTTAAAGGTTATATTGGAATTGTGCAGAGCCACTATAGCGATAGGAAGGGTGATATAGTTGTCAAAATAAGCATATTTCATAAAATTGACAACCTACTTGAGGATAATTTTTCCAAGGCTGGAGAGTCTAATATATTAAATAATCTTCGCTTTGAATTTAGTAAAGATAAAAAATACTGCTTATCCTTAAATACCCATCGTATTTTAGAAATAAAAGGGGCTGATTTGCTAAACGTATTAATAAAACATTCTAAACTAGAGCTAAAACCAGAGGATGCAGATAAGATAGAGTTGCAAGCAACACCTAAATATATTGAAGTACGTAAAGATATACTCCCATTAATTGAATCTAAAAGAGAAAGTGAGCGCCATGATTTTAAGCGTGAATGGTATTCTAAGGATTCAAAAAAACAGGGTGATTTACTTAAGGATATTATATCATTAGCCAACACGCTAAATAAGAATAAATGCCGCTATATAATCATTGGGATTGATGACAATGGGAGGTTTTGTAAGTCTGAATATGTAAAGTTGAATCGAATGGATACAGCTAATTTGACTAGCACATTAAGTAATGCACAGGTGAAATTCGCATTTAACCATACGCCAGAAACTGAAGTGATTACAGATGTTTTCATAGACGGCTATTTTTTAGATGTTATCGTAATTAAAAACACGCCAAATAAAAAACCATTTTTCTTGACAGAGGATAAGGGAGGGGTGAAGCGACATTGTATATATTCAAGAATTAATGATAGTAATGTTATTGCAGATCCTAGTAGTATTTCAAAAATGTGGGAAGAAAGGTTTAAGGCAAGCAACATGGATATTTCATACAAACCCGTTCCATTAGCACTACAAAGCAAGGAAGGTAGAGAAATGCAGAACAGAATAAAAAGAATAATGAAAATGTAAAGAGGTGCCACAATGACTCTTGATAACGCCAATGTTACTTATGATATGCTACTGGAAAACAAAGCAAAGCGTATCATTGAAAGTAACCAAGATATATCAACTGGTGCATTAATTGATAAACTCAAAAAGAAAGCAATACCGCAAAGCATGATTGACAAGTTAGTTATTGTTGACGAGGCGCAGCAGCTTAATAATGTCCTACGCAGAATTAGTGCTAAGTATCCATTAATCAAAGGCAAAACGGATTATGACAAGAAGCAAAAGCTGTTAAAGTATTTGTTAAACAAAGGTTTTGAATATCAGCTGACACAAAAAGGCATTGATGCATATTTTAGTGAAGGGCAATAGTTTTAAGTGCCTTTTTTCCGTTTTTTTAACCACGATCGTGGTCGTAAAACAGGAAATTTTAGGCTTTAGCGTTGGCGAGTGTATCCGCAAGATTCTCCAGTAATTTTGCAAAGTAGAAAAAGTTGGTATATTTCTGACAGTAGGCATTGAGTTGCTCTGGCTTAGAATTTTCCATAATTTCTCTGAAAAATAGCATCTCATCAATCATTTCGGTTAACAGCATCATGTCATCGGTGTTTTTAGCACGCAGGGCTTTAACTTTGGCATCAATAGCCATGATTTTCGTTTCGTCATCACGCATAGTAATTGTGCTACTCAATATTGTTTTGCACGAATATTAGCTTTTAATGCGGTTATGGTCAATTAGGCAGTTCATGTGTTTTGTAGAGGTTGTGCGCCTGAGCAAGAGAATACTAAATAAAATTAATAAAAACGCCTCGTTTCAACCGCTCAAGCGCATAGACTAATCATAGTCAATGTTTTTAAATTTGCATAATGTAGAGCAAATGGGTTATCAAAAAACTTTCTCGACAAGGAGTCAATCACTGCGTGATTGACAGCCTAGTAATATTTTCTTTTTTAACAAGCCAAAATTGAAATGCAAGGGCTACGCAAGTGCCTACGGCACCCTTGCATTTAATTTTCTAAGGCTTGTTGCAAAAGGGTTGTGATCACACACAAAGCGAAAAAATAAAAACAATCAAATGAAAGCTACAAAAGGAGCACAACCATGAATGATAAAAACTATTATGTAAACACGATCATACAGCAATTATTTACAGGTGGAAGAACCTTGGTTTGGAGTTGGGGTGCACATGATTTTAAGCGCTTAGATGAAACGACACTGATGTTTAAAGTCAATGCAAGGTGTTTAGAGGGTTATGTATATATCCGTTACTGTTTTGGTAGTGATACTTATGAGGTATTGTTTAGTGAATACCCGCCGAAGTTTACGGCATCTAATGAATGTGGGTATGAGATACTAGAGCATGCAACGATTAAGAAGCTAGAAAATATTTACTGCGATGATATGACGTATCGCATTGATAACGAAATCGAACGCGTCCCTGAGTATCGCTATTAAGCGAGTTAGTAGACTGCATTACGCAGTCGCTTCTTCCTTAACTACTGCTGTTTTCTTCACTTTATTTCTACGCTTAAAATCTTTATCAGATTCGAGTGCAATTTTAATGGATTCCTCAATTAAAAAATCAATATCATTTTCGCCATCAAGTGATGGATTCCAATCTAAATACTCTAGCATTTTAATGTAAGTTTCTTCGGTAATTCTAACCTTTTTAGGTAGCGTCATATAACTGGGTGCAGATGGTTTTGTAATGCTTGGCATGTTATTTCCTTCCTTATTTTTAGATTACTATTTTTAAATTCTCACTTTACTATTTATTGACAAAATAAGTCAATGTATTATAATACTATGTATTACGTCGCTAACAATCTTAAGCATGAGAAATTATAAAATAAAAAAGTTTGCAAGTGAATCAAAACATATTAGCGATGCAGATTTAAAAGAAACGTTAAATTACTTTGCTTCACTAGATGACTTGGGTAAGCAAAGATATTCATTAGGTGGCAGCTTATATAAACTTAAAGTAGCGACAGACAATAAAGGTAAAAGTGGCAGCAGTCGAACCATTATTGTTTTTAGTGATGGCGTTGTATGTTACTGGGTGCACTGCTTTAAAAAGAATGAAAAAGAAAACTTCACAAAGCGTGAGCTTGTGGACTTTAAAAAGTTGTCTAGCATATTACTGTCATTAAGTGATAGTGATGTGCAAACGTTAATAGCAGATAAAAAACTATTTGAGGTGATATGATGAGTAGCATAAGAGAAACCATAAACGACTTGTCAAATGATCTATATACCAGTGGTATTATTGACAAAACAACCTTACGCGAATTAACCGAAGTTGAAACGCCAACAGTATACGAATATACAGGCGATGATATAAAAGCAATTAGGGAGCGTCAAAACGTAAGCCAAGCTGTTTTTGCTAGATTTCTTAATATCAGTCCAGCGATGGTTAAAAGTCTTGAGCAGGGCACACGACAAGCTAAGGGTGCTATTTTAAAACTGATTAATCTCGTTGATGAAAATGGTTTAAAATATTTATCGTAATTTTTTATTTTCTACATTTTATGCAACACAATTTCAGCTTCATACCCTAAAGCATTAAATGCTTTCGTGAGTGTCGATATGGTCACATTTTTTCTTTTGCCTTTCTCCAACATTTGATAATTTTGATAAGGTACGTCGAGCAAGCTTGCTATATTGGTAATTGTTTTGTTTTGTTCTTCTCTAGCTAACTTTAAAAGCAGTGGCACAGCTATTTTAGGGCTAGGGTAAATCGCAATCTCAGTTGTTTTTCTCGTGCTTGGCGCTGGGATTTCATCATTATCAGCCAGCATGCACTCAAGCAATAAATCTAAGGCTTCTTTTGCCATTGCTTTGGCTTCCTCATAAGTGTCACCATAAGTATTGCAACCCGCTAAATCACGGAAAGAAATAACATAACAAACCGTGCCATCATCTTGCTTTTCTTCTGCAATAGTTGCAGGGTAGCTTATATTTAAATTATCTTTCATATATTCACCTATTTAATAATTTTAATACCAGTTTGTTTTTCGATTTGCCTAACTGTCGACTTGGGCACATCTTTCCCTTTATGCATGGCAATGATGGTTTTCTTATCATCCTTGCCATAGACAAGGTGCGAGCCTTTGCCTTTTCTGATTAAAAGCCAACCTTGCTTTTCCAGTAATTTAATTATGTCTTGAGGCTTAACGGGCATCTTAGTATTATCAGTCGTTTTTATATATTATAGTATGCATATCATAATATGCAAATAATATTCATCCTAAAATTACTATATTGATCCAATTCTATGCGGTCGAAGACAGAGCACCACGGGTGTTACCCGTGGGTGAAGCGTTAACCGCATAACGAAGTTGTGCAGCGGCTTCGCCGCTCAAGAACCCCGGGTTTACCCGGGGGTATCTATTTCAGCCAGTTGATATTCACTTTCTAAAATCTTTAACAATCAAAAAGCTGAGAAAAATGAATCACGCTTGCAGCGTGATAGCCTAGTAATATTTTCTTTTTTAACAAGCCAAAATTGAAATGCAAGGGCTACGCAAGTGCCTACGGCACCCTTGCATTTAATTTTTTAAGGCTTGTTGCAAAAGGTGTTATCAACACAACAATGGAGATAACACGATGACTAAAGTAAAAGTAAATAAATATAGCACTTTAAAAACTTCAAAAGCAGAAAAAACAGTAAAAACAACCTATCAGGATTATGTTTTGTCAATTGCTCAAAAGATTAAAGAAAATATCAAAAAAGGCGCAGGCGCTTGGGTAGATAATTTTGATCGCTCAGGCAGTCAGTTATTACCTGTTAATAGTCAATCAAAACTATATAACGGTGTTAATGTTTTACAATTATTGTTTTCTCAACTTGAGAATAGCTACAAGTCTAATAAATGGTTGACGTTCAAACAAATAAATGAACTCGGTGGCAGTGTGCGTAAAGGTGAAAAATCGGAAGAAGTCTTTTTCTTTACAACTTACAAAAAAGAAGGTGAGGCAAAAACTGATTATGAATATAAAAACAATGGTCATTTAGTTAAGGTCAAGGCGGGTGATAAATACGAATATACTGCTGTATGCCCTAAAATGTACCGTGTTTTTAATTTAACGCAAACAACCTTAAAAAATGTTGATCAGGAAATAAAAACTGATAGCGGCATCGAAAGCTTGATTAATGCACACAATCCAAAAATTGTCCATCATGACATCGGTCAGGCTTATTACTCACCAGAGTTAGACGAAATACGACTACCTAGCCCAAAATATTTTAAAACTGAGGCAGACTATCAGGCAACACTTTTGCATGAATTAACGCATTGGACATTGCATCCAAATAGATTAAATCGAGAAATAAATTTTTTATGCAAAAAGTCTTATGCGAAAGAAGAATTAATTGCAGAGATCAGCAGCACCATTTTATTACAGCATTTTGGCATTGATGGTGAGGTGAAAAATCATGAGTGCGCCAAGCAAAGCTAAGGCAATCAAGCTGGACAATCCAGCCCAGAAAAAGGCTAGCCACCAGTCTGGAACCGAACTACACATAATGCAAGGTAACGAACATTATGAAGCTGTAGTAAGGGCGGTCTATCAGCCACAACGCAAGTGAAGGTATTGAGCCCCGTAATATATCATCGTCGCACCTGATCAAGGTTTTCATTTGCCTGAAATCAGCACTACGCAATACGTAAAGGCGAGTATGCGTGGAGGTGTCGGGGTCTGAGTCCGTAGCGGGTAGATGAACTGATTGC
>NZ_QLIT01000069.1 GCF_003574485.1 Facilibium subflavum
TAGTAATAAATGAAAGTAATTATATATTAATGCTTAGGTTGGCAAGCATGTAATTACAAAAATCAAAATGTAAACGCATTTGCTCCATAAAATATTTAGAAATCAATTATGGCACAAAAATAAAAATGGAGCAACTTTGTGGGAGTATATTAACTCATTTAAAATTATCGAGCATATTCAGATCGGGTGCTTATGATAAAAGAATTTGATGCGGACATTTGGCGAGTCAAACTAAGTTGCACGTTGGCTGTGGATGTATGCTCCCATTAAACTATAGTTTAATGGGCAGTTAACTTAAGATTGAAATTTAAGCTATCACCTCGAAAGTTGGGCCATGGGTTAACCTGCTATTCAAAAATAATTTTAGGTTTTTTCCCGATCAGGTTACCAACTTTGATCAATGTCTCAAGAGTAAAATTAGACTTACCAGAAACTATCCTTTGCGCTTGTGATGTACTTGTTTCTAGTTTTTCTTTGACGTCTTTGAATGAAATCTTGTTCGTAGTAATATAATTGTTTATTTCTTTTGCAATAACTTCTTTAAGGGCCATGTACTCTATAGCATCTTGTTTTGCTTCTGCCTCAATTTTTTTAATTTCTTCTTTAGTGAAGTTTTCGCGTAGTATTTGATTAATGTTTTTCATATTCTATAACACCTCGCTTTAGTTTCCTGGCTACCTTATCAGCTTGCGCTACATCTCTAGTTTGAGATTTTTTATCGCCGCCTAAAAGCCCAATATAGACTTTGTTTTCATGATGTATGTAATAAAGTCTATTACCATATTTTGTGCACCTCAGCTCTTTTACTTTCTCTTTAGTGCCTTTCAGTGGCCTTGAATATGGGAGTTCAAGTTCATAGCCAAGTATTTCAAGCCGTTTAATTAATAAAACCATCTCTCTTAGTTGAGGTTTTGATAAATTTAGTAACCACTTTTCAGCCTTGGGAAGTAAGTTTACTTCGTACATATCTTTCAACTTTTGCTCTCATATCTTAATTATACCCATATAAGGGCATATGTCAAGAATATTAACCATATAAGGATGATTTTATTTAGTGTTAATATTGCAAATAGAGTTATGTGCTTAGCATCAGGTATTGGAACAAGGTAATAATATGAACAATTATTGTCTGGGAACCGTCATTAACTTTTTAACCATGTTATTTAGTTGTAGTTCGTTTTGAACTTCCAGCGAGGCTTCATAACAAAAATTCTGTATATCTAGAGCGGTATTAATGATTGGCGTCAAAGGTCGCAGAATCATAAAGTTAAAAATTGCTGGTATACCATACATTAAAGTCCACGCTAAAAGCAATATGAATAAAATTGCTGAGCTAGTTTCATTTGACCTTATTTTTTGCAACATCTTTGCTCTCCTAAGCTTAAAACTGGTTTTAGATTATAACAAATCTTACGTTAGTGTGACAGGGTGATTATTATATCAATAATATCTTCACTTATCAGGCATAAAAGCTACGTTTTTGTTGTAATATGGGTTGTATGCAACTGAGATTGATTTATCATTGTAGAAGAGGCAGGGCGGCTTGCTCCCCTTATTGCTCCCCTTATTGCTCCCTTTACCCTGCCTTCTTATTTGATTTAACTTCAGCTTGTAAAACAGCAAGCTTGATTTCTGCTTCATGAAGTTTTTTGCGTGTTGTTTCTAATTCATCCATTAATTTTTGCTCACGCTGTAAAGCATCATCAAAACGAGCATTTAGTAGGGCGGCTTCTTTCTCATAAGCTTTGGTTTTTGCCTGACAATCTTCAGTTGTTGATTTTAACTGTGAGATTAATTTTTCATTATTACTTTCAAGTTCTACAATTTCTTTTAGTGCTTCATGTGTACGAGCTATTTCACGCTCAAGCTTTTCACTGTATAGCGTTTCCTGCTCTTTTAACATATCTTTATATGCACTTTTCAAAGCATCCATCAGGTGTTTTGGCAATGAAATTTCTTTTGAGGCTGCATGCTGTTCTTGCCATTTTTTGATGAATTCAGAGACGGTAGCAAAGTTGCCACCAGTTATGTTTAAGACATTGCGAACGGTTACTTTTTCTCCATCTGAGACAAGTTGCTCGCAAGCCTCTTTCACATTGTCAAATATTAAGTTATCACGTTTTTTTCTAACCATACTTAAATATCAAATAGTATCAATAAAGATATTATATGATATTTTAAAACAGAAATAAAGACTAAATCATAATCGAAGGGTAGGGTGGTAAACAAACCAATACCCGTGTTTAAAGCGGATATTGATAATTTTTTTATAAATTTTGCAGTATTGTAAAAAGGAATCTAATTTAATCGTTTTTGACTGATGACGGCGGCTGTTTTTCCCACCAAAATAACAGACGATAACCAGGTCATCTAACAAGTCTTTAGTGACGGTTATTTCAGGCTCTTTTCCGTTTACTGTGGGTATGGAATTCAGTAGCAATAAGGGTTACAATGCTGTTACCTAAATCAAAATGTCGCGTTTTTAATGAAAGACTTAAGCATTCCTTTAGATATAGACAATCTTAAAGTTATCTATC
>NZ_QLIT01000070.1 GCF_003574485.1 Facilibium subflavum
CAGTTCATCTACCCGCTACGGACTCAGACCCCGGCACCTCCACGCATACTCGCCTTTACGTATTGCGTAGTGCTGATTTCAGGCAAATGAAAACCTTGATCAGGTGCGACGATGATATATTACGGGGCTCAATACCTTCACTTGCGTTGTGGCTGATAGACCGCCCTTACTACAGCTTCATAATGTTCGTTACCTTGCATTATGTGTAGTTCGGTTCCAGACTGGTGGCTAGCCTTTTTCTGGGCTGGATTGTCCAGCTTGATTGCCTTAGCTTTGCTTGGCGCACTCATTTGTTCATCTCATTAATTACTTTTAGCATACTCAGGGGGATGCTTCATTTGATTGCAATTTTCAAAAGGGCAATCATGTGCCGGTGGGACATGATCAGCATCATTCCGCCAGTTAGGGTATATTCTTTCCATATAGTTTAGTATTTTTTTACACCTATCCATACCGTAAAACCACGCTATTTTCAACATACCTGCCAAGACTTATTCACACGCCTAAACTATCTTTAAGCCCAACAATTGCTTCATCAATCATTGGCGTTTTAATTGCACGATTTACATCACGCTCTACAAGCCAATGCGCACGGACTGCTGCGGCTTCACAAAACACACTTTGACGCCCAACGTTATTAAGTACATACCAAAGTCTTCGATCGATATATTTAAGCCATAAAAAAGTAGAGGTAGTCACAATGCCTGTTTTGCGTGCATGTATCAATAAGCTTGTAAACACCGTATATGTATAAGCATTGCCTGCAATCAATGTCATAATTTTTTGATCTTTTGCATACTTTTCAATTAAATAACGATACTGATTAAAATCAATTTTCCTGTCTTCTTTTATTTTACGCGATATTTCATATAAAACGCTTTCTGCCTCCTCACGCGCATATAGGGCAAACGCACTTAAAATGGCAAAAATAATCTGCTGATGAACGGCAAGCTTTTCAAGCCCAGGCCATAATTCACCTAGTTGATCCACCATAACAGTATGCGCTTTTTGTCCATCCCATAGCACCTTTCCTTGATCATCCTCACATAGTAAGCCATGATGTTTCGCAAATGCTTCTGGTGAGAGCGCCATCGACCATTTCTGCGGTGTTTTCTTATTATCTTCCAGATAATGCAAAGCATTATAATACGGTAACTGGTTCTCTAAGCTCGCCCGTAAACTTTTCATATCTAATGTTTTCTGAAATTTGGTTTTTGGGTAACAAAACCATAATAAAAGCACAAGCACACTTGATAACAGCAAAAAAGGATAAAGCAATGCATTACCAATCACAAAGGATAAATCACGTATATCCTTTAGGCTTATCTCACCTAAAGCCGTATGCACTGCCCATTGAGAAACACCTTCATAGCGCGTGGTAAAATAACCTATCAAACGCAACTCAAATTGCTTTATCGAAAACATAAGACTCACTACTGAATCATGAAATAAGTAATATGTCCCTAATAAAATAATTGCAATAAGTGCAATCACGTAAAACCATGACATTTCACTGCCTTCTTGACCTGATTGTGCACCTTTTGACATAAACTAAACCTCAACTAGTTAAAATAGCGATCTAAATCGATTATATTCCCATTGATAAAAGCCAGTAATTCATGGTAAATAACAAACACCACCAAAAAGCAGATATGGGGTTTATCATTTAATAAAACCTGCTTTTTTAATAAGCTTTGACGATCTAACGTGGTTTTCGTCACAATTTTGTGGTTATAAACATAATTAAACCGCGGGGTAATCTTATCAATATAAAGCCCTAACAGCCCTTCTGGCTTAAATACCAGGCTTTGATCAACGGGCGCTTTATTATAAATAAATTGGAGCTCACCTTCATCAACATGGGATGATAACATTGCTAAAATATCCTTTGAAATATCCATCTTATGACACCTCTTCTTCACTTTCATCAGCATTAAAAACAAGCTGCGCTTTATCTAAAATTGTCTGGATATCCTCGTTGGAGGTTTTTTGTTGATAACATCCTGTCTCTGTTTGCCCAACAAGCTCAATAAGCGCTTGTTTGTACTTTTTAATCTCATCTAAAGACAAACCATGGCTTAAACCAAATTTTTTAAACGTGCTTGATAGCATCTCTGCAGAAATTAAATAATCATCAAAATCAATACAATCAAAATCAAAATATTCACTGGCCATTTTTTCAGCTAATGGAATCTTAGAATAAATAAGCTTCGTACCAAATTGCGCATCGATAACGTGCTCCTGTACATTTGATTCAAGCGCACCAGAATCACCTTCATCCATCTCAATTAATTGGTGCGCTTCTTTGTCCTGAGGTTCATCAAGCGCTTTTTCAACATAGCGATAGTAGTGATCACTCAACGCGGTTTTATCAGTTATCACTTGTATCTTTTTATCTTTATTTTGGTCATTTATTAGCTGATGTAAATTAGCTGGAAGCAATCTATCTTGTGGTAGCTCAGCAGAAAAAGAAACCATCGCCTTTAGGGTTTTGGTTAATTTAACATCTATCGGCTTTACTCGAATAAATTGATTGACATGAATATATTTTGTCTTTGGTGGATTTGCATAAAAAGACTTGCCGCGCACAATCTGCGATTTAAAGAAAATATGAAACTCACCCGGTTTTTGATCTTTTAAATCCATCAAATCAATACGTGCTCTTTTCTCAATACCTGCCTCTTTAGCATCTAAGTATCGCATCGATACACTTTCAGGGCTGACCTGATAGCTTTTAGCCACTGAAGTATATGCCTCACCTGCATTTTTCTGGAAAAACTCCCAGGTCTCGGTTGGATCTTCCAGTTTCATACATATTTTAATGTTCGTATTGGCACAGATTGAAGCTGCTTCTTCTTTTGATGCCTTTTGAAAGGCAGGTAAATCCTGTCCTGCAAAGACAGCTGAAAACCCAAGTGATCTTGCTTGTGCTGGCACCACGGCAAAGCCAGGGACGGCATAATAACCATATTCATCCAAAATGCACAAATAAGGATGCTTTGCATTAGTTGGTTTGGTTTCAATCACATCTTTGTATTCACCATGGACTTTACTGCCAAGTCCTGAGGCAAGCATCGCTTTTAATGAGGCGACAATCAGCTTCCCAAGATTTGATAGCTCATCAGGCGATTTCTCCAATGCCGGCAGTAAGACCACAAGAATGCGCCGATTTAAAATGACATCATTAAAATCAATCTCGGCAATATCTGCTTTCATAATGTGTGCATAAACATCAGCAAGGGAGCCAAAGACACGGGTTAACTGCATGGTAATATAGCCATGCTGTTCATAGGCTTTATCCGATTGTTTACCTTTATTGGCATTTTGATAGCCAGGTAGCGTTGATAAGTAATTCATCAACGGATCGACCACACTAAAGGGAAACTGTACATCAATTTCTGTGGTATTATTTTCAGCATCCACAATCACCTGATCAAAGACAAGGCTTTCAAGCACATCAAGTACAAAATATTTTCGAATAACTCCAGCATCAAGACGTAATAGGCCTTCATCACGAAGGTATACCAATAAGCGCATTAAAGCTTCAACAAAAGAAATTGCCCGCCCTTTCCACATATCACCATCACCTGAGTCTTTGGAACCTCCCAAAAGACTGACAATTAACTGTGATAGCATGCTTGATGAACCGATCGCAAAGGGGTTCATCGTATTGGATAGCGGTGTTTTTTGATGTCCAATAATGTCTTGTGCACCCGTCATATAGTTTAATACCAGCAAATCATCCTGGCGTCCCAAACTCTCGGCCATGGAAAACACTTTGGAATATAAAAGATTATCCCCCTTTCCATCAACATAGATAAAACCACTGCCCTGATTTAATGCATTATAAGCAAGTGATAACAAGGTCTCCGTTTTTCCACTACCTGTTGAACCAAACACCAAAACATGGGTACGCATGTCTTCATTATTAAACCACAATTGATCTTTGGTATTTAATTCGTTACCAAAATAATAAATCCCTGATGCTTTTTGTGGTTTGTTTGCTGGAGATAAGTGATTTTTATCTACATATTTGGCATAGACAGGCAGCTTAAATGGTAAGGCAGGCAGATCAAAAAATGCATACCAGAAAATAATGATGATTAATAAAAATATCACATCACTTATCACTGGCAATACAAACATCACACAAGATAGAAATACCAAGGTTAAAGCTGCACCCGTTCTTGAGGAAAGAAAATCTTTAGCACGCGTGGTAATCGGTCTTATATCACGTACACTTTCTGAGGATAACACCTCTTGTTTACTGCTTAATCCTCTAAATTTTGCTTTCATAAACGCCTCTTAAGCCGGATTTTTCTATTGCCAGTGACAAAAGTTCTTAATAAGCGAAAAAATGCAATTACACTAATACGCCACCGACCGAGCAATATAAAGAAAATTAAAACAGCAATCGCAACACAAACCGTCCATGTACGAATGTGAAGCAATACTAACAAAATTGGCAGACACACACGTGCATCAATGATAAAAAATTTTGGCGTTAACGCTGAATCTCGCCAGTGTGCATCTGTATTATGCATGGACTTCCCCTTTATTTTTCATATGGGATGATGTTTGGCTTTCTTTACGTGCCTGAAATAACAGCATTGATGGATCATCTTTTTGTTTTGCCGCAAGCTCTTTTATATCATCGCCTGATAACGATAATGTAATACCAGCTAAGCTCTCCAACGTTGCTTTTGCAATGGAATTATTACGATACGCTTCTAATGCTTGTGTATATAAATCACATCCTTTTTCTTTAATCATTTTCTGCAAATAACCACAACCATCACGATAAGAAAGCGTTAATAATTTTTGCTTCATCTGATCATCAAAGTGCAAATATTCACGTAAAGCAATAAGTTTTCCATCAACACCAATAACAAGATTTTGCCAAACAATTAATTGCAAGGCCTGCACCATATCTGAATAAACAAGGTCACGCTCGCTTTGCTGGTAATAATTCAACGCTCGACGAAAAACATCTACCACGCCTGATGCATGGATCGTGGTAATAACATCATGCCCTGTATAAGCTGCTTCTAGCACAGAAGTTAAAGTCTCTCGATCACGTGTTTCCCCAATCATTATCAAATCAGGGTTTCGCCTTAAGGCATTGCGAACTGCTGCAGCATATGTAGGCAGATTCTTTGGAATCTCTGATTGGCATATCAGTGAATTATTAAGCGATAGTCCATCAAAGCTATATTCAATAGGCGCTTCATAAGTCAATACTTTTAATCCATGCACACTTTCCTTGCAACGATCCTGAATCATTGCAGCTTGTAGTGTTGTCTTCCCACCACCAGTTGGCCCACTAATCAAATACAGTCCTCGCCCTTGTTTCATGTACTCACACAAGGGCGCTTTTACAGCTAAATCGGCTAGGCTTAACGGTTTACTTTGATTTAAGCGAATAGATATCTGTAAGCCATCCAAATATGAACCAAACGCTGAAGTAATATTCACACGCACAACGTGGGTGGCAATATCACTTTGAAAGCGAAAGTCAAGCTCTCCTTTTCTGGCAAGCTCTGCCTCGACATTCGCACCATATAGGTGCTGACAGATCGCTTTCATCTCATGTTGCGTAAGCGCGCGCTCCGCTACTGTATGTAATTGCCCTTGTTTTTTAATATACAAAGGTTTATGAGACTGCAGGCAAAGATCAGATATCCCATTTTTACAACCATAGTGCAGAAGTTCTGTCACACATTCTGCTGACAGGTACTTGGGCAAACCTTTCTCAAACACTACAACACCTGATGACCTTCATTTGTTTGCTTTTTGTGTATCAACAAGGTATGGCTGCCAACGTGCAAGCTCCTTATTAAACTTCGCTTGTGTATCCACATACCATTGATTATCATCAACAATCATCTGGTTATCCGTCATCGTCACACCGGTATTAACTTTTTTGACATGAATTGGTGTGATCATATGATAGGCAACCAGCTGATGGTACAACAACATACCCTTATAGGTTAAAGTCAACCGCCCCAAGCTTACTTTATAAACTTCTTCTGCTTGCGATATCCCATCAAGCCAGGCATATGCCAAAGTTTTTACCCAAAGCTTTTTTTCATCACTATTTTCTGGTAGCAAGGCTTTGTTTGGCCATTCAGGTGCGATATAATTTTGGATTAAATAATCACGCCATGATGGCAAAGCAGTATAAAACCGTGCTTTTTGTGCAATTTCATAGCGCACACCGGTTACACGAAGCTTTTCTTCAGAGCCATCAAGACTTAAACTTTGATCGCCAAAGAAAATGACTGGTGGCAAGACATTGCTCTCAAGCACGATGGCATTAAAATTATAAATCTGATCTAAATAACTTGCTGCCTTTTCAAGGCGCGCATTAATAATCTTACTTGCCCATGCCAGGCCTGATTTTATCCCAAGCTCTTGGGCAGCTTCTTTAATTGCGCGCTGGCGAATTGTTAGATACTGATTATCCTGGTAATTGACAACCGCTTTATTATTAACCTTATCAATAATATCAGCTAATTCTAACAATGGCATTTATTGCTCCATTTATCTTATTTTACAACGTAAATATAACGTATACCGCCCATCGCTACAAAAAGGCTATTACACTTTAAGAGATAGGCTAAGACTGCTATACACGGTAAAATTGTACCGATAAGACATAAGGATAAATAGCGTAAAAATACTTGAAAGTGCTTTGTTAACTATTGTCTATCTTTTTGGAATGATTTTTTGCGCTTTAACACCCATAAAACCACCTAAGGCTTATTGGTAATATTCACATTCACATCCTTGGCTTTATATTTCAAACCAAATTGATATCCTTTTCGATATTCAGCATTAAGCTTTAATTTTTCCGCTTCTGACAAATTGATATAACTGCAAATACTGGCATAATTTCGATCCATTGAGTTACCTTCTTTTGCTGCGTTCACGCCAGAGGCATACGCCGCATCTAATGTGCAATTCTGCTGAGCCATTTGTGTCATCATCTGTGCACATGAGCTTAAAAGAAATATTGATGAAAGAGAAACAATAATTTTTATTTTACACATTATATTCGCTTACTCATTATTTAAATTACTTATCAGTATAACGCAAACTTAAAATCCCTTCATCTGCATTAATATAAAGCCTTGCTTGTGATTTCATTTGGATATCAATATTACGCAATACATCAATAAGCTTACTTGTTTTCGCCGTATCTGTTGAACCAAAGCTTACAAGAATAGAAACAGCTGGCTTTTTGCCATAGATTTGCAATTGAAACCCAGATTTCTTGGCAATCTCTTTCAAAAGCGGCTCAACCTCACCATACCAGGATAACGTAATATCCTGTTGCAGCGCTTGGGCATATTGTCCTTTAACCGTTTTAAAAGGAATATCGACATGCCCCATTCGTGATTTTTCAATCATTAACATCATATCCATTTGTTGTTTGATTTCAGATGCTGAGCGCACAAGCTGCTGGTCTACCTGTGTGTTTAGGTGATTTTGTTGCGCAATTGAGGGATCAAGCGATTTATTTGTTGTACTTGCACAACCTAAAAGCATGAAACTGGTTATACCTAAAGCACTCAGTATCACGCCTTTTTTTACCTTACAAGATAAAACCTTATTAGTTGGCATCAGGAATTTTCTCTTTAATCTCAAACGTATTATAAGCATTTGGGTCACCGGCCCCTTTTGTCACTGTACTACCGATCATCTGAGTCATTGGCACAATCGCAATAAGTAGCGTCCCGACAACCAGCTGACCGATACCATTTCTAACATGATCTCCCTGCTGACCTTTAGTTGGCGTGTGATGGTTTTTTAAATGCCCAAGACCGGCAAAAATAAACCACATCCCCCCAATAGTTGCCACAATACTGATAAAGTATTTTAACTGCTCAATATACTTTACCAGATTCCCTGCCCATCTTGTAAAATCGCCAACATTTCCACTGCCTGCGGCATAAGATACCGATGCACCCAAGCCAGCAACCAGCACAAAGCCTATTGCTACAAAGCGACCTAATCGTAATTGTTTATACTTTTTTTTCATTATCATCTCCTATTGATTGGTTTAAAGAATTAGTTAACAAGCAAACCCAGTACGGTAAATATCCCTTGTGCGTTTACTGCAATTATCCCAGCAAATAAATGCACAAAAGCTGTGCCACTACTTGCCTGCTGACCATGGCCTTCACCCAGATTTATCAAAAGCAACAAGCCTCGCGTAAATGAGATAAGCCCGATGATAAGTAACATCGCAAAAACAAGCCATTTCATCTGCATCAACATATCGGTTTCTGAAAGTGCATGTTTAAAATAGCTACATATGGGATTATTATCCCCTGTAATCATTTCGCTATTAAGTTTACTGCTATAACTTAATATCGGGTTATCTATAATACTTGTCCCTTTAAATAAGGTTGCACTAACAGCCTGCAAGATACTCACAATGCCAATTAAGGAAGTACCCGAAACAAAATAAAAAACGGTTGCCATCGGTGAGTGGTGGCGGTGCATATGCTGCATTTTGTTATGTCGATATAAGCGAATAAGCCCAACAAAGATTAAAACAAATCCGATAATAGTCACAATGACGATTAATGGTGTGTATAACGCACCAAGCCCTTCAATAATACTAAGCACGGTATTATCATGAGGTATCCCGCAAATTTCCTTTACTTCATCTACTGTCATGAGGCTCTTACCACAAAGTTAACGCTGCCGTGTAAATCTGGCTACTAAGATACTAAAAAAGCACAGTCAATAAATAGCGTGAAATTACGCGATTTTACCATTATGATTTTGTACCAAGCTTATCAAGTAATATTTGCGTATCACTTGATCTCTCAAAAATACCTAGAACCTTGCCTGATGACAGTGTAAACGTTTTATTTTTTGTGCTTGTTGTCGTATAACAACAGGGTAAACGCATTATCTTGTTGCAGCTGCTTTTAGTTTTGGCCATAACTGCCTTGGAACCCTAACTAGTCGTCCATGAAAAAGTCAAATTTTTTCATAGTTCATGACTCAAAATACACCTACCCATAAAAATGTCTTATCAAATATTTTGATTTCTTGAGTATCATGCCTCTATCAGGTTGTAATATATACAGTTTGCAAAAAATACGGGCAGGCGCGTTTCGTAAGCCAAGGCCTATCCTATTATCTTTGACGAGTTAAATGGTTGTATTGCTATGCAGGTGCTAGTAATCTAAGCACATGCTTAAGGTTGATACCAATGCCTGCACAAATGGCGTTGATTTTATCTCCAGACTTACCCTTGAGATAATTGCGATCCATACCATGATCTGACTTTAAATGACCAATCAGTGGCTCAATGCTTGAGCGCCGCTCAACTCTTTTGCTTTTAACAAAGCGCCTTTCAGTGTATGACCATCGTATCGATTACCATGTATTGCATGTGAGCATAGGACCCAACCAGATTTTGCGGTGGCCACAATAGATGTCTTAACACCAAATTCATACTGCTTATGCGCTTTCCCTGACGAAGTCGCTTGCTTGGGCGACCCGTTGACTCACTAAAGTTCTTTGAAAGATGCCTTTCCAGCTTATCCCAGTCAACATTCGTAAGGAAACTATGCTTTATCGCTGTCTTTTGGATCTTGATAATCTGACTTGATTTTGCGTGCCAATGGCACCGTAACTGACGGGCCTTCTTTTGACAATAAACCATCAGATGATCTTTTGTTAATTACCTTTTCACGGCGATCTGAGGTTACATCCACATCAAAGCCTGTGGCAATAATGGTGACATCCAGCTCATCCCCCAAATCTTCTTTAATTGCCGTACCAATAATAACAGGCGCTTCCTCATCAGCAATCTCAGCGATACGATTACCAAGCTCGGTAAACTCACCCAATGAGATATCATTACTAGAGGTAACACAAACCAATAAACCTTTGGCATTTCTTAAATCGATATCTTCCAATAGCTCACATGATACTGCCTTTTCAACTGCATTAGCAACACGATCTTCTCCTGAAGCACATCCAGTTCCAATAACAGCAAGCCCAGGCGCTGTCATCACCGTTTTTACATCAGCAAAATCAACGTTAATGTGTCCAGGGGTGCGGATAATACCCGTCATTGATGACATCGCATTATATAAAACATCATTAGCCGCATGAAAGGCATCCATTAACGCGGTATGCTCGCCTAATGATTTTTTTAATTTATCATTTGGGATAACTATCAATGAGTTGACATGTTCCTGCAAGGCTGATATCCCTTGTCTTGCCAGGACTTCACGACGGCGTCCCTCAAAAGAGAAAGGTGTTGTCACGACACCAACGGTAACAACGCCTTTTTTCCTGGCAACTTCTGCAACAATATTCGCTGCACCAGTACCTGTACCACCCCCCATACCTGCGGTAATAAAAAGCATATCACAATCTGATATCGCCTCTTCAATCAAGTGAATACTTTCTTGTGCTGCTTTTAACCCAACCTCAGGATTTGCACCAGCACCAAGACCTCTTGTGACATGCTCACCAATTTGTATTTTATAATCAGCCAGGTTTTTATTTAGTGCCTGCTGATCTGTGTTCATCGCATAAATTTTTGCACCTTGTAATCCCTTTTCAACCATGTAACTGACAGCATTACCACCGCCACCGCCAACACCGATGACTTTAATACGGCCATGATCAAACCCGCTTAAATGTCTTTCATCCGCTTTGGTCTTTGATGCGTCTTTGCCCTGTTGACTCATAATGTCTCCTACCGTGCTTATGCTTTTTACTAGGATAGTATAAATTATTGCATAGCGTTAGGCCAATGCATATAAGAATTACTCAAATATTCTTATTTGGTTTCATTTTTTAAAAGTATTGCTATGTTTTTAAACAAAAACTTGATTTCATCTGCTATCGGCGGTAAAATTACAAATATCACTGGGGGCGAATATGGTTTCGACGGGAATTACAAGCTCTATCGGTGCATGCCGAGGGTGTATCTGCCTCGTAAAACACGTTACACAGTTTATAATAACTGGCAAAGAAAAAGCAAAACGCGTGCCTAAAAACCAAGCGGTTAAGGCTGAGCAACGTAAAGCTGCTTAATCTAGCTTAATAACCTAGATACGCACGAACCATGACCTTGTGCTTGTGTAAAGTCTTAACGGTTCGTTCATATGCATCACAAGATCGCTTAAATCACTGCCAAATGATTTAGGCTAAATTTTAAGGCTCGCAGCATGACCGCCCTGTTCTGTCGGGCAGATTACTGTTAAAGATAATAGATAGAACTAAGCATGTAGATCTGAAGAGTGCGGATTTGCGGACGCGGGTTCAACCCCCGCCGCCTCCACCAATTACTAATTCCACCTATTTCTAAGCACATCCAACAAAGGCTATAAAACCCTTTAAAATCAGTTAAATTACCACCAGCAAAGCTGGGGATTTAGCAAATTAAATCAGCTACCTTCTTGAAATAAAATATCCATAAATCTAGGTTCTGTGAACCAAAAATACTACAAGATGTGAAATTAAGTTGATTTAATTAAAAAATGATCTGCAAGGTTGCAATCCTTGGTTTGAAATATATTTGAGAAAAACAACAAAGGATTGCAAAATGCATTATCACCTAAATGGAAGTGCTGGGGAAAAGATTAATGAATTTTTAATGACGGTAAAGAGG
>NZ_QLIT01000071.1 GCF_003574485.1 Facilibium subflavum
TTCCATTTTGAATACAGCTTGCATATAACTTTGTGAAATATCCTACACGAAAAAACTTTAAAATGCTTTATTAGGCGTGATCAATGTGTGCTAAAACCATAGCGGCTGTTGTCATTAACACCGGTTTAAATCGGACACAGGCGGCTTGTATTATTGCCTTTTGTGGCGTGCTTTGATGTTTTTGTTGGTATTGTTTGGCAAAGTCGATAAGTAGAATGCCATGTTTGCTGATAAGTCCAATCAATGTAATAAGGCCAATCTCTGTATAGATATTTAAAGAGTAATTAATAAAAAAGAGTGCAATAAGTGCACTTGTGATGGCAAGTGGTACTGTCAGTATGATTGTAAGGGGATCTTTAAGGCTTTCATATTGTGCAGCTAAAGTAAGGAAAATCACAATTAAAGCACAAATAAACAGCCAGCTCATGCTGTTTTGTGTTTGTAAAAAGGTACGCGTTTGCCCTGAAGTGTCTGTATTCATGTCTTCTTTCATATACTTATTTGCCAGGTTTTGGAAGTAGGTTAAAGCGGCTTTTGTGCTAAACCCATTGGCAAGCTGTGCAGAAATGGTGGCTGAATGCTGTCCTTGAAAGTGGTTCCATGTGCTTGATGTCACCGTATTTTCAATACGGACAAAAGTGGATAATGGGATGTTATCACCGGATGCACTTTTTACGGTTAATTCATTAATAATATTTTCGTTACTGCGCTGAGCATCGTTGATTTGCGGGATGATATAATATGCATAACCATCTCTTGTAAATTCATTATTTTGTGGCTGGCCAAAGCCAATGCTTAGTATTGTAGCAATACCATCCATAGATACGCCAAGCGCATTTGCTTTTTCTTTGTTAATAATGACGTTGGCTTGAGGCTGATTAATGTGTAAATCAACCTGTGTATTGAGTATATCAGGATTTGTCTGTGCCTGTTTTGTCATCTGATTAACAACCTTACTTAGTGCTTCATAACTTCCAGTTGATTTAATCACAAACTGGAAGTTATAAATACCTTTTGAAATCGGTAATGAAGGTGGTGAGCTTAGCATGATATTCAGCCCTGCAATTTGCCTGACTTTGGGCATTAATTGCGCAGTAATTTCATCAGCACTTTGTGATCTTTGATCCCAGTCTTTTAATTTCATGATAATCATGGCAGAAGCCTGGCCTTGCGGAAAACCATTGACAATACTTAGGTTTTTAATCTCTTGGTTAAGATTTGTTATGCTGTTTAGCTGAGCTGTATATTTTTGTGTATAGTTTACTGACGCAGAAGTTGGTGCTTGTGCCATTCCAATGATAACGCCTTGATCTTCAGCCGGTGCAAGCTGTGCATTTTGTGATAGCAGGTAAAACGTTGTTCCACCTAAAATAAGGATAAAGGTAAATACAAGTACAATCAGCTTTTTAAGGTTAATAATTGCAAGAAGTAACCGGTGATATTTCTCCGTTAATAGCTGTAGCAGTTGCGTGACTTTGTGTTCAAATTTATTGTGTGTCTTAGTTGTTAGTAACTTTGCGCACATCATTGGTGTGAAAAATAAAGCAACAATACCAGAGATTAAAACACTGCCAGCCAGTGTAAAGGCGAAGGATTTAAATAAAGCGCCTGTTGTGCTGTTGTTAAAACCAATCGGTAGAAAAACAGCTAATAGGGTAATTGTAATGCCAATCACAGCAATGGTTATCTCTTTTATACCAATAATAGCAGCGTGCTTAGATGTTTTCCCCAGTTGCATATGCCGATGGATGTTTTCCATAACAACGATAGCATCATCGACAACAAGGCCAATTGCAAGCACAAAGGCTAAAAGCGTCAGCACATTAATACTAAAGCCCAGAAAATACATGATAATAAAGGCGCCAGCAATGGATAAGGGGATTGTCACCAGCGGAATTAAAGATAACCGCCAGGACCCCAAAAATAATATAATAATGGCTAAAACGGCAATAATCGTGATGATAAGTGTTTCAATAACATCTTTAAGCGATGCATTGATATAACTTGCGCTATTGCGCATAACCTGTACTTTAAGATCTTTGGGCAGATGGATCTGTGTCAATGCGTTTTGAATCAATGCGGCTGTTGTTAGCGGATTTGCATCATTTTTATAGGTAATGGCAAGACCAACTGATGGCTTATTGTTTGTGAACATTGCGCTTGTTGTATCTTGTGCGCCAAGTTTAACATCGGCAACATCCTTTAAGTAAATGGGCTTTTGGTTCACTGTTTTAATGATAAGGTTTTGAAATGAGGTAACCGTGTGTCCATCCGTCTGTGCATTAATCGTAATTATCTGATTGTCTCGATTAATATCGCCTGGCGTTGCTTGAACGTTTTGCGTACTAAGCGCTTGTTTTATATCACTTGCGGTAATGCCATATGCACGCATTTTATTCACATCAAGCCAAACACGCATGGCATATTGACGATTCCCCATAATTTGGATGTCTCCAACACCATTGATATTTGCAATGGTTGGTTCTATTGTACGTGTTAAATAATCACTGATATTGCTTGTCGGCATTTGCGCACTGCTATAGCTTAATACCATATCAGGCATACTGGTGCTGTCAGCCTGGCGGATGATTGGGTCATTAACTGCGTTAGGCAGGCTTGATTTGACACCTGAAAGTGCGCTTTCAATATCAGTGATCGTGCTGTTCACATCGGCATTAACCGTCAAATTCAGCACAACACGGCTGGTTCCTGAAGCGCTGGTAGAGCTGATATAATCTACATTATCAATACCCTGTAATGCATTTTCAATAGGCGTTGTGACGAGTGTTTCCATTGTCTGTGCATTGGCACCTGGGTAGGTTGTGATCACCATGATGGTATTGCTGCTGATATTTGGATATTGACGGATTTCAAGTTTGGTTGCTGTAAATATGCCTGCAAGCAATAAAAGCGTGAAAATGCAGCAAGTCAAGATTGGTCGTGTGATAAAGAATTTCAATTTCCTTCTCCTTTATCAGTCGTTACAACCTTGATTCCATCGGTGATTTTGTTTGTCCCAGCAATAACAATAACTTCTTGGGGGTGTAGCCCGGATTGCACAATAACTTTGTCAGTACCAACTTGTGTGCCAAGCACAACAACCTGCTGCTTGACAATATTTTGCTGATTAACGGTAAATATGGTTGTATTGTTATTATCATAGGTGATGGCTTGTGTTGGGACGATAATCACTTGTTGTGGCTTTGTTAAATCAAGGGTTATATTAACCAAATCGCCAGGTTTGAGTTTTCCATCATTATTCTCAAGTTTTGCTCGCAGCAAGATGCTATTGGTGTTGTGATCAATTATATTGTTGATGGCAACGACTTTGCCTTTAAAATGTTGATTTGGATATGCATCAAGCTCAATTGTGACATCCTGGTTTTTTTTGATATAGGCTTGATCCTTGCTTGGTAAGGAAAAATCGACATATATCGGGGTTACTGTCTGTAAAGAGAATAAATCATCCGCTGTATTAACATAACTGCCTACTTGTAAATTCACAATACCAGCTTCTCCTGTAAATGGCGCACGTATAATCTGATCATTAAGCGTTGCTTTATCCTGTTTTACAAGTGCCAGATCTTTTTTGTAAGTGGCCTCAGCAATATCAAGGGTCGCCTTATCCAAAGCATTTTTTTGATAAAGTGTTTTATTTCGTGATAAATTGGCAGCATCCAGCTGCAGTTGTGCCTGGTCATAAAGTAACTTGGCTTTGGCTTTATCTGGATCGATTTCCAATAGAATCTGACCCTTTTTGACTTCTTGATTTGATGTAACATTGAGCTTGGTAATATTACCTGATGAACTTGCTTTTACGGTAACACCCATCATGGCAGTGATATGACCAAGCGCGCTTAGTGTTGATGTATATTGGGTTGTTTCAACTTTTTCAGTGGCAACAGTAATCATCAAAGCAGGCTTTGATGATTGATAAGTTGCTTTATAAAATATTGCACCTAAAAGCATGATGAAGGTTAAGCTTATTAATAGGGTTATTATGGTTATTTTTCGCATTACAATAAGATAATCCGTTTATTTATTATTAAGAATACAGGTTGGATATAACAGTAATATGACAATTAGATAACGTACTGTGACAATTTTGTTACATTCGTTTTGAGTGATTTTTATACCAAATGATGATGTGTTGGATTTTTTTTGCAGAAAACGATAATTTTTTCCTTGAAAATAAATTGAGGATCACCATATACCTTCCTGCAAACAAACAACATATGTTTAATCATAAATAGGAGTAAACTACATGGCAATTCGTCCATTACATGACAGAGTATTAGTGCGTCGTGCAGAAGAAGAAACAAAAACTGCCGGTGGTATCGTGTTACCAGGAAGCGCACAAGAAAAACCAATGCAGGGTGAAATCATTGCCGTTGGTAAAGGTAAGATCTCAACTGACGGTGATATTCGCCCACTAGATGTAAAAATTGGTGACAAAGTTATCTTTGGTAAGTATGCAGGTACAGAAGTCAAGCTTGATGGTGAAGAGCTTTTGATGATGCGTGAAGAAGATTTAATGGCAGTTGTTGAGTAAGCTATTATACGTTATCAAATAAGTTTTAAGTTTAAACATTTTAAAGAGGAAAAAATAAAATGGCAGCAAAAGAAGTAATGTTTTCAGATGATGCTCGTACACGTATGTTAGAAGGTGTAAATACATTAGCAAATGCAGTAAAAGTAACACTTGGACCAAAGGGTCGTAATGTTGTTTTAGATAAGTCTTTTGGTGCGCCAAACATCACTAAAGATGGTGTTTCTGTGGCAAAAGAAATCGAATTAAAAGATAAGTTTGCCAATATGGGTGCACAGATGGTTAAGGAAGTTGCCTCTAAGACTTCTGATATCGCGGGCGATGGTACAACAACAGCAACAGTACTGGCGCAAGCTTTATTAACCGAAGGTTTAAAAGCAGTTGCCGCTGGTATGAATCCAATGGATCTTAAGCGTGGTATTGATAAAGCAACAGTCAAAGCAGTTGAAGCATTAAAATCACTATCTAAGCCTTGTTCTGATAATAAATCTATTGAGCAAGTTGGTACAATTTCAGCAAACTCTGATGCAACTGTTGGTAAGATTATCGCACAAGCAATGGAAAAAGTTGGCTCTGAAGGTGTGATTACCGTTGAAGAAGGCAAAGGCTTTGAAGATGAGCTTGACGTTGTTGAAGGTATGCAGTTTGACCGTGGTTATTTGTCGCCTTACTTTGCAACTAACCAGGAAAATATGACAGCTGAGCTTGAAAATCCATATATCTTGATCGTTGACAAAAAAATTGCTAACATCCGTGATCTAGTGCCAACACTAGAATCTGTTGCAAAATCTGGCAAGCCTTTGTTAATCATTGCTGAAGATGTTGAAGGTGAAGCGTTAGCAACATTGGTTGTTAACAATATCCGTGGTATCGTCAAAGTTGCTGCGGTTAAAGCACCAGGGTTTGGTGATCGCCGTAAAGCAATGCTTGAAGATATTGCAATTCTAACTGGTGCAACAGTTATCTCTGAAGAAGTTGGCTTAACTCTTGAGACAACAACTGTTGAGCACTTAGGTACAGCAGGCCGCGTTCAAATCACTAAAGATGATACAACTGTTATCGATGGTGCTGGTCAAAAAGCAAATATTGAAGCGCGTGTTTCACAAATCCGCAAGCAAATTGATGAGTCAAGCTCTGATTATGATCGTGAGAAGCTTCAAGAGCGTTTAGCCAAGCTTGTCGGTGGTGTTGCTGTGATTCGTGTTGGTGCTTTCACTGAAGTTGAAATGAAAGAGAAAAAAGACCGTGTTGATGATGCATTACACGCAACTCGTGCTGCAGTTGAAGAAGGCGTTGTTGCCGGTGGTGGTGTTGCACTTTTACGCGCACAAGCAGCTATTGCTGGATTAAAAGGCGATAATGAAGATCAAAACCATGGTATTGAGCTTATGCGTCGTGCGATGGAGTCTCCATTGCGTCAAATCGTTAAAAACGCTGGTGGCGAAGCTTCTGTTGTTGTGAATAACGTTCGTCAAAAAGACGGTGGTTACGGTTATAATGCTGCTAATGATACCTATGGCGATATGATCGAAATGGGTATTTTGGATCCAACAAAAGTAACGCGTTCTGCATTACAACATGCGGCATCTGTTGCAGGTCTTATGATCACAACTGAAGCCATGGTTGGTGAAATAAAAGAAGAAAAATCTGATGCTGGTGCTGGTGGCATGGGCGGAATGGGTGGCATGGGCGGTATGCCTGGCATGATGTAATCATCGCCCATTTACAATAAACGCATTGTGCGTTAACGTTAAAACCCCCAGAGAGTCAACTGATCCTCTGGGGGTTTTTTTATAAGTTCGTGGGAGCGAAGCGTAAAGCCAATACCGTATGGTACATAGAGGGGTGTTGGCTTTACAACAGCGGTTATGAAAAAACAAAAGTAGTGATTATTTACGCACCGCACAAATAGCCTTAATGGTAATTTCTTTAAGCTTGTTTAAAGTGTCAATATCGATATTTAAAGGAGGCATCCAATAAATCGTATTGCCAAGGGGGCGTAAGAGCGCGCCAAACTCTATTGCCTTTTGATAGATTTCATAACCATGGCGATTTTTGGCAGGGTGTTTTATATCTGCGGCAATTACTCCGCCAAGGCTTCTGATGTTATGCAGCTGTCCGGTAGTATCTGCCACTTCATGCATATTTGCTAATAAAGCAGGATGTAGTGTATCACTGATATAACAGATCAGGTTTTCTTGTTCAAAGACTTTAAGTACTGCTAAAGCTACAGCGCAGGCTAAGGTATTGCCACTATGCGTGTGTGAATGCATAAAAGCCTTTTGTGTTTCATAATCATCATAAAATAACTCATAGAATCTATCATGTGTCAGTGTCACACTTAAGGGCAACATTCCCGCAGTCAACCCTTTAGATAAGCAGATGAAATCTGGTGTGATATCAGCATGCGCGCAGGCAAGCATTTTGCCTGTGCGACCAATTCCAGTCATGATCTCATCGGCAATAAGATAAATATCATTATTTTGACACCAATGAGCAAGGCGTTTTAAAAAGTCTTTTGAGTAGATTAACATCCCACCGGCGCCTTGAATTAAAGGTTCAAGGATTATGGCATTTGTGGTTGAAATCAATGGTTTAAGTTTTTCTTCGATCACATTCCAGTGCTGCTCGGCATGATGCCATAGCGGGTCATTTTCCCCGGCTACATAAGGGATATCATTAATAAAATAGCAGTCAAATAATAGATTTTGATAAGCTTTTTTATAAAGACCTAAATCACTAACACTTAAGGTTGCACAAGTCTCACCGTGATAGCCATTAGATAGGGCAATAAATTTTTTCTTGTTAGTTTGGCCTTTAATTACACGAGCGTGGTTTGCCATTTTCATAGCGATCTCTACAGCACATGAACCATCACTGGCAAACAATGCCTTATCCGTTTTTGTCAGTCGGCAAAGTTTTTGGGTTAATTGATGGATTGTGTTGTTTGTTGTATTTGCTAAGATTGTATGTTCAAGGGTATCTAACTGTGCTTTTAATGCTGTAATAAGCATTGGGTGGCGATGTCCTAATGATTTACACCACCAGCTTGATATTGCATCGATAACGCTTGTGTTATCTTCCAAATAAAGATAAGCACCGCCAGCACTTTTGATCTTAAGTGGTGATAATGTTTCATAATCTTTCATCTGTGAGCAAGGATGCCAGAGATTTGTTGAGTACATTAGTAAACCTTATCGTAAAATATTAGTTGACTGATCGCAAAATTATACCTAGGATTTTGCGCATGTGTAAATAAGTCATAAGTGAATCATCGTGAAAAATAAACCTACACTTGAACAATTGGAAGAAATCTATCACCAGCCCTTTAACAAACTGCTTTTTCAAGCCCAGACAATTCATCGACAAAACTTTGGTGATGAGATTGAGTTGTGTAAGCTTTTAAGCATTAAAACAGGCAGTTGCCCGGAAGATTGTAAGTACTGTCCGCAAAGTGGACATTATAAGACAGATATTGAAAAAGAAAAGCTTATGGCAATGGATCAGATTGTTGCACATGCAAAAAAAGCAAAGTCTTTAGGTGCAAAGCGTTTTTGTATGGGCGCGGCCTGGCGTAATCCACCGGCACATAAAATGCCTGAATTGATCAACATCATTAAAACGATTAAAGATTTAGGCTTAGAGACTTGTATGACACTTGGGATGTTATCGAAAGATCAGGCAAATGAGCTTGCAACAGCGGGTTTAGATTACTATAACCACAACATTGATACCTCTGAAGAGTATTATCCTGAAATCATTACCACACGGGATTTCCAATCACGCATTGATACCTTAAAAGAAGTTGCCAATGCGGGTATGAAGGTCTGTTGTGGTGGTATTTTAGGGATGGGGGAGACCATTAAAGATCGCTTAAGTATGTTGTTGAGCCTGGCAAATCTTGATACACCACCTGCCAGTGTGCCAATTAACCGACTTGTTCCTGTGCCTGGCACGCCTTTGGGTAATAAAATGGATAAGGCGCAGGTAGATATCTTTGACTTTATTCGAACGATTGCTGTCGCCAGAATTTTAATGCCGACAACAAGAATTCGCCTGTCAGCAGGCAGAAAGCAAATGTCTGATGAAACCCAGGCACTATGTTTTCTTGCGGGTGCGAATTCTATTTTCTATGGGGATAAATTACTAACAACCGGGAATCCAGAAGAAAATACCGATTTGGCTTTGTTAGAGAAACTTGGGTTTGCGATTGAAGAAAGTCAATTACAGGATAAAAAAACGGATGAAAGTTGCGTTTAATGATATAAATGCGTATAAACGCAATAATTTATACCGTCATCGACGTGCATTTAACCGACAGGGTGTCTGTGTGTGTTTGGATGAGGCATCCTATATTGATTTTAGTGGTAATGACTATCTGGGGCTTTCTCAGCATCCTGAAATTAAAAAGGCATTTGCTGAAAGTGCTCAAGCATTAGGCTTTGGTAGCACTGCATCTGCGATGGTCAGCGGTTTATCCCTTGCTACCCAAAACCTTGAAAATTATTTTGCCAATTTGACAGGCTATCCGGCTTGTTTGTTTTTTAATTCTGGCTATCATGCCAATCTGGCCGTTTTTTCGGTGCTGGGAAGATCAGCAGGTACCATAATTGCTGATAAATTGATTCATGCATCAATAATAGATGGTGTAAAATTATCGGGTGCAAAATTAAAGCGCTTTTTGCATCAAGATATGCAAAGCCTTGATAAAATAAGCCAAATCTTACAGGCGCCAGGTATTTGTGCAACTGAAGGCATTTTTAGCATGGATGGTGATATTACACCACTGCCATTGCTTCATGAGAATTGTCGTCAATATGGTCATGGCTTGATCGTTGATGATGCGCATGGATTTGGGGTATTAGGGGAAAATGGAATCGGCAGTCTTGATCACCATGGTCTGACAGCAAAAGAAGTACTGGTTTATATCACTCCATTTGGCAAAGCATGCGGTGGTGTTGGGGCAATGGTTTGCTCAAGTAAAAAGATTATTGAGCAACTAACACAGTTTAGTCGTAGTTACATGTACAGCACCGCTTTGCCACCGGCTATCTCACAAACCTTATATGTTGCGCTAGAACTTG
Organism: Facilibium subflavum; assembly: GCF_003574485.1. GTDB lineage: Bacteria > Pseudomonadota > Gammaproteobacteria > Francisellales > Francisellaceae > Facilibium > Facilibium subflavum. The sequence goes on from NZ_QLIT01000071.1 coordinate 9,634, forward strand.
TTAAGCAATCCAATGACCTGCGTCAAAAACTGTTTGAGAACATTGTGTTTTTCAATAAGCAAGCTGAAGCTTATGGATTTCAGCTAAGCGCATCAGATTCGACACCGATTCGAAGTGTACTAATCGGTGAGGCGGATAAAACCTACCAGATACAACAACGATTAATGGAAAAAGGCTTTTTGGTATCATGTATTCGTCCACCAACCGTGCCTGAGAAGACTTGTCGTTTACGCATTTCATTGACAGCATTACATGAGAAAAAGCACATTGCGTCGTTATTTAAAGCCTTGATGATTGCAAAAAAAGAGATAATGATATGAGTGCGCCAAGCAAAGCTAAGGCAATCAAGCTGGACAATCCAGCCCAGAAAAAGGCTAGCCACCAGTCTGGAACCGAACTACACATAATGCAAGGTAACGAACATTATGAAGCTGTAGTAAGGGCGGTCTATCAGCCACAACGCAAGTGAAGGTATTGAGCCCCGTAATATATCATCGTCGCACCTGATCAAGGTTTTCATTTGCCTGAAATCAGCACTACGCAATACGTAAAGGCGAGTATGCGTGGAGGTGCCGGGGTCTGAGTCCGTAGCGGGTAGATGAACTGA
>NZ_QLIT01000072.1 GCF_003574485.1 Facilibium subflavum
GAGATGGGGCCGAGATTATGAACAGCTGACACCAAAGTTTGCCCAGCAGCATGTCGCTAAACTTAAACCGGACAAACAAAGCAAACCGAAGGAAACCAAAACAGAAGCACCTGTTTTTTCAAAAAATGGCTGATAGGTCCTATAGGGGAAGTGTGCCCTTTATGGAGCGGTTACTTAAAAGATAATGGCGTTAATGTTGAAGTTTTAAATGATCAACAATGTGTGGAAATGATGGAAAAATTTATTAAAAACAATCCAACTTTATGGGATGAAGATATTGGAGAATAAACAGTTAGATGGATGTGCTCGGTGTTTTTGGCATTTCTGTTACTTGACTTTTATCTCCTACAACGTTTTCAAAAGCTTTAATAGTTGGTTTTAGTTTTGAGTTCACGAATAAATAATGGTTTAGTGGGATCTCATGCCATTCCGCTAAATAGTCAGTCAACGGCTCAGAAGCAATAACAATGGCGCCTGTTTTCTTGCCTTCAAGCATCAAGGTTTCATCATGTGCCGCATCAATAGATTGGCCTGTTGCATAATAAAGTGATAAAGGTTCTTGGTTTTTGGAGACATATCTGGTTGCAATAAGGTTTTCACCATCAGTTAGCGCAATATTTAAGCGTGAAAAATGCTCATTATCGTCTTTTTCCTGTAGTGACATGATTTTTGCAAATGCTGAAATTACCGCCTTTTCCATCGAACAATTGGCTGAGTCCTTTTTCATATATTGCATAATCAGAAAAAAAAGATGTTCGGAATCCGTTTGCGCTTTGACTTCTTCAAACAATAAATCATCAAGCTCATTAATAACATGTCGCCTTATTTTCTCAAAGTGGCGAATAGTACCGTTGTGCACAAATGCATATTTATCATGTGTAAAAGGGTGGCAGTTGTTGAAAACAACATCACCAATAGTTGATGCCCTAACATGAGAGAGAAAACAATTCGATTTGACCTTTGAGGCCAGGTGTTTTAAGTTATTATCATTCCAGGCAGGCTGTATGGATTTAAAAACGCCAGGAAATGTGTTGACTGCATGGTCATACCAGGCAAGCCCAAATCCATCTGCATTTAAACCAAGTCTGCCTTCTTTTGCTTGCCTGCTTTGATTGATCAATGAATTTTCAGGCTTATCAATCAATTCATTAAGCAAGATCCGTTCTTTTCCTATATATGCAATAAATCTACACATAATTTTATCTGCCTGCGTTAATACCTGTCTTAAGTGTAATATAGTCCAAAATATCTTCTGCAATATGTTTACCAATTGCTTTTTCCATTCCATGGAAGCCTGGTGCTGAGTTTGCTTCACAGATCTTATAACCGTCGTGATCAAATAAAAGATCAATACCCGCGATGTCTAAGTTTGCTAATCGTGCTGTTTCTGTGGCCAGCCATTCTATCTCTGGGGTTGGTTCAAAGGCTTCCACATGACCACCTCTTGAAAAGTTGGCTTTAAAGCTGACATCTGAGCTTCTTTTCATACAGCCTATCACACGCCCGCCCAAAACAAATGCGCGCAGATCTCTGCCAAGGCTTGTCTGAACACATTCCTGCAAAATAATATTTGCTTTTTCATTGTTGCTGTACACAAGCTCCATGATATCTGTGAATTTTTCTTCAGACTCACAAAGATAGATACCACTTCCCTGTGTTCCTGTAACATTTTTAATGACCAAAGGAAAACCAATCTCGCGGCGAACTACTTTGATATCAACTGGAAATTTTACCAGCATGGTTTTTGGTGTGGGCAGATTACTATAAGCCAACAACTGGTGCATGTGCAGTTTGTCTTTGACCGCTGCAATTGAGTCTGCACCATTACAGACATAAACACCCAAATGTTCAAGTTGCCTGATAACCGCAAAGGCATAATATGTTGTATCAGAGCCAAGCCTTGGGATCACAAAATCAGGAATGGAAGTAGGCTTGTTATCAATCAGAATACTTTTTTTATCGCTTCTTGTTACCACAAGCTCTAATTGATTTGGGGTAATGATATCAAGGTCAATCCCTTTTGCTTTTGCCGCTGCCATTAATCGAGATACACTATAATCACGCTTTTCCGTTAGCTCATTCTCTTTTCTTGAATAAATAATAAAACCTTTCATTTAATGTTCTTCTATTTTTTTTATAACGTTATCATTTTATGCATATCATAATGTTTATCTTTATTAAACACACGAAATATTTTCATGCTGCATAAGAAAGCTATAAAATGGTGTGTAATGTCTATTATTACGCTAATATATAAAGAGGTATTTCACAAAGGAACTTCGTTAAATGCGCTATAATTTTGCGATTCGGGGACTGCATAAGCTTATTGTTTTATTTGTGCTTATTCAGTTCTTTATTGGCTTTTTATTTGATTTTTTATTCAGCCGCTTTTATCCGGCTTTTTTTATGACGATTCATAAATCATTAGGTTTAACACTTTTATTGCTGACGATTTTATTGATTATCATAAGGCTTTCAAGCAAGAAAGTCCCTTACCCAAAGACGATGCCGTTTATTCAGATAATACTCGCAAAAATTGTACACCTTGGGCTTTATTTAAGCCTTTTTACAATGTCATTATCCGGATTTATTGCCATGCAACTCTTTCACAGTAAATGGCAGTATTTTTATCTGTTCTATGTGCCTAATTTTTTGCAGGTAAATACCACGTTAGGACGAGAAATTTTTCAAATACACCAATGGGCAGCGCTTATTTTTGCAGGCCTTGTGATCCTGCATACGTTAGCTGCTTTTTACCACAAATATGCCTGCAAAGATCAGATTATGAAAAAAATGTGGTGATAAGGTGTGATAACATGAATAATCAAAAGAATAAGGATTGATAAAAAGGTGCGAATATGAGGCATATCAAACAACCCATAAAAATCTTGCAGATCGTACTGGTTTTGTTATGTAGTGCCATTTTACTGATAGGTTGCTCACAAGCGCCAACAAAACCAGACTTTAAGGCAATTCAAAATGTCCAAGACAGAAAAGAAGCCTTTATCAACTATATGCTGCCACTTATTCATAAAGTGCAAAGTGAGATATTAAACCAGCGTAAGCAGTTAATGGAGATTAAGACCACTTTGGATCAAAAAAAGCTATTGCCACCCCATCTTGAAAGCTTTATTCGAATATTGGCAAAACAGTATAAGGTTGACTTTACACAGGAAAATTTGGAAGGCGTTGTTGATAAGCTTTTGGTAAATGTTAATATTATTCCTGTGAGCATGGTTTTAGCACAAGCGGCACTTGAAAGTGGTTGGGGGACTTCGCGTTTTGCTATAGAAGGTAATAATTATTTTGGTGAACACTGTTTTACTGAAGATTGTGGTATTGCACCTAAAGACCCAATCCCTGGACGTATTGATGAGGTTGCTGTGTATAAAAGTCCTTTATCTAGTGTGCGTGCATATTATTACCTGCTTAACAGTGGCAGCAATTTTGAAACGTTTCGCCAAAAGCGTGCATCTCTTGTTCAAAATGGACAAGACTTAACAGGTAAAAAGCTTGTTCAAGCACTTGTGGGATACTCTGAACTTAAAAATACGCAATATCAAAGAAGATTGTTAATGACGATGGATTATAATAATCTGTATCAATATAATTAAAGGAAATACTGACTTAGCCAACATCTCGGCACACGAATCATCTGTTACCGCTGCTTCCTTCCGGACCTGACGGGGTTCACAGACTATCGTCGCAAGAGGACCAAGCCAGCAGTTGGTATTATTTCGTTTTTAGCCGGCAATTTCAAGCTTTTATTTCACAAAATTTCAGCGAATGGTCTCAAATGCAATTTTCCATTGATCAGTATTTTCCAGCGCATGTGCGGTAAGTTCCAGTGTGCCTACTTCCGTATGCAGTGCACTGATATGAACTAATACCTGATGTCCTTTGCTATAGTTATCTGAGGTTAATGTTAAGCGAAGCGGGGTAAGCTCAATAAGCCCTGCTGCTTTCCAGTCCCCAATGATATCGCCAAGCTGGTCATTTAAGCGGTGGTTGGCAGCAAAGAAGCGAAACTCAACAGGTTGCCCCACAGTTAAACAGAATGTTTCACCATCATAAGTGATAGAGTTACCATATTCCATGCCTTGTGTGGCAATGCAAAGCGCCTCAATAGGTGGCTCAAAACCTGGTATTGCTGGCATGGGTGATTCGATTCCAATATAAAAGGAATGTGACGCACCCCCTTTGATTTTAATACCATGTCCAATTAGTGCATCACCGAAAATACTGGCACCATAAGCAACAGATGTATCATATTCAGGATCATTTAATTCAATTGCTTTTGGTTTTTTTGCTTCACTTAACCATTGGTTAATCGTTGCCATCACCTGGTTTCTTAGGCTTTTTGGTTTAAATACACCGCCGTTGAATAAAACGGCTTTTGGCGTAATGAATTGATCGGACGTTGCAGATTGATTACTTAAAAATAATGCCAAATGCTTCGTAATGGCTGGATCTTGTGTATAGTTCAGTGAAAAGCGACTCATGCCTGCACGAATATTTTCCTTAGGGTGGTCAGTAATCTTGATATTTGGGAAAAACCCTTCAAGCATAATCTGTTCAATATCTTTTTTGGTTAATGTGTCTTGGACAGTGTTACCAAATAGTTTGGAAGACCTACCCGGAATAACAACAGAAACCTCTTCAAGTGTCTCATCATTAAATAATTTTTCTTTTGCATCTCGACAGCTGTGCACAAGCGCTTGCAGCTGCCAGTGTTCAAGCGTTAATCCAGCATCTAACATTCTTTGTTGCAAGGTGTATGCCAGCATTAAATCAATATTATCCCCACCAACAAGAATGTGATTGCCAACAGCAATTCGTTTAAACCCAAGATCGCCGTTATTATCCTCTACTTGAATCAATGAGAAATCTGTCGTACCACCACCGACATCGATAACCAGAATGATGTCATCTGTTTGTAGGTATTCACGCCAGTCATCCTGTTGACGATTAATCCAGCCATAAAGTGCCGCTTGTGGTTCTTCTAAAAGGGTAACATGTTCAAAGTCACAAAGCCTTGCTGCTTCAACGGTCAAGTCTCTTGCTGCAGGTTCAAAAGAAGCAGGAATCGTAATGGTGATTTTTTGTTGGAATAAAGGTGCTTGTGGAAACTGGTTATTCCAGGTGTTTTTAATGTGTTCGAAAAAATGCGTATAGGCTTCTAAGGGGGATATACGTTCTAATCCTTCAGCAGCATGATACGGAAGCAAGCCTTTTCGTTTATCGATATTTGGTTGGCACAACCAGCTTTTAACACTTGAGATAGTCCTGTTTGGTGTTGTTTGTGCTTTGGCTTTAGCGTAATTTCCAACCAGAATTGTTGACTCACTTTGCCATGGCAAAGCAATGTCCTCAAGCGTTAACTCAGCATCGCTTGGAATATATAAAAAAGAGGGCATGAGCGTTTGTGCTTCATATTGGCCAGGTGCATTAAACTGTGGGATTTCAAGCTTGTTGACCGTGGTGCCTTCTTCGATTGTCTTATAGGTTACAGCACAGTTTGTTGTACCAAGATCAATACCAATAATATATTTTGCCCGATCTGACATTTATATCACCTCAATTTCTGCCGGTTGAATAATATTAGGATTTGCATTTGTTGTTATGGTTGGCAGTTGCAACTGATCAATCTGCCAGCCTTTATGTAGCAGTACGCCTGTGATAGTGCTCTGATTTTGAATATTACCGGTTAAATGAACACTAAAGCGGTCAAAATCATTTTTTTCAAGAATTACCTGGGTATTTTCTGCTTCAGGGCGAATACTGGAAATATTACAATGGGCCTTGATTGCCTTTTGGCAACCTTGATGTACAACTCGAACGGCTGAAGCGATTTCAGCGTCGCTAAAATGATCAATATTTTGATAGACAAAGTCGATAAAGCGCCCTTTTTTTTGCAATATTGTTAATAGTTGTTTAGCAGAATGATCATATTGCGATCTATCTGGATTGGGCGCTGGTTGAGCGATATTAATCTTTCCGCGAAAAAACGCATTGATTCGTTGTTTCCATGTGAGTTTTATCAGCATGCCAAGGCAAATATTTATCCTTATTTGCTTTTTAGTTTACTCTAATCGACAAGCAAGCGACAACTTATTTTTACGAAAGTCTTTGGATAGGTCTCATCACTTTGTTGCTATACTGCTACAGGATAAACAAGGGATTGTTTTTGTTTTTGAACCTGCTTAACAAAAATAAGTCCTAAACTGCCAATGCCTAAAAGCAGCATCATAAAGGCACTTAAACCATAAATGGGATCAAAGTGTACCATAGTTAAGGCGACCAAGGGCGCACCACCACTGAGTCCATTACCAATACTATAGGAAAAAGCACATCCTGTTGTTTGCCATTCAGGCTCAAAAACTTCCGCAAATAGTGGAGAAATAGCGCCTTGTATTGCAGCCATAAGCAAAGTTAAAACGGTAATAGCAAGAAATACCCAAATTGGCTCTTTACTTTGAATCAAATAGATTGCCGGAATCGTGAGAACAAAAAACAAGGCACCTGCGGTATAAAATAATTGTTTAGCACCGATACTATCGGCAAATTTTCCAAAGAAAGGATAAAAAACACAAGCGATTAAAAGCGTTAAACTATTAATGAAAAAGGCCGTCCCTTCGGCAACACCAAGCTGGCTTATTTGGTAATTCACCAGATAGGTGAAAACAACATAGTATAAGGAAGCAGCCATTGTTGTTAAGCATGTCACGGCAATAATCGCTTTGTATTGTTTTGCTAAAGAAATAAAGACGTTTTGACTGCGGGCATGTTTTTTTGAATAGTTATAATCTTCATTTCGATTAAGATAAAGATATAGTAAAAATAAAATACCACTTAATGCAAAAGGAAGACGCCAGATAAGTTGAGTGTCATGATGTGATAGAAAACTTGAAGCAAAAAAACCAACTATTGACGCCAGTAAAAAACCAAGTGATGAGATAGAAAAGACAAGGCCGACTGCAAAGCCTTTTTCACCATGATGATCTTTTACTGAAAGGGATATCAGACCAGGAAACTGGCCACCAACGGATAAGCCTTGAATGATACGTAAGCTCATCAGTAATACAGGTGCCCAAATGCCAATCATTTGATAATCAGGTAATATGGCAACGATAAAAGTTGAAATACCCATGGCAATCACACAGAGATTAATTATCTTTTTAGGATGATATCGATCACTAAACCATCCGGCTAATAAACCGCCTAATGGGCGAACAATTGACCCTAAAAAGAAAGTTGAAAAAGTCAGCAATAGGCTGACATATGGGTCATGATTGGGAAAGAAGTCCTTTGCGATAAAAACGGCAAAGTAAATGTACAATGAGAAATCATACCACTCAATAATATTGCCAAATGACAAACGGAAAAAACTGGCAATTGATTTATGCATAACAACTATTTAGTTTCAAATATTATATTATTCGTTCCAAGGGTGACACATTTTTGATAAAAAGCCAAGGAAGCCAGCCGATTTATTCAAATATTGATCAAATGTTAAAAAAGCAAAGTTTGTGATTTTATCCCACACCGTTTTGGCATAAACTAGTGATCAATGTTTTGATTAAAAATCCTGTATATTCATTATGAAGTGGCTTGATCTTATTAATAAATCTAAGAAAATGCGATTTTACAGCAGTCAAATAGCGGCAAATATACTGCCAAGCGCTTTTTATGAAAAACAGTTAGCAAAAATCCTGTCGCGGATAAATGATTATGATCGTGATTATATTTTAGGTCGTGTTGATTATTGTAATCAATTAGCAAGATTATTCCGTGTTGACCAAGGCATTCAGATAGACGATTTTAATCATAAAGGCAACAGTGCCTATGTGCTTGATTTTAAAAAAGCCATTCGTTATTTCCCTAAGTCATTGAAGTTAAATTATGAATTTGGTGATGTTGTCCACGTCCCTGAGGTACCTTGTTTTGTTAAGAGTAGACCAATTAACAAGGAAAACGAAAATGCAATATTATTAAAGCTTGATAGTGTCAGGCATTTTAATTTTGTTAAAGATAATGTCGCTTTTTCTGACAAAAAGGATATGGCTGTATGGCGTGGAGCTGTGTTTGAACGCCCACAACGTGTAAGACTTTTAGAAAACTATTATCATCATCCTAAATGTGATTTTGGTGATACGGATAAACGAAAAAAAGGGACACAATACTATAAGGAGTATATGAGTCTGTCTCAGCAGCTTGAATATAAGTTTATTGTCAGTATTCAAGGCACGGATGTTGCCACAAACACAAAGTGGATTATGTCATCAAATTCACTTTGTTTTATGCCTAAGCCTAAATTTGAAACCTGGTTTATGGAGGGTAGACTTGTGCCAGATCACCATTATGTTGAGCTTAAAGATGATTATTCAGATCTAGAAGAAAAAATGGCATATTACAGTAAAAACACAGATAAAGCTTTAGCGATTATTAAAAATGCACATGACTATGTTGCCCAGTTTAAAAACAACGAACAAGAGCAGCTTATTTCACTTTTGGTGATGAAAAAGTATTTTGAGCTGTCAGAGCAGATGTAATTTATTATAGCATAGCTTCCAATTGTTTAATGTGATTATCCCAGGTAAGCTTCTGTTTTTCAATAAAACCTTCAGAACAGTGGAATATTGATTCATGCGCTTTTAAAATGGCATGTTTGATTGCTTGAGGTGTAACTTCGTCAATGATAATTCCATTTTCTGGTGTGACAAAACTTTTAGAGCCAAGGTTTTTAGAAATAATCACTGGTGTTCCTACCTCGAGGGACTCAATAACAACTAAACCAAATGGCTCATAGATTGAAGGTGCGATAGTTATCTCAGCAGCAGCATAGTAATCCTGAACGTTATCAACCAATCCAAAAAATTTGGCATTTTCAGGTAGTTCTAGAGGCTTATTTTTTCCAAGTATGACTAAAAAGAATAAGTTGGGGTCTAATTGCTTTAGCGCTTCAATAATATGTGGAGTACCTTTTCTTACAGGCTCACCACCTGGCGTTAATAATATAAATTTATCAGTAGGCAGTCCAAGTTTTTGCTTGTATTGTTTTTTTTGTTCTTTTGGGACATAGTAGAATGCATTATTTGAAACAGGTGGGAAACACATTCTAATCTTTTTCTCAATACCAAGCCCATAGGCATTGATTTCATCAACCATTAAATCTGAGTGAGCCATAATTTTTTTGGCATTTTTATACATTCTTTTTTCAAGAAAAATCTCGATTTTGTCATAAAGGCCATTTTTTTTGCCCATGATTTTATTATGTGCTTGATGTGTGCCACCCACAATGGCAAGATCAGCATTAAATATTCGAGCCGTAGCTATATTAACTGCTTGGGTTTTTCTTGTGGAAAGCCATACTTTCATTGCAAAAGCAAAATATTTTAAAAAGCGTGGAAAATGCTTGATTATTTTCGATTGTTTTACGGTAATCTTTGAGTTGCCAGCAAATAGCTTCTTATCATGCTTTAGGCAATAGGCAGTTATTTGATAACCTTTTTTACTTAGATTTTCAATGAGCTCACAAATATAGCGTTCCATGCCACCACCATATTTCACACCAGGGGTAATAATGTTGATAGGCATTGTACGTCTATTAGATTTAAAGCTGTCAATAAATGGTCTTTTGGGAATAATAGAATCAGGTAGCCGGCTTTCTAAGGAGTTGTTGTAAATTGAAATATGATTTTTTCTGGCATAATCGCTTAACTTGATAAAAAAAGGCTCAATTAATGTTGTATAGCATTGATCAAGGTAAGAGGGGCGCTTTCTAATTTCTTTGTAGGCACGCATATTGGTACTTGATAAATCCATTCCAGCAATAAAAATTCTCTCATATCCAAGAAATATAGCCAGCTGCAGTGCAACGGCAACAACCGTACCTCCTTCTACATAACCTGTCTTAATGTTATGGTCTAGTGTTTTTTCCGTTTTATTTGGGAAGCTTACAACATTATTTTTATTCCGAGAAAACCAGAGTTTCTTTTTCAACTTATGGTAGCATTCATCATTTGTCGCAAAAAATCGACTAGTTTTGAGCCCTAAAAGACATAAGTTTTGCCTTTTAGAGATAAAGTCTGTATCAACAACACAGTGAATAAAGGGCTTAACCCCATATTCGTTTAGTGGAGCAATAGCCCCATTCACTGCAATCGTGTCATGCCCTTTAAGAAGATGTAGTGGAAGTGTATTAATTGATGGCCCTGAGGCAATAATATAACAGGTTTTGTTTTTGGATACTTGTGGTTTTAGCTGGTCTATATCACATAGTTTCATTTGTTCGCCTGCCTAGTTATTGCTTATCTGCGTGGTTTGTTAGTGTTAGCTGTAGAGCTACCAACCATATTAATAAAGTTATACCACTATGTTCAACAATGCCTCTTAATAAAAAGTATGATACTAATGCGCTGAATATTGCATAGGAAAGTATCCCTGTGGTACCTGGTAATGTGCGATTACGCCATGCCTGATAAGCAAAATAAATAAAAAAGACAAGATAAAGCAGTGTGCCAAAAATACCAAAGCTGTAATAAATGACCAGCAGTTGTGGCTCATCATGATAATAGTAAAATTGTTGTTTACCATTAATCATGGTGTTTGGTTCACCATAAAGTTTGGGTGCATTTTGCTCATAAAGAAGTGTTTGGTAGATGGTGTCACCATATCCAATACCATGCCAAAAGCCAATATATTTGGAGATAATAGGATACCTAGACTCAACGATAGTAGTTCTTCCTGAGGTGAAGTTTTTAAAAGTAACGGTTTGATGTATTTTTCCCTGAATCCGTGGTGAAAAATGATAGGCAATTGATAGCACGATAAAAAAGGATAGCAGGGTAAACAGGCAAAACAGAAAGATTTTTTTATAAGATAACTGATGTTTTTTTGCGTATGCAACACCTGTAATTATCGCAGAAGAGCTTACGGCTAAAAAGCCACTTCGTGATCCAGACCAAATCATGTATATAAACAATAGAGCGATGGTTAAACTGACAAGATAAGTAAGTGCTTTTCTCTTTTCAATTAATATAGTCACTAGAATAAATGGTGCTAAAAAACCTAAATTAACAACGCCATTTTTGACTAACGTAGAAGAATCGAGCTGATCTTGAAAAAATAATATACATGGCCAAACGATCAATATAATAAACGTAGTAGTAAAAAAAATAATATATAAATAACGAATATAAAATTTGCTTCTAGATAATACAATGGTGCAAAAGAGAAATATAATAGGGTAACGGAGCGATTTATATAAATCGCCTAATGATTGCATATAAAAGTTATGGTAAGAGGCAAAAACGCTTGTTATAAATGCAAAGAGTAAAAAAGCCACTGTTAGTATTGTTAATATCTGGTATGTTTTGTAGAGAGTCATGAGCTTGAGCTTTATTTCCTGCCAGTCAAAGGAAAAAATACACAGACAAAGTAATAAAGAAGAATAGGCCCCAATAGTCAATAATGCTGTTGTATGCTTGACAAACATACCAATAAAAAATAATGATGTGGTAATATATAAAAGTAAAATAAAATAGTCTTTTTTATGTGGCATGGCTTTCGTGCGTATATGTGAGGGCATAAATAATAGGTTTAAGCTTAATAAGTACGCGATAGTATACCTGAGCATTTATTTAAAATCCTCATGTAATTTTTCAATTATTGAAAAGGCGTATTTAATATCTTCTAGTGGGACGCTTAAGAATTTTTGAAATGAAGATTTTATCGAAGAGCTGGAAATGCTTTTTGTACGTGGAAGATAGATAACCTTACAGCGGGCGCATTCGGAATTTGTGGGTATTTAGGCTGCTGCTTGCAATCCTCCTTCATAGGACATTTCTTCAATGTTTCGCCATCTCCCAGCCTTATAAAATGAACGTATAAGCAGCATATCATTGGCACTCTCTTCATTCCAAC
>NZ_QLIT01000073.1 GCF_003574485.1 Facilibium subflavum
ATGCGGCTTAACTTAGTGCCATTAGGCATTACCCTATTTACACCTCTACTATGAGCTAGTCCGACTACCTTGCTAAGCTTATCTCTAGCTTTTTAGGCTCCAAGATAAGCATTCAGAAATAGCAAGGTTCTCCCAAGTTCCAAAGCAATCAGTTCATCTACCCGCTACGGACTCAGACCCCGACACCTCCACGCATACTCGCCTTTACGTATTGCGTAGTGCTGATTTCAGGCATATGAAAACCTTGATCAGGTGCGACGATGGTATATTACGGGGCTCAATACCTTCACTCGCGTTGTGGCTGATAGACCGCCCTTACTACAGCTTCATAATGTTCGTTACCTTGCATTATGTGTAGTTCGGTTCCAGACTGGTGGCTAGCCTTTTTCTGGGCTGGATTGTCCAGCTTGATTGCCTTAGCTTTGCTTGGCGCACCCATAATTAATTCCTTCGATGTATAGTTAACCGGTACAACACCCTGATGATTAAAAGCTTGTTTATGCCCTACTACCCAAACAAGCTCTGTTCGGCTACGACTGACGATTCTATGACAACTCACAGCAGTATTTTTGCTTGCGGTTTTTCTAAGCAACTTTTTAACTGCATGTAAACCTTCTTGTGTAATCGGTGTCTGCCAGGCTCGTTTGCCAATACGATTAGCAAAGCTATCCAATACACGTGCGGTGCGCTTGATTGCCTTTTTTTCACATTGTGAAATAAATGTGACAATCACTCATCCATCTCCAATGCAACCTTTTTAACACAATCAAACATAAAATCCAGTGCTTTATGGTCGGTGAATTTATTAATACATTCATCACGAAAATCCTGTTCAGATAAACCTTCCTTGGCACTCATAAAAGCCATAGGCAAAACAATGGCATCTTTAACCAAATCAGCCACATCGAAAATAAGAGCGCCACGGCGTGTCTTCCCATGCATCACAGCAAAGCCATGTGGAATCCCTAATACCCATAGAGTCGTTGCACCAAGACCATAAGCTAAATAATTTCCATGATTTAAAAAATCGTTACTCAAACTAATGCCCTGATCACGAGTCCTTTTAAAGCCATCTTCTTGGGCAATTTCAGCGGCAAATTTATATAAGCGCCGGGTTAAATGTGCCTCTATTGTAAAAAGGTTTTGAATATCTTTAGCTTCATTTATTTGTGCTTTGGCTTCAGATAACTGCTTTTGGGCTAAAGGCGAGTTAAAACCAAAGCCTGCAATATCTTTATCTTTTTGCCAAATAGTTTGAATGAAATCAAGCCAGCTTTGCTGAAACATTTTTGCCGCGTTAAAGCGCTTATTCTCGTCAAACCAAAATGAAAGCCAACCTTGCACATACTCTGTTGGACGGTATTCACTTTGTGGTGTTAACCATTCAACTTCATTTGCAGTTAATAGTGGTGTTCCACCACCGCCACAAAACCCGACTAAAACACCAGCTGAGGCTAACATACGCATTGCTGCTTGCGTAATTGACGTTCCTGTTCCCAGTAAAATTACTGTCGTATTAGCAATGGGAATATTCCAATATTGGTTATCATCTTTTGCTTCCATTAAATAAAGCACGCGCCCATCTTTTTGCATCACACGACACTTCTCAAGATAATATATATTGGCACGCTTTGAATGCAAAATAGCTTTAAGATCCGTTAATTGCTCCATATAAAAGTATCACATCCCTTGTTATAAACATCATTATACCCAATCGCAATAAAGTTTCGTAGCTAAAATTCAAAAAAAATCGCCCATCGTCATAAATCAAAATTGTTACATTAACCCCTAACCGCTATTGTTCAAGGATGATCGTTGGTAACCTAAAAGAATTTATGGCCAATGTAATAAATTTATCCTTTTCTACAGCTAAATAAGCTTTTTTATCAGGCTTAAACCGTTATTGATAAGCAATGTTCTGGCTTAGATTCCCGCCAAAGCTTTGCTTTTCAGGAAGGCCAGCATTGAGAATATTTATGTGACCAACCAGGCAGTAATGAATGAGAAGTTTTTGAAGTAATATACAAAGATGGAAAGTGCGTAACTTTAGTTATTTAGTGTGTTGTAATCATGATTTCTAAGCCTTGCCGCAATAATGCTATCCTGCATTATCTTGCAAGCAGCCCTGCGCTATCAATGCTTCGGGCGTTTGGCGGGTAAAACATCCATTGGTGTTTTACCTTTTCCGCCTCACCCTGTGCGGCAGTGAACCAGATAAAAAAAGGATATCAAACAAAATTAGGTTTTCTAAGCCTTGCCGCAATAATGCTATCCTGCATTATCTTGCAAGCAGCCCTGCGCTATCAGTGCTTCGGGCGTTTGGCGGGTAAAGCATCCATTGGTGCTTTACTTTTCCGCCTCACCCTGTGCGGCAGTGAACTATACCCTCCAAATTTATTAAACTGTTTTTTCTTTCTAAGCTGCCTGTGCGGCAGTGAACAAGGCTACAACAACTTGTGTATTCCATTGAGTTTTCTAAGCTGCCTGTGCGGCAGTGAACTGCAAATTTAATTGCCAAAAGCATTATAAAATAAGGTTTTAAACAATAAAACCTTATTTTAACCAAAGTTTTTATGCCTTGTTGTAAGCCATTGATTTTTAACGAATTTTTAAAGATCAGTAAAAAAAGGGTTAAACAAACAATTACCCTCGATTATAAACATCTTCTAATCGAACAATATCATCTTCGCCTAAATAGCTTCCAATTTGCACCTCAATAATAGCAACTGGCGCATTTGTTTTGTTTTGCAAGCGATGTACAGACTCTTTAGGAATATATACATGCTCATTTACATTATAATCACGTGTATCTTCATCAATCGTAATCGTCGCAACACCCTGAATAACAACCCAGTGCTCGGCCCGTTTAAAATGCTTTTGCAAAGACAAACACCCCCCCGGGATGACTTCAATTATTTTTGCCTGAAAGCCTTCTCCTTGCTCAATTGTTTTATAGGTTCCCCAAGGCCTTGTATATGTCTTGCCAACTGTGTTTATCGCTGTTGTCATGCGTTTTTCCTTTGTTTTGTTGTAATTTCGAACATGATTATAACATTTTTGATTTTTTTTAAAATTAGATGTTGACTTATATTTGGAAATCTATAGAATTCATTCCTGTCGCCGACATGGCTCAACTGGTAGAGCAGCCGACTTGTAATCGGCAGGTTCCGGGTTCAAGTCCTGGTGTCGGCACCATATAGCGGAGTGGTAGTTCAGCTGGTTAGAATGCCTGCCTGTCACGCAGGAGGTCGCGGGTTCGAATCCCGTCCATTCCGCCATAAATTTTTATCAAATCGTCCCCCAAAACTATTAAATGCAGAAGTCATTTATAGCATACAAATTCGCCCGATAGTATGTTTGAAATAAAGCGCTTAGAAATCCGTACGGGTATTTTCAGCCTTGCTATATAACCCATATTGATGACTATCTAAGTTTCTTTTTGCCATCTTGCTGATAAGGATAGTCATTATTAGGATAGCCAAGATGTTTCATCGCTAAAAAGAAGACCAACATAAAAACAACACCACATAAAATAGAGATAATCAAATCCAAAAGCGGGTATTGTCCTAATGGCACTAAGTTAAGCCGCATTTTTGTATAAACCTCGAGCTTTTTTTAGTGGAGGATATGTCTTTGTTCTGCGTTTTCTGCACCGAGGCTCTTTGCGTCCTGTTCT
>NZ_QLIT01000074.1 GCF_003574485.1 Facilibium subflavum
ACAAATCCTTGGCGTCATAAGCGATAACACCAAGCACAATTGCATCACGCACATAACTTAACAACGCGTTTGACTGGGTACTATCAGGTACCTGTCCAGGTGTAAGGATGAACTTGATTGGCAAACCTAGCGCATCAACTAATGTGTGAATTTTCGTTGTAAAACCACCTTTACTCTTACCTAACGCCTGAGCTGAATTCCCATCTTTTTCATAGCCCGCAGCACATGCATGCGCTCTGACAATCGTCGAATCAATCATTACATCTTGTATATCTGCATCGCTCATGTGTTTCATCATTTCATCCCAAATCCCAAGTTCCGCCCAGTGCATAAAACGTTTATGAACTGCCCGCCAATGACCGTAGTATTCAGGAAGCATACGCCATTGACAACCCGTTCGTAACACATAGTAAACCCCTTCCACGAATAAACGCAAAGATTCCGTATTTTTGCAGTGTATCCTCTTTACCGTCATTAAAAATTCATAAATCTTTTCCCAAGCATTTCCATTTATGTGATAATGCATTTTGCAATCCTTTGTTGTTTTTCTCAAATATATTTCAAACCAAGGATTGCAACCTTGCAAATCATTTTTTAATTAAATCAACTTAATTTCACATCTTGTAGTTTTTTTGGTTCACAGAACCTAGTCAAATGGGTTGGGTTGTTGAGGACTGGGAGGACTGGGAGTATTGCCAAACAGTTCTGATGCAAATCCTCCACCATGTGGATTCCCAAGTTCCCGTACTGGATTTTGCACAAGCTCTGCTAAAGCTTCTATTTGCTGATCATTCATTTTTTTAGGATCTTTAGCTAGCACTTTTAGTTGATTCCTAACCGCCAACTTATTATCATCACTACAAAAGTTTCTTATAGCCTCATCTAGAGCGACTTTTGGTCCTTTCCCTTGAAGCTCAATACGCATTTCTTGAGCCATGCGATGTGATAGCGAATTATCACTACATTTAGTCTCACGCTTAGCTAAGTCAATTAATATAAAAACTATTTTTGCTTTTTGTAATTTATCTGGATCAATGAGCTGACTTGGATCAATATTTAAAGCCCTTTTTACTTGTTCCCATCTTGTAAAGCTTGTTGACAGATGCACTTTTTTACCATCCCAATACTGGCTCTGTAAGGTTAATAATTGATTTCGTAGTTCCAGATTCTGTATTTGATGATCTTTTTGCTGAATATTATTATCATGGTTTTGAATTCTCCCTATCACACTATCTAACTGCGTATTTGCTCCATCTAGTGACGCATTATTAGCATTTCCACCAGGCATCTGGGAAAGCCATTCCTTAAATTGATTAACAATCGCTTTTACGCTTTGTAAATCTGTAACCATTGTCATCGTTCACATCTCCTTTATTTGAATACCCGTTTTAATACCACATTAATATACGTGATAAGGCCTATACCACTTGAAAAATGATTAATAAGCGGTATAACTTATCAAACCACTTAAGCAAAATACTTACAATAAAACAGGAAAAAATCAGACAGGGTGTTGAAAAATAATGATTGTTTTAAATAATACAATCAACCTTACATTCGCTCAGGAATTTCAATTCCTAACAGGCCAAGCACGAATTCAAGCTGTTTTAATGTCAGCTGAGACAAGGCAATACGCCCATTTTGAAGCGTGATATTCTGCTCACCTGCAATGGGGGATTCGGCATAAAACTTGTTAAAGGTTGCGGCAACTTGATAGGCATATTCACATAAATGGTGCGGTTCACACTTATCATAGGTTTTTGCAACAGCATTAGGCAATTGCGTTAATACCAGCTGTAATTTACGCTCTGAATCATTACTTGCTGGTAATATTTTACTTGTTGCTTCCACCTGTCCAAGCTTACGTAAAATAGATTTAATTCTCACCGCAGAATACAATAAATAGGGGCCAGTTTTGCCTTCATATTGTGAGAACTTATCCAAATCAAAGATATAATCAGACGTATAAACATTGGATAAATCCGCAAATTTAACCGTAGCAAAAGCAATTTTATCGATGGTGTCCTGACGCGCATTTTCTGGAATATCATGAAGCTCACGCAAACTTGCTCTTGATCTTGCCTCATCGATTAAAGTACTCAAGCGCATCACTCCACCGGCACGGGTTTTAAATGGTTTGCCATCTTTGCCATTTAATGTCCCAAACCCGATATGAACCATTTCAACATTCGGGGCAATACCCATTTTTTTCGCCGCGGCAAAAACCTGTTTGAAATGAAGGCTTTGTCGTTTATCAACAACATAGATAATCTTTTGTGCCTTATAATCACGAACTCGCTCTAAAATCGTGGCTAAATCTGTTGTGCCATACATCACCGCACCATCAGATTTCACTAATATTAATGGTGGGGTTTTATCTGATTCACCTTTGGCAACAGGCACGATGATTGCCCCTTGGCTTTTTTCAGCATAATGTTTTTCCAAAGCATCTTTTACCATCGGCTCAATCAAATGCTGCACATCACTTTCGCCCTTCCAAAGATCAAAATAAACCCCTAAATCAGCGTAATCCTGTTTTAATGCTTTAATCGATACATCGATAAAATGTTGCCACAGCGCTAAATAACCGCGATGGCCTTGTTGCAGTTTCGCGGTGGCAAGCCTTGCCTTTTCAAGCTCACTTTCATCAGCTTTGCAACGTGCTGAGGCCCTTGGATAAATCTCTGACAACTCATCCACGGTTACAGGCGATTCTTTTGGATAGCTGCCTGTAAAACTTTCGTCAAAATAGGGCAAATCCGGGTACATCTTTTTGATCTCTTCAATCAACATCCCCATCTGTGTTCCCCAATCACCCAGGTGCACATCACTTAACACTTCATCACCACAAAAACGATAAACCCGTTGCAAGCAATCACCAATTAATGGTGAGCGAATGTGACCAATATGCAAGGGCTTTGCGACATTTGGGCCACCAAAGTCCATCATCACTTTTGTTGGTGTATGCACTTTTGGACAGCCAAGCCTTTGATCATTTAGAATTTCTGTTGTCCACCTGGCAAGAAAAGTATCACTTAGGGTGATATTGATAAACCCAGGCGCTATTGCACTGATTTCTGTAAAAATAAGATTGCCTTTGACTTGCTCTACAATATCTTGAGCAATTTGAAGTGGTGCGCGCTTTTGAATCTTTGCCAGTGGCATCGCACCATTACATTGAAACTGGCTAAGCTCAGGCCTTGCTGAGAGTTGAACCTTTGCATAACTGGTATCAAAACCTAATTCTGTGAATGCTTCAGTAAAAACAGCCGATAGATAGCTTTCTAACGTATGCGTGCTGGTATTGTTTTGTTGTAGGATTGTTTTTGTCATTTTATTGCCTTAGTTTCATAACCGGGCTTAATTATATACCACTCATCAACCATTTTATAGTACTCCTTGCTTTGCCTTTTGCATGATGTTGTCAAGTTGCGTTTTGCCCGGGAGTATTGAAATAACTGGTATGATATTATGCCGCACTATCATGAAGATCAACAGAATAATGAATATGATTTCTATCCAGCAAGTCCTGTAAAGCTAATTCAATAAATACTTTGTCAGATTGTCCAAGTATTTGAGCAAATTTTTGGGCTTGCTTTACACTCACAGTTTTACGGTCATTTTCAAGCGCTGACAGGTATTGCTTAGATACCCCCAATCGATCTGCATACTCAGCTTGGCTGACTTCCTCACACATCCTTATTGACCAAATCGCTTTACCTAGTGTAAGCTTATTACCTGTTACAGCTTCTATTTGTTTGCTTGCATTAGTATTCATGCTTATTCACCTGCTCAACTTTGATATAATTCAATTCAATTTTACCATGATCATATTCGGTGTAGATCGCTCTATACGCTTTATTCAAGCGAATTGATCTTTGCCCCTTACGCAAACCTTGCAAAGGTTCATCATGGTAACCCTTTAGCTTTCTTGTTTCTAAAACACCTATTTCTTCTACTGTTTTAGCCCAGAGTGTCAACTTATAAGCAATATGCGCAGGTATTTTCTTTAAGTCTTTCCTGGCTTGCTTACTCAGCTTGACGCTCTTAATCTCCATAAGCATCATCTACAAAAATGTCTTATACAAAAGAGTAAACATAATTAGTTTACATGTCAAGTCAAAAATAAATAATAAACCAGCAAGCTTGGTATACTGATCATCACACCAATAATAAAAAACGACCTTGCTGAAAAACAGTCAATACCACGTTTCATGGCAGCTTGAAAAACAATAATATTGCTGGCTGCGCCAAACAACGTTAAATTGCCAGCAAAGGTGCTGCCAACGGCTAATGACAATAACCCCTGATGGACGGTGTCAACTTGGCCAATAAAAGGTAAAAGCAGAACAACCATCGGCGCATTGGAAACTACCTGGCTTAATGCCAAGGCCATGATAATAATAAATACTGGCTGGCTAAACCATGATTGTTTTCCATCTAATAGCATCTGGAAAACCCCCGTTTTCCACACAGCAGCGATTAAAATAAACATACTCACAAAAAATACTAATATACGCCAGTCAATGCTTTTTAATACCTTTTTTTTATTTGGTGTTAACCATAAAATCACCAGTGCTGGCAATAATGAAACACAAGCAAAAGGAATAACGACATCCTTTGACCACGCGTTTATAATAATCTTAAGCAGAATTAATATAATAAACAGCGCAAGGCCCCATAACACAGCCTTAATACGCTTTTTATGTATTTTAATTCGCGTAATTGAGCCTGTAATAGGCACGGCCAGATCTCTTTTGAACACATAGGATAACACCCAATAACAAATGGCCAGGCTAATAAGGGTTGGAATAACCAAGTGTGCAAAAAAGTACAAAAAAACATGACGATCGAAGTAGTTCGCAATCAACAAATTCTGTGGATTACCAACCGGGCTCATCACGCTGCCAATTGTGACTGAAAAGGCAGTTGCATAAATAAAAGCTTTACCTGCAACATGATAATAACGAATAAAAATCAACGCAACAGCCGCACCGACAACTGCCATCGTATCATTTAATAAGAGTGCTGATAAAAAGCCAAAGACAAAAATCAACCGCCATAAAAGCACTTTTTGCGAAGTTGTTGACTGAATAACATAAAAAGCAAACTTCTTTAATAGCTTGCTCTTATCAAGTGCACTGCCTAAAACAAACACACCAAATAAATAACCGATAACATTAAAATCAATCGCATAAAAGGCTTCTTTAAAACTGATACTGCCAACTGTCAAGGCAATAACTGCTGCAATTGTCATCGTACACCATAAAGATAGTCTTAATCGGCCAATATGGCGTATAAATGATGATAACACGACTAAAAGAAGTAAAAACACAGGTAAATAATGCACAACCCAGCTTAGCATAAACATATCTTCCTAAATCTATATTGTTATTTATAAATGCCTTGCCTTTTTTCTTTCTGACAAACAGGCATATAAAAAGAGATAAGTATAGCCAGAACAGCCTAATTTAGGCTAGCTAATATTTATATCATATATACGATTTTGGCAAAAAGGCCTCTTGATAGGCTTTACATAGCTGGTCCATCTCTGGCGCAATCTGTGTATAATGCTGTTTTTTATCTAAAAGCGCCTTAAGGTGTTCAGGCACCTGAATTTTTTGCTGTAGAATCGGCTCAACAATGTTTTCAAACTTTGCCGGATGCGCTGTTGCCACCATGATAAACGGGGTATTTGAATCCAAGAGTGATCTTGCATAAAAGGCCGTAGCCGTATGCGGACAAATAATCTGCCCATATTGCTGGTATACGGATAACACAGTTTGTTTAATCGCTTGATCACTTGCCTTAAGGCCATGCACATGTTGCTTAAATTCTTCAAAATCATGATCAAATAAATCATACAAGCGCTCAAAGTTACTCGGCTTACCAACATCCATCGCATTGGCCAGCGTTTCAATGCTGGGCTTATTGGGAAGTTTTTTACTCTGTAAATATTGACCAATCACATTATTTTCATTTTGGCTTACTACAATGCGCCCAATAGGAAAACCCATTTCTTTAGCCCAAAAGCATGCCGTCACATTGCCAATATTGCCCGAAGGCACAATAAAATTTGCCTTTTGCTTATGCTTTAAAAAATACTGCCAGGCGGTATAGGCATAATAGGTCGTCTGTGGCAGTAATCGGCCAATATTAATACTGTTGGATGTATTTAGATGTGTCTTTGACTGCCACCATGGATCACTAAAAGCCGCTTTAACAAGTTTTTGACAATCATCAAAACGCCCTTTAACCGCAAGCGCTAAGACATTGTCACCCCAACAGGTAATCTGGTGTTGCTGACGCATCGAAATTTTGTCTTTTGGAAACAAAACAACCACACGGATATTTGGTTTTTGATAAAATGCTGAGGCTACAGCTGAACCAGTATCACCGGAGGTTGCCACCAGGATTGTAAAGGTCTTATCGGTTTTGACATGGCTTAAGCAATTGGCAAGAAATTGTGCGCCAAAGTCTTTAAACGATAAGGTTGGGCCGTGGAAAAGCTCAAGAATTTCATTATTGGCATCAAGTTCAACACGTGATAAAGGAAAATTAAAACTACGTTGACATATAGATGATAAATGCCGAGATAATGAATCCTCTTTAAAAAAAGGCGCAAGCATGTTTTCGGCAAATTGAGAATAGCTTATTGACTCAGGCAGACTTGAATAATCTATTTTAGGAAAACATGCCGGGACAAACAATCCACCATCCAAAGCTAACCCTTGCTGCATTGCCTGTGATAGACTCACACTTATGGTTTTATTCCTTGTACTAACAAACTTCATCATTTTCTCCTAAAACTTCTTCAACATAAGCACCATCTGCATTTAAGCTTGTTACATAACTTTGACAAACACAGTTTTGATCAACAAAGGCCTGATGCATGTTTTGTTTTGCCTTTTGTGCAAGTATTTGGCTTTCTGTGACAGCAAAAACGGCAGGCCCTGAGCCTGATATTCCACAACCAATTGCGCCAGCGGATATTGCACTTTTTTTAACAGCATCAAAACCAGGGATTAAAACCTTACGCATAGGCTCGACAAGCACATCCATCAAATTTCCCTTTAAAAGCGATAAATCATTGGTATAAAGTGCACTAATCGTTGCTGCAAGTTTTGCATTTTGTGCAACGACTTCCTGGATATCAAAAGGTTGATGCAGCAAAACACGTGCGGCTTTTGTTTCAATCTCAATATCTGGACAACTCAATGCTGCATAAAGGCCAAGCGTTGGCAGTTTAATAAACGAACATGGTTTTGAGCTTTGCAGTAAAATAAGCCCACCGAACATACACGGTACGGCATTATCGCCATGATAAACACCACCTGAGATTAAGCTCTCACCAAAGATAGCATAATCGATTAGTTGTGTTTTTGACAAAGGGGTCTGCAAGAACTCATTCAACGCCAGGATTGCCCCGACAGCTGAAGCTGCTGAGCCACCTATTCCTGAACCAAGCCCTATTCCTTTTTCAATCTCAATATCAAACCCAATCGTTAAGCCATGATCTTGTAAGAAGCGTTGTATCACCGCAGAACACACATTATCATCAACATTCAAAGGCAATTTTTCAGCGCCTTTAACCCCATAAATCTTACTAATCACAAGCTGATCATCTGTGCGTTTTGTAAGCTTCACACGATCGCCCACACCTTCAATGGCAAAACCAATTAAATCAAATCCTACGGCAAAATTTGCACTGGTTGCCGGCGCAAAAGCACGAACAGCGTGAACTGTGTTATTTATTTTTAATTGTTGTGTGATTGGTTGTTTTTGTTGTATTTTTTCCATCATAAAAATCATTACTATCCATTTTTTATTTGATTAACGACAACACATCGGCAAAAACGCCCGACGCTGTCACAATACTGCCAGCGCCAGCACCAGATATCAAAAGCGGATTTTTTTGATAATAGTCTGAATAGATTAATATCATATTATCCGTGCCGGTTAAATGCGCAAAAGGACTTTTTCCATCCAATGGTTTAATCCCAACCGCTACCGTACCACTTGCCGTGATTTCACCAATAAAATGTAATGCTGGCGCTTGTTGTTTAATCTTTTGAAGCTTACTGGTGATCTTGCGATCATACTCTTTTACCCTGATTAAAAATGTCTCAACACTTTCTTGATGCAAAGCTTCAGGCACCAGGCTTTCTATCAAGATATCATCAAGGTTGACTTCAAGACCAATCTCACGCGCCAGACAAATCACTTTCCTTGCAACATCCATCCCTGAGAGATCTTGTCTTGGGTCTGGCTCAGTAAAGCCTTTTTCATATGCATCAAACAGGCTATCTATAAAGCTTTTACCTTGATTCATCTGATTAAAAATATAACTTAATGTCCCTGAGAAAACGCCTTGAATTTTATGAATCTTATCCCCAGTTAACTGCATATTCTGCAAAGTTTGAATCACAGGTAACCCTGCACAAACATTTGTTTCATACTTAAACTTTGACTGGTGATCGATGCTCGTTTTTCTAAGCGCATAATAGTAAGATAAATCTTCTGTATTGGCATATTTATTAGGCGTCACCACATCTATTCCACTTTCCAAAAAGGGTAAATAACTGCGCGCAATTTTAGCATTTGCTGTTGCATCAATTAGGATTTTTTTCGCAACAGGTTGTGCCAATAAATGCGTTTTTAATTCCGTAACGGATGCTTTTTGCTTGCTATTTTTTAATTTATCCAGCCAGTTTTCTTGTAATAAATTACTACCCAAAACCATATGCTTTGAATTTATCACGCCAATAATACGCAGCTCGATGTTTTGCTTTAGCAATACTTCATGTTGTTTTTGCATCTGTAAAATCAGTGATTTGGCAACATTACCCACACCAATCAAAGCAACGGCCACTTCATTCACTGGTGCTTTTTTGGCTTGTGCATGAATTAAATTTAAGGCTACATGTTCATCTTCATCTTTCACTGTTACGGTAATGCTTCGCTCAGAAGAGCCTTGTGTAATCGCATGCACATTAATCTTAGCATCGGCCAGTGGTTTAATCACTTTTGATAAGGTTCCAGGCTGAAAGCGCATGCCATCACCAACTGCGGTAATCATTGAATAATTACTTTCACAATAAATATGCTCGATAAGCCCTTGTTCAATTTCACTTTTAAAGCTTTTCTCTAAGACTTTGACTGCTTTTTTAGCGTTTTGGGCATCTACCGCAAAACAAATCGAATATTCTGAACTTGACTGTGAAATCATCATCACTGAAATATTTGCCTTTTCAAGTACACTAAAAACTTTTGCAGCGATACCTGACACACCTATCATACCAACGCCTTGAACACGCATCAAAGAAACACCTTGAATACTTGTTAACCCCTTAATCAGATACGGAGAGCCTGTCTGACTTATTGCCTGGTCTGTAATGATGGTACCTTGATCTTTAGGATTAAAGCTGCTTTTGATATAAATAGGAATACTCGCTTTCATCATTGGATTAATCGTCAATGGATGCACGACAGAAGCACCAAAATAAGCAAGTTCTAACGCCTCCTTGTAAGATAAGCACCTAAGCTGTCTTGCCTGTGGCACTACCTGTGGGTTGGCGCTATATACACCAGCGACATCTGTCCAGATAATAAGCTTTTCTGCATTTAAAAGCCTTGCAAAAATTGCTGCAGAGTAATCACTACAGTTCATACCTAAAATTGTGCGATGTCCTTCAGTGTTTTGCGCAATAAAACCAGTAATCACATAAATCTCACCGGATTGCTTAATATATTGTGATAGTGATTTTTGACTTTTATCCCAGTCAACGCTTGCCGGCATAACACTATCATCAACGAATAAAAGTTTTGATGCATCAATAAAACTGGCTTTAATCTTTTGTGTCTGTAAAAAAGCAGTGAGAATTCTGGCTGAAAATATCTCACCAAAACCCAAGATAAAATGAGATAGACTATCGGCACAAATCTGGCTTAACTGTATGGTTAACAACATTTGTGAGATGTGTTCAATATCCGTGGTTATTTGATCGTATAGTGCTTGATCATCAATATCTAATGCATCAAGCAACCCCGTGTGGTGCATGGTAACCTGCAATAACACTTTTTGATAATCTTGCCCTGTTTTTGCCAGCTCAATTGCCTGGTTAAGCATACGCGTTGTCTTCCCGCTTGCTGAAACAATAATTGCTTCATTTCTGCCTTGAATAATTGAAATAATATTCCTAATTTTCTTTGCATCAGCAAGGCTACTGCCACCGAATTTATGCACAGTATATGCCATAATAATTTATCTCTTGTCACTGAAGTTTATTGCACCGGAACTACTGTTTTACCAAAGCTTTTGCCATATGGATAGCGTAATTTGCACAAAATACAGGAAAATTATATTGGATTAAAATCAGATGTAGGCACAGTGCTCACTTCAGCCTGTTAAGAAAGCTGTGCATTTCAATTAAATGGGTAGACTCCAAAATAAAAGGGTTATTAATGAATATTAAAGCTAACTTTCTTGCCAATCATGCCCAAAATTTCACTAATTGACCTTATTGTAAAATTTCCGGTTCCTTTTAAAATAGAATTTAATTTATTTGAGGAAATATGAAGCTCCTCTTGCACTTCATTAAAACCTTTTCCCGTTTGATCCATATATGCTTTCATGGCTAGGGAAAACTGTTGCTGTAAGTTCAAAATATTATCAGCAATTAACTGCGACTCTCGATCAATCCGATCAAACGTTTCTTGCCCGAGTTTTCTGATCGCCAAGTTCCTAAAATTGTTTAACTTCTGCTTGTTCATAATAACCTCGCTTAATGTTCTCTAAAAGCTCTCTTGCCTTCTTGATATCCTTTTCTTGTTGCTTTTTTGTATTTTTATCACCGCCATTTAGCAGTAAAACTATTTGTGCCCCATGAAAACAGTAATATGCTCGTAAACCATATTCTTTGTCACGTAGCTCAAATAAGCCTTTTTTAAGTGATTTGCTACCTTGTTTTAGTGTTGCCAGATTTCCAATTTTTTCAATCACTAATATTTTTTTGGTTATTGCAATTGCTTTTTCCTCGGTCAACTCGTCATACCATGACTCAAATTCTTTGGTTTGTTTTATTTCCCACATAACAATGCAGCCTTATTCACTCCACAGTCTAATTTTACTTCAATATATTGAATTTATCAAGATGTTAAAAAAATATCATCACCGAACTGGCTATAGCCTCCCTTAACTGGTTTTGTTATAATCAACCTTCTAGAAATAACCCATGGAAAAAATATGAGCACAATCTTTTGTAAAAAGTTGCAAAAACAAGCCACGCCAATGAGCTATGCACCAATGCCAGGCGCACTAGGTCAGCGTATATTGCATGAAATATCACAAGAAGCCTGGTCGCAATGGCTTGATCATCAGACCATCTTAATCAATGAATACCGATTAAATTTATTAGAGCCAGAGGCTAAAAACTTCTTATTGCAAGAAATGGAAAAATTCTTGTTTGGTGAAGGTTCTGAAAAACCTGACGCTTTTGTAAGACCTGAATAAACTGTCGGTATTAATTCAGCCCTGCCACATATTTTTTAGTGAGCTTTGACATTATATTCCATTAGATTTTCTCCTTAACAGGTTTTTCTGACATTTTTAACGCGGTATCAATAATACCTTGTACCGAGATACCAACTTCACTTAGCAGTAATTCCTTATCACCATGCTCTTGATAATAATTGGGCAAACCGATATTTCGGACTTTTACCTGGGTTAATAAATCCTGATTGAGTAAATACTCATTGACACCAGAACCCGCACCACCGGCAATCGCATTTTCCTCAAGTGTTATAATAAATGCATATTCCTGGACAATTTTAGTTAATAATACCTTATCCAATGGCTTAACAAAACGCATATCAACCACTGTAGCATTTAATTTCTCTGCGGCCTGTAACGCGATTGGTAGCAATGTCCCAAAATTTAAAATGGCATATTTTTTCCCTTTTCTTACCATATTGGCTTTACCCATTTCAATCGATAAATGCTCGGTAATCTCAGCACCAGTGCCACTGCCACGCGGATAACGCACAAGTGCTGGACCCTTATGTTGATAACCAAAACTCAGCATATGATAACACTCATTTTCATCACTTGGTGTCATGATCACCGTATTGGGGATACAGCGCATAAAGCTTAAATCAAAGCTTCCAGCGTGTGTTGCACCATCAGCCCCGACAAGTCCCGCACGATCAACGGCATAAAGTACATCTAAATTTTGAATACTGACATCATGTATCACCTGATCGTAAGCGCGCTGTAAAAAAGTCGAATAAATGGCCACAACCGGTTTATACCCCTCACAGGCAAGCCCTGCAGCAAAAGTCACCGCATGCTGCTCAGCAATAGCAACATCATAATAGCGATCAGCAAATCGTTTGGAAAACGCAATGAGATCAGATCCCTCGCGCATTGCAGGTGTTATCCCGACAAGCTTCTTATCTTTTGCGGCCATATCACAAATCCAGCGACCAAAGATATTTGAATAGGTGGGATTAGCTGTTTTCTTAATCGTGTGCTCAGAGTTAAACTTAGGGCTTACATGATGAAACTTAATGGGATCATCTTCTGCTTTTTGGTAACCTTTTCCCTTTTTGGTCAGTATATGCAAAATCTTAGGACCATCATGGTCTTTTAATGTTTTTAATGCCTCAATCAAGCCTGTAATATCGTGGCCATTAATGGGCCCCACATAATAAAAATCCAAGGCTTCAAACAAGTTTGCAGGAACAAACATTCCCTTAGCTTGTGTTTCAAGTCGTTTCGCAATTTCAAAAGCACCTGGGACTTTCTTTAAAATCTTTTTGCCCGTCTCACGAAAACTGTTATACATAGAGCCAGATAACAATTTCGTTAAGTGGCTTGTTAACGCGCCGACATTTTCTGAAATTGACATTTCATTGTCATTTAAAACAACCAGCACATCTGAGTGCATACCACCGGCATGATTCAATGCTTCAAATGCCATACCACCTGTTAAGGCACCATCACCAATAACAGCAACCGTTTTGGCAGAACTGCCACTTAGTTTATCCGCCTGATTCATTCCTAAAGCCGCACTGATCGAAGTACTTGAATGTCCAACGCCAAAAGCATCATACGGGCTTTCACTTCGCTTTGGAAATCCTGACAAGCCACCTGTTTTCTTTATTGTAACAAGCGAATCTGCTCTGCCTGTTAATATTTTATGTACATAAGTCTGGTGTCCTACATCCCATACAAGATGATCTTTAGGCGTATCATAAACGTAATGTAAAGCCAGTGTTAGCTCTAAAGCACCTAAACTACTGGCAAAATGGCCACCTGAAACATCAAGTGTTTCAACCAGAAAAGTACGAATCTCCTCTGCCAGATATGAAAGCTTATCAACAGGAAGCTTTCTTAAATCACAAGGTGAGTTGATATTGGCCAATAAGGTATAATCCTGGCGGTTTGTCTTTGGCATATTAACCACACATCACATATCGCTTTTGCGTAATAGTATCCTTTACTACGCAATAATTCTCAAGATAAAACAAACAATTACTCCCACTCTATTGTACCTGGTGGTTTACCAGTAACATCATAGACCACACGTGAAATCCCAGAGACTTCATTAACAATACGGTTAGATAAGTGTTCAATCAGCTCATAGGGTAAATGTGCCCAGCGCGCTGTCATAAAATCAATGGTTTCAACGGCACGTAATGCAACCACATAATCATATTTACGTTGATCGCCCATTACACCAACAGATTTCACAGGTAAAAAGACGGCAAATGCTTGACTGACTTTATCATACCACCCGGTTGCTTCTAATTCTTCCATAAATATTGCATCTGCTTTACGCAATAAATCAGCATATTCTTTTTTTACTTCACCTAAGATTCTTACACCTAACCCAGGGCCTGGGAAAGGATGGCGATAAACCATACGATAAGGTAAGCCAAGCTCAACACCAATACGGCGAACTTCATCTTTAAAAAGCTCTCGTAATGGTTCAACAAGCCCAAGCATCATATCCTCAGGAAGCCCACCAACATTGTGGTGCGACTTAATCACATGTGCTTTGCCCGTACTTGAGCCTGCAGATTCAATTACATCTGGATAAATTGTGCCTTGCGCTAACCACTTTGCATTGACAAGTTTACCTGCTTCTTCATCAAAAATATCAACAAAAAGATTGCCAATAATTTTACGTTTTTCCTCAGGGTCTTTCACACCTTGTAACGCTTTTAAAAAACGTGCCTCAGCATTGACTCGGATCACATTAATGTGTTTATGTTCAGCAAAAACATTCATCACCTGATCACCTTCATGCAAACGCAAAAGTCCCGTATCAACAAACACACAGGTTAATTGATCACCAACTGCCTTGTGTAATAAAGCGGCTACCACAGATGAGTCAACCCCACCGGATAAACCAAGGATGACCTGGTCTGTGCCTATCTGTGCACGTGTACGTTCCACAAGATCATCAATAATATTGGCAGGATTCCATAAAGCCTGGCAATGACATACGTTAAAAATAAAATTCTCTAGTAACTCTTTACCGTATTGAGAATGTGTGACCTCAGGGTGAAACTGTACACCAAAAAAAGGTTTTTCGCGATGTGCAACAGC
The DNA here is from genome assembly GCF_003574485.1 of Facilibium subflavum. Taxonomy (GTDB): domain Bacteria; phylum Pseudomonadota; class Gammaproteobacteria; order Francisellales; family Francisellaceae; genus Facilibium; species Facilibium subflavum. The sequence continues at coordinate 14,615 of NZ_QLIT01000074.1, forward strand.
AGCAATTGGTGCATTATCAGATGCAGCAATCGTTACAAAGTTATCACCTAGCTCAACAACCTTATCGCCATGGCTCATCCACACATCTTGAACCTGCGGAAGATTATCAAACAAAACACTTTCTTGCGCCACACTGATTTTTGCATAACCAAACTCGCGTTTATCTGATGCAGCCACCTGCCCGCCAAGTTGATATACCATGCTTTGCATTCCATAACAAATACCTAAAACAGGGACATTTAAAGAAAAAATAAATTCTGGCACGCGCACATCTACAGATATGTGCACTGACTCAGGCCCCCCTGAGAAGATAATACCTTTTGCATTAAATGCCAGTATATGCTCTTTATCAACATCATAGGGCATGATTTCACAGAACACACCAATTTCACGTATCCGCCGTGCTATAAGCTGTGTGTACTGAGAGCCAAAATCTAAGATTAGAATCTTATGTTGGTGGATATCTTGCATGATTATAAAGTGATTCAAAGGTTAAATTTCACGGCATTATAGCATGCCTTATAGTTGAGCGCGATTTTTTTGTCATGAATTTTTCATCCATTTCTATAGAAATAAACTTCTATCGCACTGGTAAATAACGAAACCGTGTTATATGATGAGACAAACCATTTTTAACACTAATTGCTACAGTTCTATGACCGGTTTAGGTATTACCATAACAGCCTTAGTAATATTAATTTTATGCTCGGCTTTTTTCTCAGGTTCAGAAACAGCGATGATGGCATTAAATCGCTATAAGTTACGCCACCTTGCCAAACGAAAACACAAAGCCGCCAGAAGAAGCCTGAAACTGATTCGGCGCCCTGATCGATTATTGGGTATGATTCTTGTAGGAAATACTTTTGCTAATATTATCGCCTCAGCAATATTAACAAGCTACGCCGAACAGCATTTAGGCCATATCGGTATCATCCTTGCCACCATCTTATTAACTTTTGTTATCCTTTTATTTGCTGAAATTATCCCGAAAACACTTGCGGCACTCTTTCCGCAACAGTTTGCTTTTCCTGCTTCCTCAATTCTTGCGCCGATGTTATTCGTTTTCTACCCGGTTGTATGGACATTAAACTCCATTGCCAATATACTTTTTCGCTTATTTGGTATTAAAATTAAACAAAGCGAAGTTACCGAAGCGTTAACTCAAGAAGAGATTCACTCTGTTGTTCATGACTCAAAAGGAAAGCTAGGCCCACGTAATAAAAACATGTTATTAGGCGTTTTAGAGCTTGAGATGATCAAGGTTGAAGATGTCATGATACCACATCATAAAATTGAGTTTATTAATCTAAGCGCTGATATTTCAGAAATCATTTATCAGATTATCCATGCTGAACACTCTATTTTACTTGCCTGCTATGATAACATTGAAAATATCGCAGGCATTATTTCAACAAAGCGCGCTTTGCGGTTTATTACCGAGGATCGAAAGCCTACCTATGAGGATATTTTGGGTCTGCTTCATGCACCTTACTATATCCCTAAAAACATCTCCATTAAAAATCAATTGATTAACTTCCAGCAAAAAGGCATGCGCTTTGCTACCGTTGTTAATGAATATGGTGAAATCGAAGGCATTGTTACGGTAGAGGATATTATCGAGGAAATTGTGGGCGAGTTTTCAGATACTTATCAAGTAGATACACACATCACCACACAAGCAGATAACTCCCACACAACAACAGGCGAGACAACAATTCGAGAAATTAACCGTCACTTGCATTTACAATTACCCACTGAAGGCGCTAAAACAATCTCTGGTTTTATCATTGATCAACTACAGGAGATTCCTGTGGGCAAGTGCTGCCTTAAAGTCTCTCACTACACTATTGAAGTGATGAAGGTTGAAAATAATCGCATTCAATTAGTGAAGATTCGACAAAATTAATCGCAAAGGTTTAAAAAAAGATTGCGTATTTCGTAACGCATTGTACAATCTCTATTCAAACTTAATCTTATAAAATTAAAGACTGTATTGAATGATAGAAAAATTACGCAATATTGCCATTATTGCTCACGTAGATCATGGCAAAACCACCCTTGTTGATAAGCTTTTACAACAATCTGGAACACTTCAAACACGCAATGAACAACTAGAGCGTGTAATGGACTCTAACGATCTGGAAAAAGAACGTGGGATTACTATTTTATCGAAAAATACTGCCATCAAGTGGCAGGACTATCACATTAATATCGTCGATACTCCCGGGCATGCTGATTTTGGTGGCGAAGTTGAACGGGTGATGTCGATGGTTGATTCGGTTTTACTCTTGGTTGATGCCGTAGACGGCCCAATGCCACAAACACGATTTGTGACTGAAAAGGCTTTTGCACAAGGATTAAAACCAATTGTTGTTATTAATAAAATTGACCGCCCTGGCGCACGAGCTGATTGGGTAATGGATCAGGTATTTGATCTTTTTGATCGTTTGGGCGCAACAGACGAACAACTTGATTTCCCTGTTGTCTACACTTCGGCACTAAATGGTTATGCGACACTAGATGAAAATGAAAACCCTGGTAATATGGATGCACTTTTTAAAGCAATCGTTGAACATGTAAACCCACCAGAAGTTGATCAAAGCGGCCCTTTTCAGATGCAGATTTCCTCGCTGGATTACTCAAGCTTTGTTGGCACCATTGGTATTGGCCGTATCAAGCGCGGCAGCATTAAAACAAATTCACCTGTTGTTATTGTTGACAAAAAAGGCAATAAGAAACAAGGCAGAATTCTACAGATTCTTGGCCATATGGGACTTGAGCGTATTGAAGTCCCCGAAGCTTCTGCAGGAGACATTATTTGCATTACTGGCATTGAGCAGTTAAACATCTCTGATACAATCTGCTCGCCAGAAAAAGTTGAGGCTTTACCCGCATTATCAGTCGATGAGCCAACAATTTCAATGACTTTCCAGGTAAACACTTCTCCTTTTGCAGGCCGTGAAGGCAAATTTGTTACCTCACGTCAAATCAAAGACAGGCTTGATCAAGAATTATTACATAATGTTGCCTTACGTGTTGAGCAACTCGATGATCCTGATAAATTTAAAGTATCAGGTCGTGGCGAACTACATCTGGCAATTTTATTGGAAAACATGCGCCGAGAAGGTTTTGAGATCGCAGTTTCACGTCCTCATGTTATTTTCAAAGAAATTGATGGACAAATGTGTGAGCCCTATGAACATGCCATTATTGATGTTGATGAGCAATATCAAGGGACTGTGATGGAAAAAATGGGGCTACGACAGGGTGAGCTTAAAAATATGGAGCCTGACGGTAAAGGGCGTGTTAAGCTTGAATTTATTATTCCATCGCGTGGATTAATTGGCTTTTATACTGAATTTTTGACGATTACTTCCGGCACTGGTGTGCTTAATAAAGTCTTTGACCACTATGGGCCGATGAAAAAAAGCATGCTTGAAACACGACAAAATGGAACACTGATATCTAATTGCCCAGGAAAAGCATTAGCGTTTGCACTTTTTAATCTGCAAGAACGTGGAAAACTTTTTATCGATCATGGCACTGAGGTTTATGAAGGCATGATTATTGGTATTCATTCGCGAGATAATGACTTAACGGTTAACCCTTGCAAAGGGAAACAGCTGACTAATGTTAGAGCATCTGGCAAAGATGAAAGCATTATTTTAACGCCTCCAATTAAAGTAACGCTTGAATATGCGCTTGAATTTATTGTGGATGATGAATTGGTTGAGATCACGCCAAAATCGATTCGTCTACGTAAGAAACTGCTTACAGAAAACGAACGTAAACGCGCATCAAGACCGCCAAAAAGCTAAGCTTTGAGCGGATCACCACGCTATAGCTAGCTAAGCACTGGCCCTATTATATACTCTATTATTTGCATATCTAGATATAGCTTCTTCGATCCATATTCATACACTTTTTGTCTGCTTTTTCCATGCCTCTCGACATATTCAATATAATTCCTAAGTTTTTCTTCTTTTTCGGCTAGCTTATTTTCATAATATTGCATAAGGTTAAAAAACGCTTGAGTTTCTATGCCATTTGCAAATAAAGGTCTAAAATCACTTACTCTTAAGCCATTTAAAAATAGAAGCTCAAAGAGCATATTTTTAGATCGACTAAATTTCGATCCTCTCCCTTTACCTTTATTATATGTTGGGAGCCCTTCATTATATAGACAGAGTAATACAGACAGCAAGTCATACACACAGCTAGACAACCATCTATCATTTGCCACCTTATTATACTTCAAGATATAGTCTAAAGGAGAAACAAACCCCTGTAGTCGCGACTGAGCTGTTTCAAGGCCTATTCCATATTCATAACCTATTAATTGATCGTATTTATAGATAGCAATCACAGTCCCAATATCATAGAAGCAACCATTTTCAAGTTTTACATTCAAAGTACATCCTCTTCCGCTTAGACCTTCCTCACCAAACTTCCAATCATATGCAGCCTTTGATTTACGATCAAATAACGGTTGTAATTCATCTCTATTCTCTTTTTCAAGCATATTTGTAAAACAGACATCTTGACTACTGCAGTCCAAAAAGAATGTAACCTCTTGGGCTGTTTTTAGAAGCATAGCAACACTTAGTAACTCCTGAATAACATTCCTTTGCAAATCTCTTGTTATTGTTCCAAACTGCACAAAATAACTCAGATATAAGATTGGCTTAACTTTTTCTATAAGCTTTAAATTTTGCAACCTCAAAGATGGTTGAAACGTAAATGAACAGTGAAAATCATCTTCCAGCTTTTTAAATCGTGTCATAGCAGAATTAGTAAACAACACACTTGTGTCAGATGAAGGCAATAACTCCTCTGGATTAACTTCCATGTAACCATAAGACCTCATTTTCATCCTGAAACTTCGGACTATTTCATCATAATTAAATGCTTGGTGAATTAATTTTGCTTTCATTTTATGCCTTTACTTCTAGCTTTTTTGCCCATAGAGCTACAGACAAAGCTATCAAAGATGCCACTAGTAATAAGGCTTGCATAGAGAACACATAGCTTATCCCTAGAACTTGTTGAAAAAATGCAGATAATGCGGTTGGTAATATCTGCAACACTCCCACGGCAACTATGATATACCTGCGTTTATCCAAGTTATCGAGTTGAGATATTTTAAATAATGATGAGCTCACACCTATGCTCGCTGCATAGCCAGATAAAAGCATGCTACACATAGCCACATAAACATGTCCTTGGCAGGCAAGCGCTAAAACCGTAGAGATTATAACACCAAAATAAAAATATGTACGTATAACTGACCAAATTTGCAAATACAAATACGCAATTATACACCCTAAAATAAAAGAGCTATCAAGTAATAAACCGCCCAATGGTAACCTTTTAAAAACACTACTATTCATAACTCCCATATAAACATTTGATGCATTGATTAAGTAAACTGCTATCGCAAACTGTATCACATGCTGAATATCCGCTTTTTCGATGCATTTCATTATAGAAGCCTTTCTAATAAAAAAAGTTCTCTTCTCTTTTTCCTCAGTCAATCTTTTATGGAAAAATAATACAGTTAAGGTAAGATATGAAACCCACACTAATAATACATATCCCCTGGTTTTTTCGAGAGAAAGCGTTTTTAATGACCAGTCAACAAACCAAATGCTTAAAACTGTTACCATATTCACAATGATAAATAAGGTCGCATAAGTTTTACTGGATAAAGTTTTAAGGCGCTTGGATATATCAACTATTAATATAGTTTTTAATGGTTCTAATATTCTAAGACAAAAGCCCATAAGTAACATTATTATTGGAGAGTTTGAGAATATAAAAAACACGAGGAGTAATATATTTAATACTATAAAACTATGACGGGTAGTTGACATATTCCTCCAAACTAAAGCACTAAGCTGGCCACAGAAGAATGCAACAAGAAAAGCAGCACCTAGATTATGGCCTCCATTAAGAAAAGCAGAAAAATAAATTAATGTTGTTGTGATGCAAGGGAAAAGTGTCAATAATACCAGTCTAATTTTATTCATGCTTACTAGCGCTCAATTTGAATAAGGGGTAAACATTTTTATCAATAATCCCCTTAGAAAGGAGGATGCGGCTTAAATCGCTTGCAACATATACTACACAATAATTTCTATCAAAAGATGACTTCAACTTTTTATTGAATGTTTCAGGGGAACTTGGTAATTCAGACGTAAAAATATGTGGCGTTTTCTGCAGTAAAGAAGCTGAATTCCATTTAACAAACTGCATGCTTTCTGAATAGAAGTGCTTGTAGTCTATTAAAGCTGTTAAATTTGGTCTCAATGCGGATTTAATATCGCTTATGGAGCTGATTTCACCTTCTTCAATCTGATACGCAACTTCACTAAGATCACAACCCGTAATTAGCTCATATACATCAAATAAATGATCCCCCCCCATTCTAAGTTGACATTCAATAAACTCCACTTCCTCATCAAATAGTTTTAGCTCAATATGGGCCATGCCAGACTCATAACCAATAGAATTTAGGAAACGATCCACTTCATACTCAAGAAGTTTTAAGGTTCCCTCCTGAATTGAATTATCAATTAAATGTGATTTTTCAACATAGCTATTCTCGAAACAACTTTTCTTAGCCAGTAAAAGAGTTTTATGTTGTGATGCAACTGTTGCAACATCGACACTGTATTCATCTCCCTTAATATAGCGCTCCAGAATAAACTTACCGCTTAGTTTTGGTAAAATTCCTAGCAGCTCTTCTTTCGAGTTAATTTTATGTATATCCATACTCGCTGTACCTGATAATGGTTTCAAAATACATGGGTAAACAAGTTTTTCTAAACGTTTTTCACATATATCAGGGCAATCAATCTCGAGAAATTCACCTTCTTTGCGTTGAAGAAAATTGATATGTTGTCTAAAGAGATATTTATTTTTAAATATCTCATTTTGTTTCTTCTTGCTTCTAATAACTGTTGTGGTCTAATATTCC
>NZ_QLIT01000075.1 GCF_003574485.1 Facilibium subflavum
GGCGAATAAAGTAGGTGGTGAATTGGCGTTGTAAAACAACCATTACGCTTACCTAACGCACAGAGCTCAATACCCAACATTGTCATAGCCCGCAGAACATGCATGCGCTCTGACAATCGTCGAATCAATCATTACATCTTGTATATCTGCATCGCTCATGTGTTTCATCATTTCATCCCAAATCCCAAGTTCCGCCCAGTGCATAAAACGTTTATGAACTGCCCGCCAATGACCGTAGTATTCAGGAAGCATACGCCATTGACAACCCGTTCGTAACACATAGTAAACCCCTTCCACGAATAAACGCAAAGATTCCGTATTTTTGCAGTGTATCCTCTTTACCGTCATTAAAAATTCATAAATCTTTTCCCAAGCATTTTCATTTATGTGATAATGCATTTTGCAATCCTTTGTTGTTTTTCTCAAATATATTTAAAACCAAGGATTGCAACCTTGCAAATCATTTTTTAATTAAATTAAATCAACTTAATTTCACATCTTGTAGTTTTTTTGGTTCACAGAACCTAATGATAAATAAATTTTTTCTCTTCCTACTTCTCT
>NZ_QLIT01000076.1 GCF_003574485.1 Facilibium subflavum
CCCAATTTCCGCCCAGTGCATAAAACGTTTATGAACTGCCCGCCAATGACCGTAGTATTCAGGAAGCATACGCCATTGACAACCCGTTCGTAACACATAGTAAACCCCTTCCACGAATAAACGCAAAGATTCCGTATTTTTGCAGTGTATCCTCTTTACCGTCATTAAAAATTCATAAATCTTTTCCCAAGCATTTTCATTTATGTGATAATGCATTTTGCAATCCTTTGTTGTTTTTCTCAAATATATTTCAAACCAAGGATTGCAACCTTGCAAATCATTTTTTAATTAAATCAACTTAATTTCACATCTTGTAGTTTTTTTGGTTCACAGAACCTAGGGAGTATTGAAATAACTGTGTAAATTCTTTCATAGGTTATAATGGTTAAAACGTATAATCTAAGGACGAAAGATGAAAAACAAAGAACAAAACAAAGCATTAGATCAAGCGCTTGATCTCATTGTCGAATCAGGTGCTGATTTATCCAATCTATTTAAATCAGATGGCGTATTGAAGCAATTAACCAAAGGT
>NZ_QLIT01000077.1 GCF_003574485.1 Facilibium subflavum
CCGCCTAGTGCATAAAACGTTTATGAACTGCCCGCCAATGACCGTAGTATTCAGGAAGCATACGCCATTGACAACCCGTTCGTAACACATAGTAAACCCCTTCCACGAATAAACGCAAAGATTCCGTATTTTTGCAGTGTATCCTCTTTACCGTCATTAAAAATTCATAAATCTTTTCCCAAGCATTTTCATTTATGTGATAATGCATTTTGCAATCCTTTGTTGTTTTTCTCAAAAATATTTCAAACCAAGGATTGCAACCTTGCAAATCATTTTTTAATTAAATCAACTTAATTTCACATCTTGTAGTTTTTTTGGTTCACAGAACCTAGTAATTCTCCGGGATTTAATAAATAATGATCTGTATAAAATAAGACCCATTCAATGTGAAGATAATTATTTAACAACCTAAAGAGGAATAACATGGAAAAATTATTAACAATCTTTTTGTTAACGACGCTTTGTAGCTCATTTGCTTGGGCAAACAGTTTAAGAGTAGACGTTGCTACTGAAAGCGAAAAGGGCAGTAGTCGTATAGACTAGTTAGATGGTTTTACAGAACTCTCAGCAGAAAAAGGTTACAAGGTTGTACCTTTTGATCTTGATCGCTATCCACGTCAAATAATTATTGCGCCAGATTACGGTAGAGAACTGGGGCTTGTTATCAGAAAAACTAAAAATGGCAATGTCGAGTTTGAAAACAAAACTAGGGCTGGTTACCAATATGCAGTCATTTACACGTTGACCAATGATATGGAAGACTGGACTAAGTGGAAGACAAAAACCTGTAATCTGTCAAATAATGATAATGAGCGATATTGCGTAATTTCTCAAAAAGATCTTAAGGACCTTGAAAAAGGACGTAAAAATGCAAAGAAAGAAGGAATTATTGGCGCGTATGACATTAAAATTATTGTAAAATATAAAAAGCCATGGTGGCATGTATGGTAGTTCTTCTTTAGCCAGCATCAACACTATAAAATTTTCTGTTCCAGTGGGGGTGGAGTAACTAATGGAAGAAATCCGTACTATACTGGAAATAGCAGTATATTTAACGGGATAAGATAATGCCTTCCTTTAGTGAAATACATTATCATATATGGCCAAAATATAGTTTTTTTTTAGAGAAACTGGTTCGTGAGTTTGTCCAAAAATATTATATAACTGAGATGACACTCTCAAAATATATGCCTGATGGTAGGGTGTATGATATGACTTTGTACAGTGGACCTATAACAGAGCAATACATATACGATGCAGTTTATCTTAAAGAGCCTTTGCCTACTTATCACAATTTATTATTATTGCCGGACTTCTATAGCTATGACTATTTACTATCACTTAACGGCATTTCTAATAATTTGAATGAATATATCTTATATTACAATCATATTAGTTTTGATGGGAGTATTAATCATCTTATGGTTATCACGCAAGAGCCGGAACATAAATATTTGGCTTTTAAGGAAGATTTTATAAGGTTCCTTCATTACCTGGATATTGAATTAGCCAATCAATCGTTCATGAATGAATTTATGATTATATTACCAGAGGCAGCACCAAAGATGAATATTCAGACCGATTTTATAAAAGATAAAAATATGTCAGTTTTTAAAGGTCTTCGTTTATCCAACAAAGAGAAAAAAATTGTTATTAATATAATGAATGGCATTACAAAGATACAGGATTTAGCAGAAATACTTCAAATTAGCTACCGAACTTGTGAGGCTTATGTTGAAAATATCAAGCATAAATTATCTAGAGTAAGTTTTTATGATCTAGTTATATTTGTGAATAAATACAGACCTTTCATCAAGCAACTATTAGGCAATTCTTAAAGCAATAGCTTTAGATAATATATGATAATAAAAACGTTGACAAATGACGAAAAATAATAATGTGATGACAACAATAGGTGTTGTTTTACTTGGAAGTGGGTAGTTTAGGCATAAAGCGGCAGTCTCATCACAACAAAGCGCAATAATGGACAATAATATGAAGACAATAGAAAGCCCATCAGCAGATTTCTGTCTATAATTTTTTGCAATCTGAGGAATGATTTGCATCGAATAAGATAGCATTGAAAACATACCAATCTTTTCTAATGTGTTGCTACTTAAAGGTTTCATAAATGCTAAAAAAACGCCCGTAAAAATTATTAAAGCAATTAAAAGGTGAAAGCATTTTTTGACCTGCTCGTTATCCCGCCAAAATTGATATTGTATAATAATAAAACAGCACAAGCTCATAATTGGGATGGCTTTATACTGCCATGAAAGACTATAACCGAAACTGTATATTAAATCTAGTGTGCTTGGAAATATAAAAAAAATAACGTAAGATGACTAATTACACATAGGTAAACCCCCAGCTATGCTGGGGTGACTCCCAAAGGTTTGACCTTTACAGTATTAGTGTAGCCTTTGTTGTTGAATCAACACAACAAAGGATCAAACCGATGTGGTTGGATATTTGAAAGGTAAAAGTGCAA
>NZ_QLIT01000078.1 GCF_003574485.1 Facilibium subflavum
CCCAAGTACAGTCTAGTGCATAAAACGTTTATGAACTGCCCGCCAATGACCGTAGTATTCAGGAAGCATACGCCATTGACAACCCGTTCGTAACACATAGTAAACCCCTTCCACGAATAAACGCAAAGATTCCGTATTTTTGCAGTGTATCCTCTTTACCGTCATTAAAAATTCATAAATCTTTTCCCAAGCATTTTCATTTATGTGATAATGCATTTTGCAATCCTTTGTTGTTTTTCTCAAAAATATTTCAAACCAAGGATTGCAACCTTGCAAATCATTTTTTAATTAAATCAACTTAATTTCACATCTTGTAGTTTTTTTGGTTCACAGAACCTAGTAACTTCGGCAATGATATTCTTAACTTAAAAAAGCAGCTAAAGCGAGAGCAACATTGTGAGACTTTTGAAAGTTTCAAAGCTTATAGTCAACGATTTCGCCAGCTTTTTGGTATTCAACATGAACAGGCTTTAGAGCTTTTTTATCAAACCGTTTCAATGAAATCTGTTGGCAACTTAACTCAGTTCGTGCGCACCCACATGCTTGAGCAAGGAAACGCAGAGCAGCGTATTGATGAGCTTTGTCGAAATTTTGACAACCTGAACCGCTCCCATGAAGCTGTATTAAAAGCACGTCACCAAATTACACTATTGACAAAACTCAAGCAAGATGCAGATAAATTTCAAGAACAGGAAATATGCATTGAGGAGTTAGAAAGTTGTCGGCAAGCTTTACCTTATTATTTTGCAGGATTTGAAAAAGGTTTATTAACCACAAAGCTTGCTCAATTACAACAGGAAATGGACAAAACACAATACAAGTCCGATCAATTGACACAGCACATTGACCGGTTGAATGATAAATTAGTTGAATTACAAATTGAAATCGAACGCCAAGGCGGTAGTAGAATTGCTGAAATTGCAAAAGAAATAGAAACCCTAACCAATACGCAATCACAACGACAAATCAACCGTGAAAAATACCACGCATTAACACAAAAGCTTAGCCTGGGAAAAATACGTGATGAGTCTGGATTTTATCGCCAGCAACAGGAAATAAAAACCTATTTAACAGAATTTGAAGCTCAACTTGAAGAGAAACAAAACCAACAAGTTGATGTGAAAATCGAGATTCAAAATTTACAAAAAGAAGAAGCTGCCCTTCAAGATGAAATCAACTCACTTAAAAAGCGGCAAAATAACATTCCAGCACAAATGCTTGCGCTGCGCCGTGAGATTGCCAACACACTAGCGCTTAATGAGCATGACCTCCCCTTTATTGGTGAATTGCTCCAGGTCGCACAAAATGCTAAAAATTGGGAGGGCGCAGGGAGTATTGAAATAACTGTGTAAATTCTTTCATAGGTTATAATGGTTAAAACGTATAATCTAAGGACGAAAGATGAAAAACAAAGAACAAAACAAAGCATTAGATCAAGCGCTTGATCTCATTGTCGAATCAGGTGCTGATTTATCCAATCTATTTAAATCAGATGGCGTATTGAAGCAATTAACCAAAGGTCTGGTTGAACGTGCTTTACAAGGTGAACTAAAGGCGCATCTTGGTTATGACAGGCATGAACGTAGCGATTCTGCTAATGCACGTAACGGCACGGCACGAAAAAGCGTAATAACAGAAGATGGCCTATTGGAAATTGATGTGCCTCGTGATCGCTCAGGTGAATTTGATCCTGTACTTGTTCCCAAGCGAAGCACGCGGATTGAAGGTTTG
>NZ_QLIT01000079.1 GCF_003574485.1 Facilibium subflavum
GTTCAGCGCAGTCAATTTTTCAATTATAGTTGATATTTCTTTTTGAATGTCTTGTAAGTTTTGCTCAGCTAAGTTCATTATGGTCAAACTCATTAAGGTGAATACATTTAGTTGTATTATACCTTGGAGATTAATTCAACGGTAAAGAACTATTTACCCACAAATTCCGAATGCGCCCGCTCTTTTCTGATTTTGGGTCTATCTCTGTGTAATAAATTTAAAATGCATTTATTGAGATCAGAAAATGTACGTCAATAAAAAGATGATTAGAATTAGCTTGGCTTAGTTAATAATATTTTTCTTAGCTGCAAGCAATCTAAAATAAAGTCTATAGGGTAAGTAAGATACAATTTTCATGATTCGAGTAAATTTTTTCGGAAAATGTATTTCAAATCGACTTGTTCTTAGATCCTTTAAAATAGCAATAGCTGCATCAGCAGGTGTCATTAAGCCAGGCATTTTAAAGTTGTTTTTATCAGTTAATTTTGTTTTAACAAAACCTGGGTTAATCAACTTGATATTAAAACTTTTATGCTCTGCTTTAAAGCTTTGAACTAGATTGATTACCGCAGCCTTTGTTGCAGCATAAGGCTGAGAATAAGGTAAACCGACATATCCAGCAACACTTGCTGTAATTGCTAACACACATGATGGGTTTTTCTTTAGATAGTTAAAAACACCCTCAATCAATACAAAAATAGATTTTAGATTGATAGCAATTGTCTTATCTATCAGTTCATTAGATAGGTTTCCTATCTTGGCAGGCTCATAATACCCCGGAAAATATAGAATATAATCTGGCTTATGCTTGTATAGCACTGTCTGTATACTTTTTTTAAAATTTAAATAATCGCCCACATCAAAAGCTTCGATATGAGCTTGACTTCTAAGCTCACCAGATAGTGTTTGTAGTTTGTCTTGATTTCTTGACGAGATAATTAGCTTTGTCTCTTGCTGATCAAGCAATCGAGTCACGGCCTTGCCAATACCATCACTGGCACCAATTATCCAAATGGTTTTATGGTGATACGGATTGGTTCTTGTCATCTTTGGGTAATCCTTTTTTATGCATGAATAAAGTCAATGAGCCAACGGTTAAGCCAAATTTTTTGAAGTAGTTTCTATTGATAAGCACATCATTATGCATGAGAAACATCCAATCATCAAAGTTAAGTCGGTAGGTGCTATTGCCAACTTTGACATCCATTTTATATTGCCAGTTCATTGCATTACCTTGAACATGGATTTTAGCAATACCAATCACATCCTTTGTTTGCCCTTCATAATAATGGTCATTGATTTTCTTAATGGTCCAAATACGATGATCTTTGCTGCCATCATAATAGATCATATGCTCATCGAGTGTACATACATCATCTTTCCAACTGGCATCAGCAATAAAGTCAAATTTTTTGACCACATTACCTTTCCAATCTTCAATAATACCAGAACCTTCTATTCTCCCGTCAAGATAGTTTTTTAAATCAAGCTTTGGGGTCTCATTTTTATAATACTCAATACCGCTAGAGCAGCCTGATAATAAACTTATTGCCATAAAATACACTCCTAGTATCATTAGTTGTAAAAATCGACATAACGCATTCACTTAACACCTCCTTCTTGTCGTCGGCCTTGCCAGATAAATAAACTGATTAATGCTGCCGCTTTGATTAAACAGGGCAGTAAACAGTACAACACCTTGATCAAAATAACGTTTGATAAATCAACCGTGTTGATAGCTATCTGAACATCAAGCCACGGCAAAGTCACAATCGTTGCCAAGGCGAAACTAAATTTACCAATAAATGATAACAATGCATAATAACCATTGCCTAATGGATTTCTTTCTTTGGTATCGATCCACTGCGCCAGTAATAGATTCGGCAGAATGAGCTCAGCAGAAAAGCATAACCCCGAAGTAAAGCTGATGGTTGAGAATGCTAATATATCCCCTTTGTTTAGAAAAAAGGCACACATAAAAATAATGATGGCAATGATGATGGCATACATCCAAATATGCACCTCACCGTAACGCAATGCTAGTTTTCTCACAAAAGGAATAGCAATAATCGTGCCAAGAAAATATAAAAAAAGATAAAGCCCTGTATATTGTGGCATCTGCAAAACATAGCGACTATAAAAGGCGAGCATCACCGCAGGGATCGCAGAACCAAGAGCACTGATACTATAACTTAAGAATAAAAATTTTCCCTGTTGATTCATCTGCGCAAAATAGTACTTATAACCGTAACTCTTTTCATATGTGTCTTTTTTTATCGTATTATTCTGCTTATGGACAGCACGATACCATTGTAAGAATTTAATACTGGTAAAAATAATGATCACACTAAAAATCAAGCTATAAACAAAATAACTTGTTTGCACTGGTAGTATACTCAGCAAAATAAAAGGCAAAATTGATGCCACTAAAACACCTATAATGTTGAATAGCTCACGCAGACTAATAATATCTGCTTTTTCTTTTTGCCCTTTTTTCCAAAGTGCACCTTGCGTATTGATAAATATCGTTAAATAGCTGTAGGCTAATGTTGACAGCAAAACACCAATTAACAGGTTGATCAATCGACTGCCTATCATAGGGTTGCATAATATATAAAACCCTAGAATAAAAAGAGCAACAATCACAATAAAACTTTTCTTATGCTGCCGAGGAAAGCGATCACAATACCAACCAATAAAGGGATCAATGAGCGCATCTAACACACGTAGTACAAAAAGAGTAATACTTAACACAGTTAATGATAAACCAAAATGATTATGATAATAATCAGGCAAAAAGATATAAATAGGAATACCAGCAAAAGCCACAGGAAAAACCATAAAGCTGTATTTAATTTCCAGTGACTTCTGAATTTTCATAGTCATTTTAGCCCTCGTAATTGTCGTGATAATTCGAGGTTTTCTGATTGGTCACCCAACCAGATAGCAAAAAATGACCTTGAGAAAGCTAATGAATCGACCTGACCTAAATACCTGCCTTGTCCTGTAAAAAACAAAGTCCTTTGCTTGCCATCATAATAACCAATTAGGCTTTGATTTTTCTTGATATCTGGGAAGATATTTTGTAGCTGCTTTTGCCACTTTTTAAGATCATCATCACTATTTTTTGGTGTTTGTGATGTCATTTGATCAATTGTCTCTTCAATAATTGATTTAGCTGAGAAATCTCTTAAATAGGTAAGTTTAAGGAAAAAAGAATGCCGCCAACTAAAATTTTTAGTTGGCGCATAAAGAGCCGCATAATAAATATCCCAAAACCAATAAGTATAAAGAATCTTGCCGACTAATTGCGGATTTTGTTTTTCTACCTTGGAAAATGAGAGATTATTGGCATAAATAGATGGACAAAAAAACATAAAAATGCTCAATACACATATGATAGATTGCGAATAAAGCTTAAGCATGCGCAATCTCAATTTGTACAACATCCGTGCGTTTATTCGTAAACGTTGCAATACACGATGCCAAGTAAAATTGCCACATACGCTGAAAGCTCTCATCAAAGCCCATTGACAATAACTCTTTATTTTTTTCATTGAATCGCTTAAGCCAATGCGAAAGTGTCTTAGCATAATCTAGACCAAAAAATTTCTCACTAACGATTTTTAATCCGACTTTTTGAAGTTCGCTTTTAATAATTTTCATACTTGGCAGCATTCCTCCTGGAAAAATAAAGGTCCTAATCATATCAGCACCTTTATCATAGTCTTTAAATAGATCATCAGCAATTAATATACTTTGTAACATAATTCTACCATTGGGCTTCAAGAGTGATTTCAATTTACTAAAATAAGTTGCCCAATAGGCTTTGCCTACCGCTTCTATCATTTCAATTGACACGATAATATCATATTGCCCTTGTTGAATACGATAATCCTCCAATGCAATCAATGATTTATCATTTAACCTAGCTTGCGCATAATGCTGCTGCTCTTTAGATAAAGTAATTCCCTTGTAGTCATAGCTACCGGTATTGAGGGCTTTTTCTGCAAAACCACCCCAACCACAGCCAATTTCTAATAGACTACCTTTTTGGGGTATTCTATCCAAGATATGCTGATATTTATTTTGCTGTGCCTCTACTAATGTCTGTGTTTGTTGATTAAAAATAGCTGATGAATAAGTCATTGATTCATCTAACCATAGTTGATAAAAGCCATTACCCAAATTATAGTGTGCATGAATATTTTTCTTGCTTTGCTTTACAGTATTTCGTTTAGTCAAGTAGAGTAAGATAGATAGCTTGCGATAGAGAAAGCTTCCCTTAATATATCCATCAAGAATATTGTCGTTATCAAGTGCAAAAATAAGCAAATCTTGCAAATTGGATGTTGACCAGTAAGCATCTCGGTAATCCTCGGCAAACCCGATATCGCCTTTGCGCGTTAAATTAGCGAGCACTCGCCAATCTTTTATCGCAATATCAGCCACTTTACCTGATATTGAGCCTTTGAAATGATGTGTTTCACCCTCTGGTAGCGTAATCGACAAGCTACCTTTTTCAATATGTTGCAGTGATTGAATGAGTTTATTTCTTAAAATACGTTCAAACATTTATAACCTCACGAATATTTGTTTTTATTTTCTACTTGAGCTAAGGTAACCTTTTTTTCATAAGGTTCTGGCACTTGACAATAACCCACTTTTTTTATCCATAATTTCAACGCCTGATAATGAATTAAAAACATGACTTTTGCTGTCAGAAACGGTACTTTCATCATTGATTTTATAATTGTTGATGATTGCAAGCTTTGCATTTCTCCTGTCACAGATGTTAACAACTGCAACATTTTTTCCTGATAATAGTAGATGAATATACGAATCTTGCCACAGTCAGTGACTTGAAAATTAAAGCGATAACTGCCCATACGATCATAAAATGGCGATACATGAAACATCTTGTTGGCATGGAACCAAGTGTTATCGTCTATTTTGCTTTTATCATTGGCAATACACACATAGCAATGAGATTGTTTGAATGTATTATTTACCTCGGCAATAATACCCACTAATTGCCCCTGATAAAATCCAAACCAAAAGCTCACAGGATTAAATAAATAGCCATAGACACGTGGCATCGTCATCAAGTATAAATGATCAATTATGACATCATATTGAGCAAAAATATCTTTTGCCCACTGCTTGGATGAACTGCCATCACGATAACCATGATCTTTATCATAAAAACTTAAAAGATTAGGTCTATTAACCGAGAAAAAGTTACTTGCACAATGGGGATCATCCATATCTAAGACCACATAATAACAACGATAGCTAAACTTATTCACTTTGGGCTTAAAGCGCTTATGATGTACGTTGGCATTAAGCAAGCCGGTTTTCATCGGTGCCATGGCGCATTAACTCCAAGCATTCTAGCCACTTCAACTGCGCTGAAAATACCATCTTCATGAAAGCCATATCTCAAATATGCTCCACAATAATACGTATTATTTTGTCCTTGAATAGTCATGAGTTTCTGTTGCGCGATGATAGCTGCATGATCAAACACCGGATGGCGAAAGACATGTTGGTCAACAATTGTGTCCGCTTGAGGGAATATTGCTGGATTAATTGTCACAAAATAATCGTTTTCTGAGGCTAGTGACTGCAAATTATTCATCCAATAACTTAATGAGATAGATTGATCTGAATCAGATAAATAAACCCAACTGGACCACGCTTTTTTTCTTTTTGGCATCAATGTTTGATCACTATGCAAAACCATATGATTATCTTGATAGTTGATAGCGCCTAGATATTCATACTCTTGTGTTGTTGGGCTTTCTAACAGCTTAAGCACTTCATCCGAATGCGTGGCAAAAATCACTTTATCAAAAGTTTGCGTACTCCCGTGCTTATCTGTAATAACAACCTGCTCTTTAGATCGTTTGACATAATCAACGCCTGGTCTAAAAGCAACATTGGCATTGTTAAGTCTATCAATAATTTTATCCGTATAGACTTTACTGCCGCCATCGATTGTATACCATTGAACAGGTGCGTTAATATTTAACAATCCATGATTGTTAAAAAACCTTAAGAACGTTATGGCTGGGAAGTCATGCATTTGGCTTGAAGGAGTGCTCCAGATTGATGCCCCCATTGGCAAGAGGTAGTAGTGACGAAAATACTCACCAACATTAATTGACTGCAGAAACTCAGCTAATGTGAGGTCATGATTTAAGTGATCATTTGCTAAAAATTTTTTAGCCGCATTGTTAAACTTAACAATATCTCGCAGCATCATTAAAAACTTAGGATTAAACAGTTGTCTTTTCTGAGCAAACAAACTCGAAAGACGTTCACTATTATATTCAATCGCTCCATTATCAATAGATACTCCAAACGACATGCTACTTTTTTTGACTGGCACACCCAGTAATTCAAACAAGGCAGTCAAATGTGGATAGGTCTGGTAATTAAAAACAATAAAACCGGTATCAATCGGTAAACGTGCTTTTGTAAAAACAGTTCGTGCATGTCCTCCGTAGTATCCATTTTTTTCATAAAGTGTAATATCAAAGTGATCTTTCAATAAAAAAGACGCTGATAATCCTGATATTCCACTACCAATAATTGCAATTTTCTCGATTTGCTTGTCCATTATTTTAAATAACCACCTTCTTTTAGGATTTTATCTGGCACTTTTTTTAAATTCCTTACAATGCCAAGAAATGATAATAGCTTTAATATGTAAAAAGTTATGTCGATTTGAGAGAATGAAAAGCCTTGATTGGCTGAACCTGCATATCGATGATGATTATTGTGCCAGCCTTCGCCAAATGTGAGTATAGCTATAAACCAATTGTTTCGACTATTATCTTTCGTGTCAAATGGTCTTTTTCCAAAGATATGAACGATAGAATTAACTGAGTAAGTGACATGATTCACAAACACGGTTGGAATCAAATAACCCCATAGGACATAGTTCCATCCACCAATAGAATATAAGGCAAATAAAACAGGGATTGGTGTTATATACCAATATCTCTCAATAAATCTAAGTTCTCTATATTTGCTGAAATCACGAATAAGATTGTAATGAGCGTTTAAGTTGGATCGTTTCATAAACCATAATAAATGACTTTCTATAAAATGCTTTTTTATGGGGCTGTGAACATCTAAATTAGTGTCTGAATTTCGATGATGATAGCGATGGTGCGAAGCCCACCATAATGGTCCACCTTGTAACGCAAGCGCACCTAGATATGCAAGTAAAAACTGAAAAATTCTCGATGTTTGAAATGACTTGTGAGAAAAGTATCGATGATAACCAGCGGTCAAAGCAAAGACACGAACACTATAACTAGCAATAAAAAGATAGATGTCAACCCATGTAAATAAAGTTGTAAAAGCAAAAAATGGAAAAATATGAATTAAAACAACAATAAGAATAACTTTTAGAGAATAGGCTTCTATTCTAGAGGCTAATCTCATGCCATTATTTTTGAATGTTAACATTTTAGTAGACCTCATCTATTGCAAAAACTCGTTTGAATGCTTCAAAAAGCTCAATATAGCTAGATGGTAGTAGATCAATATCACCTGAATAGTTATCTTTTTTATACAGGCTAAGGGCTATATTGTTAACATTGGCTGATAATTTAGCCTCAAGTTGATTTAGATAAAAATCATCATGTCTCATATAGATTATTTTTATTGCTTCTGTTGGAAGCTCTAAAATCGAATCTAAAGACGATACGCCTGAACAGAAAAATATTTCATAACCATGTGCTGATAGAATATTAGCAATCATCAATCCATGCAAAACAAGTGGCTTAACCATAGCAGTACGATAACCAATGATATAAACCTTTTGTCTTTTGGTTTTCGTTTTTTCAATTATATTTCGATATAATCGAAGTATAATCATATCAATAATTTTCTCTTTGATTACTTCAGCATAATCAATATGTATAAAACTATCTTTATTAAGAGATTTCATCATTGCTGGATGAATGATTTGTGCATATGACTCTGGTGAGTAGAGCGACATTAAGTCTTCAATTTCTTTAATGGATGCATCAATCCTATACTCTTTAACAAGCTTATTAAGCTTATCAAATGATACCATATGATGACTTTTTTTATCTCTAACAACAATATGACCATCATGTTCATTCAAAAGAGCAGGAACTTCTCTAATAGCATAACCATAATTTAACAGTGTGATTGTCTTTTGGATGGTTTTAATATCATCATCCGAGTACAAACGGTGCCCTTTTTCAGTGCGTTGTGGTGTGATAAGATTATATCGTTTCTCCCACGCACGCAGCGTAATTGGCTTAACACCAGTTTTCTCTGATATATACCTAATTGGATAGAGTGATTCTGTCATTGCGTTGCCCCAGTAATTATTTTATCTATACATGAGTTGATAGAAGTATCGTTAAATTGAAATCCATAGTCAGTTAATAGCGTTGGATATATATTATGGCTTGCTAGTAAGAGCTCTTTTCCCATTTGTCCAAAGAGCATCAGCACAATTCCCTTGGGAATTTTAAATAATCTTGGTCTATTGAGTGATACACATAAACTTTCAATTAGCTCTCTTTGAGTAGATGCCTTAGGTGATACAATGTTAATGGCTTTAGAATGAATTCTTTTGTCAATAATAAAACAAATAGCACGACAAAGATCGTTTAAACTGACCCATGATATTAACTGAGTACCATCCCCGATAACCGCTCCAAGACCAATTTTTGCACTTGGTATTAGTTTGGCAAGCATTCCACCATTGTCTAAAACAACACCAAACCTTAATATAGTCCATTTTCTTACATTTGATGAGGTAACCATTGATTCCCATTGGTTTGTTATATGCTGACAAAATGACCAATTTGATGGTTCTGTTTTTAGAAAGTTTCTTTCATCTTGCTTTTTTGAAGAAAATGAGTAAAAACCTATAGCACTTGCATTGATGAGCCAAATATTCTTTGATCCAATCAGTTCAACAAGCTTATGAGTCGTTTTGGTTCTACTATCAATGATTTTTTTTCTTATCCTGTTTGACCATCTTGAATCACTGATATTATAACCACAAAGATTGGTGATAATATCAAATTGACTAATTACATTTTCATTTAAATTTTCCCATATCAAAACAGATGTATAAGCATTATTTACTAAGTTAGAATTTCTTGACAGAAGTGTTACGTCATGATTAGCTGGAAGAATGTTTGATAAAAATTTTCCTATAAATCCTGACCCACCGGCAATCAAAATATTCATACCTCACCTCTTTACATTTTACTCATTAGACCAAGATTTTCTGGATAAAGATTCAAATAACTTTGCTTCAACAAGTATTCTATTCTATAGCGTATCAGATAATGTTTTATCATCTCTACTGGAACGGCTAAAGGAATAATCTCATCATGAAATTGCTTTATTTTAATTTGTAGATCTTGTCGTTGCTCTGCATTTATATTTTTGTTGATCTCTCTTAATATTCTTTGAAGAATGTTGACATGATGACCTTTCCTGGCAACTTTTTCAAAAATGGTGACAAAAATCTCAAAATATTTCTTTTTGAGTATCTCAATAGCTACATGATTAGATTGAGCTATTAATTGTCCCAGTAACTTCTGCTTATCTGGATTATGTAAACGCATGAGCATCTTATGCCGGAGATGAAAGTTCATCAAATCATTGATTGTAATAATATTTAGATGATTAGATTTTACTTCAGCATTTAAGAAAACACGCTTGATAAAATGTTCTTTTAAATAAGGATCATTTAGCCTACCTTCATCTTCAATCACTGCGTTAGGTATCACTCTTTCTATAGTGTCAACAAAACGACCATTGGCTTTATTATAAATGACATTTTTTTCTTGATTATAAACTTTGACAGATTTATGTCCGCAACTAGGCGAGTTTTTCTTTAGTATAAAACCATCGACGTCTTTCATCTTCTGAACTAATGTGAGGCAAGTGTCATCTAAAGTAGATGTCAAATCTCGAGAGGTATCATTTTCTAAGACAAGGATGTTTTGATTATACTGTTGAAGGTAAATAGGTTTTCTTGGAATACCGAGACCTGCAAAAACTTCAGGGCATATAACTCGATATGAAAAAATATCACTAAAGGTTTCACCTAGCATCTTGTTATTAGAGTTAGAACCGTTAAATCTAACATTATTCCCAAGCAAACAACTTGATATAGCAATGATAGGTTTCATTGAAGTACTACTTTTTCTTGTCATGCTATACATGTTAGTCAAACAAAGATTATTTGTATAGTTTTAATTGTTAAATTCAAAATGATAGAATAATATATCTATACAAAATAGCTAAAATTTGGAGAGATTGACATGTCTTGGATGGAAATATTATCTCGTGCTCAATTTGCGTTTACTGTCAGTTTTCATATACTTTTCCCTGCATTTAGTATTGGCCTGTCAACTTTTCTCATGATATTTGAAGCAACATGGTTGATAACAAAAAAAGATAAATATTTAGCGCTCGTTAAATTTTGGACTAAAATATTTGCTTTGACTTTTGGTATGGGCGTGGTCTCTGGCATTGTCATGGAGTTTCAGTTTGGTACTAACTGGTCAGGGTTTGCAGAAAAGGTTGGTCCTGTTCTGGGTGCACTTTTTACCTATGAGGTGCTTACTGCATTTTTTATAGAGGCAGGTGCGTTAGGTATCATGATATTTGGCTGGGGAAGAGTCAATAAATATCTCCATTTTCTGTCTAATGTTGTTATATTTTTGGGTGTGACATTATCAGCTTTTTGGATTTTATCAGCCAATTCATGGAGGAAGTGTATTTATATTATGTTCTAAGCTGCCTTTTTCAACCCAAAAAGAACATGTTTCTCCCAAACCTTAGGCCAAGTATAAGTATTCATCGCTGCTCTTAATGTAAGTATATTGTGCAGCCCATCCCTTGACCATTTCATGTGTTGTTGCCCCTTACAGCGTTGATTAATCAAACTCTCAACATTGGACTCAGCCATTTGGCTTGTGAATACTAGATCTTTGTTTTTACGT
>NZ_QLIT01000080.1 GCF_003574485.1 Facilibium subflavum
AGAGTCAATACCCAATTTACACCTATACTATGAGCTAGTCCGACTACCTTGCTAAGCTTATCTCTAGCTTTTTAGGCTCCAAGATAAGCATTCAGAAATAGCAAGGTTCTCCCAAGTTCCAAAGCAATCAGTTCAGCTACCCGCTACGGACTCAGACCCCGACACCTCCACGCATACTCGCCTTTACGTATTGCGTAGTGCTGATTTCAGGCATATGAAAACCTTGATCAGGTGCGACGATGGTATATTACGGGGCTCAATACCTTCACTCGCGTTGTGGCTGATAGACCGCCCTTACTACAGCTTCATAATGTTCGTTACCTTGCATTATGTGTAGTTCGGTTCCAGACTGGTGGCTAGCCTTTTTCTGGGCTGGATTGTCCAGCTTGATTGCCTTAGCTTTGCTTGGCGCACTCATAATGTTTCTCCATTTCTCCTTAAACTAAAACAAGGCAAATCATCAATTTTTCCCTTTTTCAGCAGATAAAAATATCTTATATTTCAAAAATTATATTAAATAGGTAAAAAGCCTTCCAATGCAGTTGCAAAAAACCTACAAGGTAATTGCTCTGAAAGGGAAATTGATTTAATCCTTTTGTAGCGGGCATAACTATCCAGCAATACTTCTTATGTAACGCCTAATCTTGACTGACTTGGCAATTTTTACATATAACATGATACAAAATCACTGGAATATATAAAAATTAAGTATGTAAAGTATTGGTGAAATAGCTCAACGCTTGGAAAATTTGCACTTTTTCTATGTTATCAAGGTAAAACCTATTAGATAAATCCAGCAATAACAGCTTCTACAGGTTTATCATAGAAAGCTTAATTCCCTGCGTTACGCCTGTTATCCCAAGCAACTTGGTGGCTGAAGTGTGTGTGATATTATCATGTTGAGCTCCTTAATTCATTTGGGGAGAGTCTCATTTATGGCATATTAACTATTGTTGACATACCACTGAATCCTAATATAAGGCACATTATAATTCTGACATTATTGAAGTCAAGCCATTTTCTATAATTTTTATAATATTTTTGATCTTTCCTACAATAATTATTCCTATCGATATTCAATCAGCCATTTTATTCAAAAAAAATGATATGGACACACAAGGTTAATACTGTTTAATTAGTTGTAATAAAAATGCGGCTGAACGATTGGAAGCTTGTTGAACAAACTTTGGAAAATCATCTACGGCTTGACCATCAGCAGTATCACTAATGGCTCGTAAAATCAAACACGGCACACCCATCTCATGGCAAACCAGATTCACACTGCCGCCTTCCATTTCAAGCGCGATGGCATCAAAATTTTGTTGTATTTGTATTTTCTTATCCAGATGGTGAATGAATTGATCGCCTGTCGCAATCAATCCCTTTTTAAGTGGGATCTGCAATTGATCGGCAACGCGTTCTGCCAACTGGCATAGATTTTCATCTGTTTTTATCTCAACCAAACTGCCAGGGACTTGTCCAAGTGCATAACCAAAAGCACAAATATCAACATCATGTTGCACAGTCTTAGTTGCCATGGTGAGATCACCCACGTTGATATCATCACGAACACCACCGGCAACACCTGAAAACAGTAAAACCTGCGCACCAAAGTGTTGAATCATCGCACTGGCGGTTAGTGCTGAGAATACCTTACCAATTTTACTGTGCGCAATAATAAGTGTATGCCCAGCATAATCAGCTTGATAGTATTTATTGTTAGCGTATTCGATAACACCATAATCACCCACTTGCGCTAAAATCGGCGCAATTTCCTCAGCCATTGCCCCTAAGACTGCAATTTTCATTTTTATAAATCCAAATTTTTAAATGCTGCTAATATATCCCATTAGCCATATATTTTACAAACTTCTTTCTTTGTATTTTCATATTTTTGTCAGATTTTTATTTGTAACGTGAGAGCGTCAGTTGAACATGAAAAACTTTACCAAAGTAACCTCTTATACTGTAAAATGGTTTGTAATGGGTATAAAATACTTTCAACAGGCCATTAATGCTTTACAGTCATGCCATTTTCTAAACCATGCGATACATTGTTAAAAAGTCTACCACATAAGCTTATTGCACAGTTGAAAGATACCTTCCAAGCAAGTCTTTTTTTCAGGCAAGTACTCACGCAAATGCCTGAGATCATCTATAGCACTCATTGGCAACAAAAAGACGATCAGACATATCTCACTCAAACTATTGATGGCCTATTCACAAAAACAGATGATTTCTCACAGATGCAACAAGCCTTAAGAAGGCTCAAAAAAAAACACTATGCCAAATTAGTGTTTCAACAACAGCATGGATTTGCAGACTTTGAACATATCGCCTTTGTATTATCGTTTATTGCCAAATATACATTAACAAAAAGCTATCATTACTTATTTACGCACTTAATAAAACAATATAAGCTGCTTCAAACACCATTACACATGGCTATCATTGCCATGGGAAAACTAGGTGGTAATGAGCTGAATTTCTCCTCCGATATTGATCTTGTTTTTGTCTACCCAAAAGATGAAACTCTTAAGCGAAATAGTGATAAAACCATCTCTGGTATGCGCTTTTATACACTTATTGGACAACAACTGATTACATTAATGAGTGAAGTTACTGCAGATGGTTTTATGTATCGTGTTGACATGCGCCTGCGCCCATTTGGTGAAACTTCACCTTTGGTATCAAGCCGGTCACACTTTGTCGATTATTTAATTAAGCATGCCAGAGACTGGGAAAGGTATGCTTATATTAAATCAGATATTCTTACAGGCTCCCCTGATTTTTCCTACAAACTCCAAAAGCAAATCAATGATTTTGTCTATCGACATTACCTTGATTACAAGATGCTATCTTCTATTCGCGATATGAAACAAATGATCATGCAGGAGATGAAACAAACTACCTTAAAAGATAACATCAAACTAGGTCGCGGTGGGATTCGTGAAATTGAGTTTATCTGTCAATGCTTTCAGCTTATCTACGGTGGCCAGGATAAACGTCTGCAAACAAATTC
Source organism: Facilibium subflavum (assembly GCF_003574485.1). GTDB lineage: Bacteria > Pseudomonadota > Gammaproteobacteria > Francisellales > Francisellaceae > Facilibium > Facilibium subflavum. The sequence continues at coordinate 3,023 of NZ_QLIT01000080.1, forward strand.
GCTTAAAAACGCTTTATCTATCCTAGCTAAGGCAGGTCATATCTCCTATGAAGATCAGCAGCAATTATATAGCCATTATGTGTTATTGCGTGATGTTGAAAATGCGTTGCAAATGTATGACGACCAGCAAACGCATCTGCTACCAACACAAGAACACCAAAGAAAAGCTGTGATCAAGCTTAGCAGAATATCATCTGAACAGGATTTTGATAAGAAAATCAGCACAACAAGAAAAGCCGTGCAAATACTTTTTGATCGTTTAACTAATTTCCAAAATCCGAATGAAACAGATGCATATCCTAAAAAAGCACAATCAACGAATCTAATTGTTGAAAAAGATGATATCCCTTATGTCATTGATAACCAATTAATTGAACATTTCTTTCAGAAACATACTTTTTCAGCAAATGAAAAAATAATGATATATCAGCTAATTGCGCATGCGCAAAAAATTCAGGATATTGCACTTGTTAGCGAAGTACTTAATTTGATTCATACGCTTTATCGCCGAAAGACGTATCTGTATCTATTGTGTGAAAAACAATCTGAACTTGAAGGATTTGTCCGCGTACTATCCTATGGAAAGCGTCTGCCTAGCATGATTTCCAAATATCCTTTTTTGTTAGAAAGAGCGCTCACAGCAAAGCATCATGACCAGATTTATTTAAGCCTTAATAAACTGCGTGATGCCTTGCAAGCACAGTTGCAGAAAATTGACCTCACGGACACAGAAAGCTTTTTAGAAACCTTACGTCGATTTAAAGTTACACAGACCTTTAACATCATTGTCGCTGAGATTCGTCATAAAATCTCACTGATGGAATCATCGGATTTATTTAGCTATTTAGCAACCGTCTTGGTTGAAGCCGCCTTGGAAGGAGCATGGCGTGAAGTTTTCCTGCAAACAGATATCCCAAAAGACTTACAAAAACACTATAAAGATTCTCTTGGTATTATTGCTTATGGGAAGTTAGGTGGTCTTGAGCTTAGTCTATCGTCCGATCTTGATTTGGTTTTTTTATCACACATTCAGTGCGATAATATCAAATCCAACCTCTTTGTCCGTGTGATTCAGAAATTTATCCACTATATGCAGATTCAAACTTACACAGGAAAGTTGTATGATATCGATTTACGTTTGCGACCTAATGGTGAAAATGGACTTTTAGTTTCACCTATAAGCGCATATAGGCAATATCTTGAAGATAAGGCCTGGACGTGGGAGCATCAGGCTTTAACGCGTGCGCGGTTTATTTCTGGCGCGGCACAGATTAAACCAATTTTTAACACTATCCGTCAACGCATCTTAACACAAAAACGTGATATAGGTGCTTTAAAAAAAGATATAACTCAAATGCGTGAAAAAATGCGTCGACACCACCTTAAAACACAAAATAAATTTGATTTAAAACAAAGCCCAGGTGGCATGGTTGATATTGAATTTATTGCACAATTTTATGCCTTAGCCTATAGCTACCAAAGACCTGAAATCAGCTATTATAGTGATAGTATTCGCATTATTCAGTCAATGGAAAGTGCGCAATTTATTAACATGGAAACAGCAGAAACTTTAATACAAGCTTATTGTTTTTTTCGTGATCTAAGCTTTAAATGCTATTTAAATAAAATGCCTTCCATTGTCAGCCTTGATCAGGTTGCACACTTTGCCAAACCTGTTATTCAGATCTGGCAGACATTGTTTTAAAAACGCCACTTTAACTGCAAGCCAAATAAATCTGCCGAGGATTGCACGTGACCATCAGTTGTTTGATTAGTGTTAGTAATGTTTTGTGTCACATCAATACGTGCATTTTGCACAAAGAAATGGGCATAGCTTAAGGCGATAGATAGAGATTTCAGTATTTTATACTCAACGCCAGTTGCGATAATAAAACGATCCTGATCAGGAATTTGAATATTTCTATATTGATCATTGGTTGGCGTCATATCATAGCCAATCCCTGCTTTCAGCTGCCACTTTGGTGTAACATCATAAGTTGCACCCAAGGCAAAATTCCAGGTATTGCTAAAGTCTTGCTGAATAATAACATCTTGAAAATTATCTCCAAAAGGGGTCACGACATTTTTTAAAGTTGTTGAATTAACAGAACTCCACTGGGTATACATGGCTGATGCCATTAAAGCTAACGTTTTTGTTGTCTGCCAAAAGTAGCTTAAATTCCACCAGGCAGGTAAGATGATTTCTGTACTAAAATTATCACCAGATGTTGCAGAACCACCCAGTGTAACAAGCGAGGTATCGCCTGACATTTCGGTCGTGCCTTTAAGCTTAACGGTCATCTTCGAGTGATAAGCCAAACCAACGCGGTTACTGTCATTAATCTGTATTAATGTGCCAAGGTGAAAACCATAGGTAAACCCATCACCTTTATTTGTGACATTAATATCTGTATTGCCACCAGCACTATTTAAATAAGCAAAACTATTATCAAACTCTCCTGTTGCATATACCAAATCCGCACCGATACCAACAGAAAGATATTTATTGATCTGAAAGGCAATCGCTGGTGTTAAATCAACACTTTGCAATTGTGTTTTGGTGCCAGAGTATTTTAATGCAGTTCCATCACCATAATCAGTCTCAGCACCAAAAGGTGCAACAAGACCTACACCAAACGCCCAATCTCCTAAAGGCAATACATAGTGAATATTCGGCACAGGTGTCAAGCCACCGCCATTGACATCGTTAACCTGAACAGGACTTCCTGAAGCCATTTGACCAACATTTTGTTGCGTTCCAGTATAACTGATATTTGTGTTAACAAGCTCGCCACCAATACTTAATTGTTGCTGTTTTAAATGTGTCATTCCAGCAGGGTTATACCACTGTGTTGAGGCATCATCTGCCTGTGCTGCAGAACCTGCATGATACGTACCCAAACTTGCCGCATCCTGTTCAAATATTTGATAAGCGCTGGCAAATGTGAACTGTGTGAATAAAACAGATAGAATACCCACAATAAACTTAGATGAATTACGCATGTCCCCTCTTCATAATATATGCTAAAACTTACTCTTTTTAGTTTAAAAATGCTTAAATAAAGTAACTCACCGGTAAATAAAACCGATCAGCTAAAGCAGCTTACGCTATATTAATTGTAACATTATCAGCATATACGCCTTGACCTGGTGTTACCGTGATATTAAAGCCTGGACCTGATTTTACATTACTAACTTCACCTTGACTTACACCCTGCACATTTACATCACCTTCACCCATTTCAGCACCTGTTTTAGTATAGGTAAATACACAATGCCCTTGGTTTTTCAACTTTAAAAACCCTGCATTTACAAGTACCCATGACACATTTTGCCCAACAATAGCATTACGATCTGCTAAGACATTACCACTACTGTCCGTACACTTAACCTTAACGGTATTTGTGTTGTAATTAGGGTTAGCGCTTGACAGCGTTAATCCAGCAAAGGCAACTGTTGATGATAATACAACGCCAGATAAAATAAGTGTTAACTTCTGTCGAGTAGACATCTCTGTTTCTCCTATTTATAATTTAAATTTTAAACATAATGTGAGAAAGCATGATGCCCCTCACAGAACCGTACTTGTAGATTTCCCACATACGGCTCTTCAATTTAACTCACTGAACCTGTTAAAGTATAAAAATCATGTGTTATCCGTGGTTGCGGTAGTGGATAGCGTT
>NZ_QLIT01000081.1 GCF_003574485.1 Facilibium subflavum
GTATTGAGGAGCTTGTATATAATGTTTTTGTAAGATATCTGCAATTGCCTGAATATCATCTTGATAATAAATATCTCGAATCAGCTTATTTAAAAATAAAGTTTGTGGTACAGTCACTATTTTTTGCTGTATATTAATAAGGCTTGGTAAGCTTTGCAAACATTGCCTTGCATCCAGTGCTTTTATATCCACATAATGCGTTTTTAACAGATTAAACGCCTCTGGTGTCAATTGATCCTGTAGATACGGCCATGTCCGCTTTTTATAAAAAACTGCACTTGTTTTTTGCCAGGTTGTATCCAGTATTACTTGGTCACAACCTTCCTGTTTTAATATATCAAGCGTATAGCGAATATTGATTAATGCAATACTGGTCATAAGCTCTTTATCAAGCTGGTAGAAATTAACTGCCACTTCACTGTCATCATCGGTTAGGCCACTTTTATATGCCTCAAACACATAGCCTGAGCCTTTCATACCATAAGTGTAAAGCTCAGCAGCACGAAGTGCACCCATTGAAGCACAGCCAATAACATCCATACCTTGTGCCATGACCCATAAAATCTCCTTATGCCATACAGAGCTTATAAAATCAAAAACCCCATCGATTATAACAGCTACTTCAAAACCTTCTTTACATGCCTGAATTAAATCGCCTGTTTTTATCGATGGCTTGATCACAGTTTCAGGCAGATATTGCTTAACCGCCTCTTTAGATAAAGTAATCTCGCTAAATACCACGATTTTATTTTGCCTTGTCACTTTGGCTCCTTGTAAATAGCTGATTGCTATCGACTATTATACTTTTTAAAAACACCAGTGATTCTTGATGATAAGTATAAACCAAGGCATCTAAACCAAGCTTGCTTAAAATACCTCTAAGCATTTGCACACCTTCACCCACCATGTGTGCTTTTTTATCATTGATATCACTTAGTACAATATCATGTGCTGGAATTTCCATTTTTTTAAGCTGCCTGATATAAGCATATTTATGGATATCATCGCGCGATCCTGCAATTGTTGTAACTTTAGACTGTATTGCCTCGGTCAACGCACGATTTAATGCAATTTCTTTATCCAGATGCGCACCATAACCACTAAAAATCATCTGATTTTCATCCGCGTACTTGCTTTGAATATAACAGGCAAATACCGGCAGATTAAATTGATTGGGAAAGTAGCTGATTTTTACATAATGATGCATTGCCAGTTTTTTATAAAGAGTATGTTCTTCATCTAATTTAACCATTTTTGCAGGCAAGCCAATTGCCTGGCGTTCAATACACTCTAATAAACTGTGAAGCAATGCCTCATCAAAGCTATTTCCTGAGGCGATTCCTGTGGTATCGATCGCCTCTATTAAAACAGCGCGATTTGTCGTATCCATACAAACAAACGATAAAGGAATATAATAGGGTTTATCGTTGATCCACGCATGAACCCTTACCCAGTCATGAATATAGTCACTATCATAAGCAACACCGCTACTTAATCTATTAGGATCAATAAATAATATATTATCAGCAAGCTTTTGCCGTAAAATATCCGCCTGTGCATTTTCGGCAAAGTAGACTTCTAATGATTCCATATAAGCCCCAATTTGCGCCTCAATAGCAGTCATTGCCTTACCTTGGCTTGTTGATAACGATTTTGCCATTGGACGAATTGCAGTATAGATTGGGATACCTGTAGCATCTAAATGGGTTAAATTTGCTAAACGGGTAATTTCAGCCTGTGCTAAATAAGGCTTAATATTTTCTAGTGTCTGTACAGGATCACAAATCCGCAATGAGTTTAGTAACATAACCTTTTGTTTTTCCCTGCCAGATAGGCTTTAAGACCACCTTTAAAAGAGAAGACATTCTCGATACCCTCATCTTTTAAATACTTGGCTGCCTTTTGGCTTCGAGTACCTGACTTACATAACAACACGATTTTATCATGCTGTGATAAAACTGCCTGATCGAATTGATTATGTAACAATTTATTCAATGGGATATGAATATACTCTCGATCCAGGACAGCCAGTTGAAGCTCCCAATCTTCACGCACATCAATAATCAAAGATGCTGAATCAAAATCACTAACCTCAGGCACCTTATCAATACTTATACGTGTAACAGGAATATACTGCTGTTTGACACAACCAGGGCAATCTGGCTGTTGTGTAAAATCAAAATACTGCCAGCTAAGCGTTTCACTGTCAAAAATCATCAGCTGCTTGTGTATTTTCTTCTGTAAAGCATAGTTAATCGCCATATTGGCAGCCATTGTACCGATAACCCCAGCTGTAGCCCCAATAACACCGGCCTCGGCACAGCTTGGTGTCATCCCATCTGGTGGTGGTGCTGCATATAAACAGCGATAACAAAAATGTTGGCAATCAAAAAACGCTAATTGCGCCTTAGTTTGCAAGACACTGGCGCTAATCAAAGGCTTTTTGAGTTTACAACAGGCATCATTGAGTAGAAATCGTGTTTGATAATTATCTGAACCATCAATCACTAAATCATAGCTGGACAGTATCTCTAAGGCACGCTTATAGCTTAGCCGTTCACAAAAGGCTTCAATTTCAATCGATGAATTTAATGCCGATAGCTTTTCTTTGGCAATCTCAGTTTTGTGCTTGCCAATATCGGCTTCGGTAAAAACAATCTGGCGTTGGAGATTGGATAATGCCACTTGGTCAAAATCAACTAAACCAATTCTACCAATGCCTGCAGCGGCTAAATAAAGCGCGGCTGGGGAGCCAATGCCCCCACAGCCAACAAGACAAATAGAAAAATAAGAGAGTTTTTGCTGGCCTTCCAGGCCAATAACAGGATAGTGGCGTTGGTATCTCTGAAAATTCATAAAAAGCCACCATACTGGCCCACTAAGTTTCTAAACGAATCATAGCACCTGAGTAATTATGAAGTTCTATATTTTGAAATAAAACATCATTCCCCATAGGCTACTCATCACTTTGGAAGCTTCTTAAAGCTTACGCCCTTTCATATTACCAAAACGCTTCTGGAAGTTATCCACACGGCCAGAAGTGTCAACCACACGCTGCTTACCAGTATAAAACGGGTGACAAGCAGAGCATACATCTAAATGCAAATCTGCACACTTTGTTGAACGTGTTTTAAATGTGTTGCCACAGCTGCACGCTACATTAATTTCTTCGTACTTTGGTTGAATTGCGTTATTCATGATAAACCTCTTTTTGTTTTGCCACCGCCACTTAGGCTCTCCCTAAGCACCGCGACTTACTTCTTTACTAATCTCGCAAATCATATCGAAATATCTTACATTTCTCAAGTTTTTTCGATTAATTTGATGAAATATATTTCTCACGACGCACTGACTTTGTGTCAAAGCCTGCCTTGGTTAACTGCTCAAAGGCATCATCAATCATATCTGGATTACCACATAAATAGACGATATCCTGGCCTGGTTTCAGTGCCAAGTGTTCAAATTGCTTTTGAACATACCCAGGTGCCTCATCGGTATAAAGCCCTGATGCCTGACGGCTTAAACAAGCCATAAATTTAATTTTGGGATGCGTTTTTGCATAGGCGCGAAAATCCTCAGCATAAAGCGTATCTTTTTGATATTGCACTCCTAAGAGAATATAAACCTCTTCAATATTCTCCTTACAAAGTCTTTCAAGCTGTGGCAGCATCGCACGATATGGTGCAATACCTGTTCCTGTACCAACAAGAACAAGCTTGCGAATTTTTTCATCTTCCTTTAATACCAGGCGTCCTGCAGGTCCCATTGCATTGAATTTATCCCCTGGCTTCATATTAAAGAGATTCTCTGATGCAATACCACCATCAATATAAGAAATTGCAATTTCAATATGATCTGATTTTCCCGGGATTGTTGCCACACTATAGCTTCGGCGCCTTACCTTACCATCTTCATGATCAAACAAAAAGGTAACAAATTGTCCTGGTGTAAAATTAAAAGCACTATTATCTGCTTTTTTGAATACAAGATGTTTAATACTGTCTGTCAACATCTTTGTCTCAACCAACTCGATCTCAAATCGCTGTATTGCCATAACTCTTCTCTTTTATCTACAGTCTTTTGTGGCCATATATATGCTATATGGTAAAGAAATCCTTTAAGATGTCACGCCTTTTTTAAGCCTGCTGCATGCGAATCAACCAAACATAATAATTAACACCCAACATCATCGCATCAATGGATAAATCAAACGTTGGCTCATGTACCATGGCAGTAAATCCTTTTTGTGCATTACGCACACCTAAAAAAACATAGCAAGCAGGGATTTTCTGTGCATAGTAGGAAAAGTCTTCCGAGGCCATCCAAGGTTTATCGGACAATAATACATTTTCTTTGCCGAAAACTTTTTCAGCTGCAGGAATTGCCTGTTTGATTGCATCTTCATGGTTTCTTGTTTCTGGATAGCCATGCTGATAATCTATATTGACCCTGCCACCATAAGTGCTGGCAACGCCTTGGGCAATCTCAAAAAGTCTTGTTTTTACCACATTTTCTGCCTTTTGACTTAAATAACGCACACACCCTTTTAGTTGTGCGGTATCGGCAATAACATTATAGGCACTGCCGATGTGAAGCGATGTGATTGAAACAACCGCGGGCTCAAAGCTTGAAATATTACGAGAAACAATGCTTTGAACCTGGTTGACAAACTGCGTTGCCATGATCATCGGGTCAACGGTTATCTCAGGAAGCGACGCATGACCACCTTTGCCAATAAATTCAATATCAAATAAATCAACACCTGATAAGGCAACTGGCTGGCAAATCTGAAGCTTACCTTCCTCAATGGCTGGCATAACATGAATGCCAAAGATCTGATCTACGCTATCTAGCGCACCATCAGCAATCATTGCAGGCGCACCCCCAGGTAACACCTCTTCAGAAGGCTGGAATAAAAAACGCACACTGACATTTAACTGTTCTTTGCACTTAACAAGGGCTTCAGCTGCCCCAATCAGCATTGCACAATGGGCATCATGACCACACATATGTGCCTTGCCATCGATTTTAGATTTATAATCACATGTGTTTTTTTCTTGAATCGGCAAGGCATCCATATCAGCACGAAGCGCGATCATCCGCTTGGCACCTGGCACAACCAAATCAGCCACAAAGCCGGTTTTACCAAGCCCTCTTGTTACCTTAAGGCCTAAGTGGTTTAACTCATCAATCAAAAAATCTGCCGTGTTATCTACATCAAACCCAAGTTCAGGATATTGATGAATGTGCTCACGCACAGCCTGAACCTTTTTCTTGTTTATTACTGCATCCATGACTATGTCCTTATTTTATTGTCTTTATCGCTAGGCACCCAGCACATCAACACCTTTAGGTGGTTTGAACTGATAGGTTGATTTTGGAATTTGTGTAAAAGAGATATTATGAAAATAAATCGCGGTGGATTGCCCTGTCTCAGTAGCAATCGCCAAATGAGATAACGCATCACCAGAAAATTGTACATCGATATATTTAATTAGCGACTGCGTATCTTTTTTCGGAATTAAGCGATACGTATCTTTATCCAGTGCAATAATGGTAAAAAGCTTCTGCAGCGTTTCAGGTTTACCTGTCAATAACAGCAGATAAGGGGCTTGAGAAACCTCCTTTGGCACTGACTGCACACTGACCTGCTCCAGATCTTCATCATAATTCCAAAGCTTATCCCCATTGGAAACCAATAACTGTTTATTGGGTTGCACCACCTGCCATTTAAAATAACTTGGCTTACTCACCCATATTTGCCCGGATGATTCTTGTTTTAACCCTTGATTTGGGTTTTTTAGCACCTGGTCAAAATCTGCATGCATGCTTTTAAATGCCGATAAGCGCGCAAAAAAACTTGCTTGCGCTTTGGTAAGCTTTTGTGTGACTTTTTGTTGCGAATCACCCCCTTTCACCACTGGGCTATCCTCAGCAAAGGCTATTGCATTCATACTCAAAAGCAATACAAAGCAATTTAAGATTAATTTATTCATATTTATTTACTCACTTCTTCACTAATACTTCGCGCATGCCATTAGACTGCATTTCACTGACAACCCCGGCTGCTTCCATTTCCTCAATCAAGCGTGCTGAGCGATTATAGCCGATACGAAGGCGTCTTTGAATGCTTGAAATAGATGCCCGTTGTGTTTCAATAACGATTTTCACCGCCTCATCATATAACGGATCCTCACTGCCGGTTTCCCCTGATCCATCACCTTCATCAGGTTCACTTGCCGTTACACTCTCGATATATTCTGGTTCACCCATCTCCTTCCAGGCAGCAACTACGCGGTGGACTTCATCATCATCGACAAACGCACCATGCACACGCATTGGTACACCAGAGCCAGGCGGCAGATAGAGCATATCACCATGCCCTAATAACTGCTCGGCTCCTTGTTGATCCAAGATCGTACGAGAGTCAATCCTTGATGAGACTTGAAATGCAATTCTTGTTGGAATATTTGCTTTAATAAGTCCTGTGACCACATCCACAGAAGGTCTTTGTGTTGCTAAAATCAAATGAATCCCTGCTGCACGTGCTTTTTGTGCTAAGCGTGCAATAAGCTCTTCGACTTTCTTCCCAACAACCATCATCATATCGGCAAACTCATCAGCAATTACCACAATAAAGGGAAGCTTTTCCAATAACGGGGCATCTTCCTCTTGCCCTGGATGCAGCTTTAACCATAATGGATCTTTTAATGGCTCACCTGCTTTGTAAGCTGCTTTAATCTTATCATTTAAACCTGCAATATTCCTCACTCCAGCTGCAGCCATAAGCTCATAACGGCGATCCATTTCTTTGACACACCACCTAAGGGCATTTGCGGCTTCATTCATATCCGTGACAACTGGTGTTAATAAATGCGGGATTCCTTCATAAATCGAAAGCTCAAGCATTTTGGGGTCAATCATAATCAAGCGAAGCTCTTCTGGCGTTGATTTATATAACATACTGATAATCATCGCATTAACCCCAACTGATTTACCTGAGCCTGTGGTCCCTGCAACCAATAAATGTGGCATCTTCGCCAGATTTGCCATTTCAGGGGCCCCGGCAATATCAACACCTAGCCCCATGGTTAATGGGGAGCTTGACTCTTTGAATTTCTTATGACAAAGCACTTCTTTTAAGCGAACCATCTGCCTTGTTTGATTTGGCAGCTCCAAACCAACATAAGGTTTACCAGGGATTACTTCAACAACGCGCACTCTTGTTGTTGATAAGGAACGCGCCAAATCCTGGGCAAGGCCAGTTAATTTGCTGACTTTAACCCCAGGGGCAAGCTCAACCTCAAAACGTGTGATCACAGGCCCAGGATAGCGATCAACCACTTTAACTTTGACCCCAAAATCAGCTAACTTTTCCTCAACCAAAGCTGCCATTTTATCTAAAAACTGGCTTGAAACCTGTTCTTGCTTTGTATCTGGATCATCTAATAAATCCAGATTAGGTAAGCCTGTTTTCTTATCCGTTTTGTTTTTTACTTTCTTTTTAATTAATTTTGCATCTGGCTTGTTTTTCTTCTCATTTGTCACACGCGCTTGAGAAGGTTCATCAAAGTTTTCATTGTCCAATGGTAACTCAAACTGCGCATCATTTTTTGAAGCTTCAGTTTCAAGGTGGACTACAGGCTCAACAAAATTTAAGGTATCAATTTCCTCATATGTTTGTGCCATATCCTGCACATCGGCTTGTATACTATTAATATTTCTGTTTTTATCACGTGACGGCTTTGATCGCAGCTTAAATGAGAAAAGCTTTTGGCAAAACTGCTTACAATACTTACCAAGCATTAAAAGCCCATAAAAGGCTGATCGCGCCCAAAACCCGCCGGAAAACAGCGTAAGTCCTAATACAAACCCGACCAATAGCACTAATACACCACCTGCTGTACTTAAATAAGTCAGGGTATAAAACGCAACTTCCTGGCCCAATATCCCACCGGCACCCTCAGGCATCAACGTATCAAATACAGATAGTAATGCACTTGCCAAGCCGCTACCTGAAATCAGCAATAACAATACGCCTAAAGTACGCACTAACATCAGTAAAATACTACTTTCAGCAAAGCTTTTCTTCTCCAGGAAAAAAAGCCATATACCATAAACCAGTAAAAATGGTAATAGAAAGCCAAAAACACCAAGAATAGCCAGAATAAAGTTTGCCGTATAGGCACCAACAATTCCTGCATAATTTTGTACATTGGTGCTTGAACTGGCAACTGTCCAACCTGGATCTGAATGATTATAGGAAAAAAGTGACAGCAATAAAAATAAGGCTAACGCACCCATTAGCACAAGCCATGCTATTTTTAACCGCTCAACCAATAAATAGTTCAAATCTTTTTGCGCCTGTTTATCAACAACAGGCGTAAGCCTTTGTTTCTGTTTTTTGTCTTGTTTTTGCTTTCTCAACTTTATCGCCACAGCGATAGTCCTCTATTATTTGTTATTTCTTTATTTTATATACCCCGCAGCTTGCGCGGGATCGTTTATTACCATTGACCACTATATTAACACGGACAACGACAGGTGCGACATAATATCGTACACTGTAAAATTGACCCCTATATTAACATGGACAAAGCTAACAGACTACTTTATACCGCGCATAAACTATTTATACGATTTATCAGCACCTTCAATGAAAACGCATAAAATTGTCAAACGCTCTTATTAAGAGTTTAGCTGCCTTGAGGCCGGTTTTACCAGAAAATTCATTAATCGAAATCTTCTGTCATATTTACATTTTTATAAAAAACCGTTAATTTTATCAGTGGCCATAATATGGTTCAGCCGTTAAAGGGGAAGTTCATGATGTCTAATTTATGAATCAGTGCCTTATGAAAAAGCACCGTTTACTGACGCTTTTATGAGCAACATCAATGTATTGTGGTTTTATAATCAAACTCAAACGCAAGAGGTTAGATGCATGAGTAAAAATTTTGGTTTCACTTTTATGACACAGGTCTGGAATCTGTAGCATATATCTATTAAAGACAAGAAGGAAAAAAACAATGCAACAATACACACAATTCATCTCCCACCGCTATTTTCATTTCATTGATAATAACCGCTTTATCAAAAAAGATAAAAGCGCAATAATATCAAAACAATTTACTTTATAAGGTGGGGCATCATGTCAGATACATTACATAGAAGTCTTAAAACACGTCATTTAATTATGATTGCCCTTGGTGGCTCTATTGGAACAGGGCTTTTTCTTGCCAGTGGTGGGGCCATTCATGAGGCAGGCCCAGGTGGTGCGATGCTTGCTTATGCAATCATTTCAATTATGGTTTATTTTTTAATGTGCAGCCTGGGAGAGATGGCCGCACACCACCCAACAACGGGCACTTTTTGTGAATACTCAAGCCAATATGTCAGCAAAGATTTTGGTTTTGCCATGGGTTGGAATTACTGGTTTAACTGGGCAATTACCATTGCAGCTGAAATTATTGCTGCAGCCTTGATTATGCAATACTGGTTTCCAAACGTGCCAAGCTTTGTCTGGAGTATTTTATTCTTTGTGCTTATTTTTGGTTTAAACATCATGGCCGTGAAAGTATATGGTGAAACCGAGTACTGGCTGTCTTTTATGAAAGTGGCCTTTGTTATTATCTTTATCGTTGTAGGTATTTTAACCATTATTGGCGTAACAGGTGTTGGCGGCTCTATTGGCTTTAAAAACTGGCATATTGGCGATGCACCTTTTCATAATGGATTTGTTGGTTTTATGTCTGTTTTCTTGATTGCTGGTTTCTCATTTCAAGGAACAGAACTTGTCGGGGTTGCAGCAGGAGAAGCAGATAACCCAAGAAAATCTATTCCTTTAGCGATTAAGCGCACCTTCTGGCGGTTAGTGATTTTTTATATTCTTGCCATCGGTATTATCAGCTTTTTAATTCCTTACACCAGCAATATTCTTGTCAACCCTGACTCCGATGTTGCCATAAGTCCTTTTACCATCGTTTTTAAAAATGCAGGTTTAACCTATGCGGCAACCGTGATGAATGCCGTTATTTTAATTGCGATTCTTTCTGCATGTAATGCCAGCATGTATTCAGCCACACGAATCATGTGGCATCTGGCGCACACGAAACAAGCACCCAGCATATTTGCCAAAATCAATAGAAAAGGCATACCCATCAATGCACTTTTAGTGACGGCTTTACTTGGCTGCTTTTTCTTTTTAACCTTTTTCTTACGAAATGGCGCTGTTTTTACCTGGCTTGTTAATATTTCCTCATTAGCTGGTTTTGTTGCCTGGTTTGGTATTGCGCTGAGTCATTATCGCTTTCGCCGTGCTTATCAAAAACAAGGCTTAAACCTGACAGAGCTACCTTATAAAGCAAAATGGTTTCCGATTGCACCTGTTGCTGCAATGATTGTGATTGCGATTATTATACTAGGACAAGAGTTCTCGGATATTATCAACGGCGCAATCACCTGGCAGAAATTCTTGGCAACCTATATTGGGTTTATTTTATTTCTGGTATTACTTATCGGCTATAAGCTCATTAAAAAATCAAAAATAATCCCATTGGAAAAATGCGATGTTATGATTAAACCAGACCAGCATAAATAAATTTCACGCTTTGCGTATTATGCTCAACCTGGTCGCGTTTTTATTTTTGAAATGCCTTGAAACAATCCTTTGGGAGCTTTAAATCATATAAAAGGTGAAACAAGAAACGCTGTAAAATGCTTTATGGGTGGTATATACTCTAGGGTTATAGATACAGATTGTTACTTGCTATGTTTTTATTTTATAAACTCAACAGGGCCATCTATAGCTACTTGGATAAAAAAGATCGTGCATTGCTTGCTGATGCTTTTTTATTTGGTGCTGATGCGCATGAGACACAGATAAGAAGCTCTGGAGAGCCTTATTTTACGCATCCGGTTGCTGTAGCATGTGTTTTAGCCGGCATGCGGCTTGACACAGAAACAATTATTGCGGCCCTATTGCATGATGTGATTGAAGACACAGATGTAACAGCCGAGGAAATTGCAAAGCGCTATGGTGAAAAAACCGCTCAACTGGTTGAGGGTGTCACAAAACTGACACAAATCGAATTTAATACCAAAGCCGAACAACAGGCAGAAAACTTCCGTAAGATGATTCTTGCCATGGTTAAAGACATACGTGTAATCTTGATTAAGCTTGCTGATCGATTACATAACATGACAACACTTGCACCTTTGCGCCCAGATAAGCGCCGACGTATTGCTCAAGAAACATTAGAAATCTATGCGCCTATTGCACACAGGCTTGGTATGCATCATTTTAAAAACAGCTTTGAGGAGCTTGCTTTTGAAGGCATCCACCCCTATCGCTATCAAACCTTAAAAACCAAAGTCAAACACGCACAAAAGCATCGTGATCGCTTATTTCATAAAATTCTTGAAAAGCTACAACACCATCTGTCAGATGAGCTTGATGATAGCAGCAAAGTCTCTGGACGTAAAAAACGTCTTTATAGCATTTATCGCAAAATGCGCGATCGCGACATGTCTTTTTCCGAAATCATGGATATCTATGCCTATAAGGTTATCGCACCAACCAGGCGGGATTGCTATGTTATTTTAGGTGCGATTCACGAGCTTTTCCGCCCGATTCCAGGACGTTTTAAAGACTATATTGCCACGCCTAAAGCCAATGGCTACCAGTCCCTACATACCACAGTATTTGGCCCTTATGGGGTCCCAATTGAAATCCAGATTAAAACACAGATGATGGATGATACCGCCGAGCGTGGCGTTGCCGCCCACTGGTTATATAAATCTAAATCAATAAGCCGTGATAACGCCCAAAAGTGGCTGGAAAAATTATCTGATTTACAGCGCCAGGTCACCACTTCAATGGATTTTATTGAAAGTGTAAAATTGGATTTATTTCCAGATGAAGTATATGTTTTCACCCCCAATGGTGAGATTATTGAGCTTCCTAAAAATGCCACCTGTGTTGATTTTGCTTATCACATACATACAGACATTGGGAACCATTGCATCGCAGCAAAAGTCAATCGGCGTATCGCGCCATTAAGTTACATCCTAAAGCATGGTGATACGATTGAAATTATCACCTCCCCTGCAGCACACCCTAACCCTGCATGGCTTAACTTTGTGAAAACAGCACGTGCAAAGCATGCGATTAAACATGCGCTAAAACGGCGTGAGCAAGATGAGCTTTTACAGATGGGTAAACGGCTATTCGAGCAGGCACTGGCAAAAGCAGGTCTGCCCATTGTGCTAAGCGATGATTTACTGCAAGAAGCGTTGGCTGAGTTTAACTTCCCAAGTATTAACCTGCTTTATACCAATATTGGCAATGCAAGTTTTGCTGCTGAAAGCGTGGCTAAATTTATCGCACAGCATATGCAAAATCAAAAACAATTAGCCCCGCACACAAAACAAATCATTGATATTACCGAACAAAACAAGCGCTTTTTGGCATTTTGTTGCACACCAATACCTGGAGATCCTATCACAGGAGTGCTGGTACCTGAAAAAGGTTTAGAGGTACATAGAACACAATGCCATACCCTTAAAGAAAAACACGCACAAAAATATAAGCGTACCGAAGTCAAGTGGTCTCACGCAGAACATAGCAGCTTCCCTAGCAAATTGCATATTTCACTAGAAAACACACAAGGTGCTATTGCAAATATCACTGCAAGTATTGCAAGACAACAAACGCATATTATCAGTTTTAATGTCATTGAATGTGATCAACAATATGGCTTAATTGAAACTGTGATCAGTGTAAAAGACCGCGTACACCTTGCGCATATTATCCGTGCATTAAAACGACTGAAAGTCTGCATTAAAATTGAGCGACCTATTTAAATTGCCGCTTCATCCTTCTCAGCCGTACGAATACGAATCACTTCATCTAAAGTGCTTATGGTGATTTTCCCAGCACCAATTTTCTCACTTTTATTCACTTCCATAATCGTATCAACAACAAGGTTTTTTTGTGCTTCACTGCAAATAACCTCAAGCTTGATTTTAGGTAAAAAATCAACCGCATATTCAGCACCACGGTAAAGCTGCGTATGACCTAGCTGCTTTCCAAAACCTTTGACTTCTATTACCGTCATCCCTAAGATGCCAGCGTTGACAAGCGCTTCTCTTGTTCTATCCAACAAAAAGGGCTTAATATAGGCACTTACAAGTTTCATTTGTGTATTCAGTTTTCCAATTTATAGCTTACTATGCTACATTATGGAATATAATTAAGCAAAACCTATAGGCGATTTGTAATGAAAATTGACAACAAAATACTTGAAGATGTTAGCAAAAAAATATCAGATGCGATTCCCAAAGGTGTCAAAGCATTTGCGGATGAGTTTGAAAGTAACTGTAAAAGCATTTTAAAATCAAGCTTTGAACGCTTGGATCTGGTGACACGTGAAGAATTTGACATCCAAAAAGAAGTATTACTCAAAACAAGGCAGCGACTAGAGCAGTTAGAAAAAAAAGTCGATAAGCTATTAAAAAAACATAATATCGATTTATAAATTATGTCACTGGCGATTGTTTATTCGCGCGCGCAATTGGGTGTCAAAGCACCTCAGGTTAATGTTGAGGTTCATTTATCCAATGGTTTACCAAGTTTAGCAATCGTCGGCCTACCTGAAACAGCTGTCAAAGAAAGCAAAGATCGTGTACGAAGTGCGATTATTAATTCAGGATTTGAGTTCCCCAGTAGACGCATCACCATTAATCTATCCCCTGCTGATTTGCCAAAAGAAGGTGGCCGCTTTGACCTGCCAATTGCCGTTGGCATTTTAATCGCATCAGGCCAGCTAAAATGCGATGATATGCACTATGAATTTGCTGGAGAGCTTTCTCTTTCCGGGAAAATAAGGCCCATTAATGGCATACTACCCTTTGCAATTGAAACGTATCGACAAAAACGTGCTTTAGTATTGGCACCAGATAACCATCATGAAGTACAGCTTATCACTGACCTTTTAGCTTATCCTGCAAAAAATCTGCAAGAGGTAGTGATGCATTTATCAAAAACGCGTCTTTTAAATAGCATATCCTCACAACCTAAACAAAAGATTAAAGGCATTTATCCTGATTTAGCCGATGTGAAAGGTCAATTGCAAGCCAAACGAGCACTTGCTATTGCTGCAGCAGGTGGCCATAACCTCTTATTTATTGGCCCACCTGGTGCAGGAAAGACCATGCTGGCAACAAGATTTAACAGTATTTTACCCGATTTAAATATTGATGAAGCCTTAGCCTCAGCGGCAGTTGCCTCCATTAAAGGCGATGTACTAAAGGCACATGATTTTTACAAACGCCCATTTCGTGCACCACATCATACAGCCTCTGCTGTATCTTTAGTTGGTGGAGGGTCTAATCCAAAACCTGGAGAAATATCATTAGCACATAATGGTGTGCTGTTTTTAGATGAGCTACCTGAATTCGACCGCCACGTCTTGGAGGTATTAAGGGAGCCACTTGAATCAGGAAAAATTATTATCTCAAGGGCCTATGCACAGGTAGAGTATCCTGCTGATTTTCAGCTTATTGCTGCAATGAACCCTTGCCCATGCGGCTATCTTGGCTCTAATAAAAAGGCATGCAAAGACAGCCAAACACAGATAAAGCGCTATCAACAAAAGCTTTCAGGTCCCTTATTAGATAGAATTGATTTACAAGTAGAAGTGCTCGAAGTCGATCAGGATACTTTAACGAATAAACCACAATATGTCATAAAAAGTACTGATATCAAAAAGCAGGTTGAACAAGCAAGAAGGCGCCAGCTTAACAGACAAGGCAAAATTAATGCCAAACTTGTTGGGAATGAAATTGAACAATTCTGTGTTTTAGGTAATAATGAGCGCCTGCTATTAAATAAAGCTATCGAGAAGATGGGGCTTTCGGCACGTGCTTATTACCGTATTGTAAAAATAGCGCGCACCATTGCTGATTTGTCCAGCCAAGAACACATTGATGCTGAGCATATTAAAGAGGCATTGACTTATCGCAAGCTTGATCGCTTTATGCAATAAAACTATATGCTTGAAGACAATAATAAGGTGAAACAATTGAAAAAATTTGGTGAGCAACTTTTTACTTTTTTTTTATA
Organism: Facilibium subflavum; assembly: GCF_003574485.1. Classification (GTDB taxonomy): domain Bacteria; phylum Pseudomonadota; class Gammaproteobacteria; order Francisellales; family Francisellaceae; genus Facilibium; species Facilibium subflavum. Next base: position 15,125 of record NZ_QLIT01000081.1, read on the forward strand.
TCTTTGGAGCATGATGAGTTTTTCGATGGCACAACGCGTTGGCTGGCTTCTTGGCAGCATTGTCGCCTGTTTTAACAGTGATATTAAACGTGTTACTACAAAAAACATTGAATTATGTTTCCCTGATCTTAGCCAATACCATAAAAAAAGACTGATAAAAAATGCAATTCGCCACACTTTTGTTACTGGTGCTGAAATGCCTGCAATACTCTTTAAAAAACCAAATAAACTACTTGAGAATATCCACACGGTTTACAATAAAGAACTCATGCAAAAGCTTTATGAAGAAGGGCGAAGCATTATGATACTAGGTCCGCATATCGGCTGCTGGGAAATTGGCTCGATGTATTACCCACAACACTATCCAGCGGCCATGCTTTACACACCGCCTAAAATTAAAATTTTAGATAAACTGATCTATCAAGCCAGATCCCGACTATGTAAACGCATGTCTCCAGCCAATCACAAAGGGGTGAAAATGCTTTTTCAAGCCATGAAAAACAAAGAAGTCGTGGCAATGCTATCTGATCAAGTACCTGTGGATGCCGGTGGCACCTATATCGACTTTTTTGGTGTTCCAGCAAAAACAATGAACTTCCCAGGTAAACTCTATGAGCGATTTAAACCTGCCGTTGTCGTAAGTTATGCTGTCAGAAATGGCATAGGAAAAGGAATAACACTCTATATTGATGATTTAGCACCTGAAATTGAAGAAGCCCAAAAGATACCAGGAATTGAAGATCCTGTAGGTTATGCGTTTACAAAGCACTTTGAAGAAGTGATTCGTAAATTCCCAGCGCAATACCAATGGGGCTATAAACGCTTTAAATATAATCCTGAAGGAATTGATTTTTACAAAAAGGATAAACAATGAGAACCATTTACCTCGATGCATTAAAAAATAAGAAGCACACGCATACGCCAATGTGGATTATGCGCCAGGCAGGAAGATACCTGCCAGAGTACCGCTATGTGCGAAGCAAGTTTCAAAACTTTATGACAATGTGCAAAAATGCACAAGCCTGCTGCGAGGTTGCACTTCAACCTCTTGATCGCTTTGATTTAGATGCCTCAATTGTCTTCTCAGATATTCTCACCATTCCTGAAGCAATGGGTATGAAGCTTGAATTCATTCCTGGCACAGGGCCTGTCTTTGACAACCCTATCCAGTCTGACAAACAGATTAGCCTGCTTGATACTAAATACGCGATAGACAAGCTCACCTATGTTTATGATGCCGTGTCAACAACAAAGCAGGCGATTAAAAATCGTGTGCCCTTAATTGGTTTTTGTGGCAGTCCATGGACACTTGCTGCATACATGGTTGAAGGCCATGGATCTAAGCAATTTACCAAGCTTCGTCAGATGATGTACGCACAGCCTAAAATGCTGCAAAACCTTTTAGATAAATTGACACAAGTGACTTGTATTTATTTATCCGAGCAAATCAAATCCGGTGCTGACGCCATTATGATTTTTGACACCTGGGGTGGGTTATTATCACATCACACGTATCAAATTTTCTCTTTAAATTATATGCAAACCATTACGCAATTTATTAAAACACACCACCCTGATACCCCTGTAACACTTTTTACTAAAGGTGGGGGATTATGGCTTGATAAAATCGCACAAAGTGGCTGTGATGCTGCTGGCATTGACTGGAGCATATCAATTAAGCAGGCAAGAGGCTTTGTCAATGACAGTATCGCCTTACAAGGCAACCTTGATCCTGCTGCACTTTATGGCAGTGATGAGAGTATTATCCAGGAAGTTAAAGCAATTTTATCGACACAACGCGATAATCATCGCTATATTTTCAACCTTGGCCATGGTGTCTATCCTGATATTAATCCTGATAAAGTTAAAGTGATGGTTGAAGCTGTCAGGGAGTTTGGCTGTAAAAATCAATCATGAATCACACAAATGATATTACAAAGACTTAGCGTTTAGTTCGTGCATAATTGCTGCTTTTACAAAATCGTTCACTGACGTTCCCATTTGGTTAGCTTTTATGGCCACTTCTTCATGGAGTTTTGTTCCAATTCTAATATTAAAAGAGCCTTTGAATGATTTTTCTGGCTCTACATCATTTTGTTTACATGTTGCCAGATAGTCATCAATAGCTTCATGAAAGGCATTTAATATCTCTTTGGCTGTTTCACCTTCGTATGATACTAATGATCGAATAAACTGTACTTTTCCATAAAAAATCATGCTTTCTTCATCAAACTCAATTGAGCCGTAATAATCTTTGTATTTCATTAGATTTTGTCGAGTAGACATCTCTGTTTCTCCTATTTATATTTTAAATTTTAAACATAATGTGAGAAAGCATGATGCCCCTCACAGAACCGTACTTGTAGATTTCCCACATACGGCTCTTCAATTTAACTCACTGAACCTGTTAAAGTATAAAAAT
>NZ_QLIT01000082.1 GCF_003574485.1 Facilibium subflavum
AAATGGAAAAGGTACTAGTACAAAGGCACTCGATAAAAATTCACTTGTGCACAAAATACAAATCAAACACAATAGTGAATTTTATAACTGGCTGCAGCATGAACTAAGCGAACGCTTTGACTACGCCTGCTGTGAGGATTTAACAGCCTTTTACCGACTGCCTCGTGCCATCACACCAAAAGGACAGATTAAGTCCAACCAAAAACGCCATGAAAAAGATGACCGCTTTTTACTCGATGACCGTAGCCGCTATGTACTAGGCTGGAGTAACAAAGAAAAAATACAAACCTTACAGCAAAACCTACAGTTTAAACAGCAAAACGGACGGAAAAACCTTGATTGCCTAATGCTTTTGAGCAAACAGATAAATCAGATCTCAAAGCAGCGCGATGCTTGCCGAGATTTACGTCAATTTGATAATTATCAAAAACTAGACTGGCAAAGCATTTCCAGACAAATTGAGATTCTCACGCAAGAAAAAAATGATCTTGAAGAAACGTCTGATATCCTGAAATCACTACAACAATCTGTAATTGATACCAAACAGACGTTAAAAACCTGCGGCACCGAAAAACAACATATCCAGATACAGATTGGGCAATTAAGTCAACAACTCGCGGATAAATCAAAAAATCTCGAAGACATCGAACATTTATTGCATAATTTTAATTTTGAGCAACATCAAAAAACTATGACGTTGCTAGACAATTATTACCAGCAATTTCTTGGCGTTAAAAAACTGCATTTGCAGAATATATCCAGCACAAGAAACGAGTTGCGTGATAAGATACAGAGCAAAATTAATTATATTAATCAAAGCACAAAAGCAGTGCGTGAGAGCATTATTCGACAAATGCAGGAATACCGGCACCAGTACCCTGCTGAGACAAAAGAAATCGACGCATCGATTGCGGCTATTTCTGAATTTCAACAGATATTGAGTACTAGGCAAAAAGAAGATTTGCCCAAGCATGAAAAACGCTTTAAACAACTATTAAATGAAGGAACGATTAATAGTATCGCCTTATTTCAAAATCAACTGGATAAAGCAGCTAATGACATCGAGCAAAAAGTTGAGCGCATTAACCGCTCATTAAAAGAAATTGAGTATGATAATGGAACCTATATTGTTATCGTAACTTCACGCGCACAAGATGCGGATATACGCGACTTCCAACAAGCTTTGAAATCTTGTCTAAGCTACACCTTGTCAACCGAGGATTTATATAATGAGCAGAAATTCCTTCAGGTAAAAGCGCTTATTGAGCGTTTTAATGGCCGCGAAGGCTCTATCGAGGCAGATCGCCGCTGGCGACAAAAGGTTACTGACGTTAGGAACTGGTTTTTGTTTTCAGCAAGTGAGCGCTGGCAACAAGATCACCAAGAAAAACAATTTCATTCTGATTCATCGGGGAAATCAGGCGGGCAAAAGGAAAAACTTGCCTATACAATTCTAGCCTCGGCGCTAGCCTATCAATTTGGCTTGGAATGGGGAGAAACACACTCACGCTCTTTTCGCTTTGTTGCTATTGATGAGGCTTTTGGAAAGGGATCGGATGATAGTACACGCTATGCGTTGAAGCTTTTTGAAAAGCTAAATCTGCAACTTTTAATCGTCACACCTTTACAAAAAATCCATGTTATTGAGGACCACATTAAAACGCTACATTTCGTGCATAACCAGGATGGTTGCAACTCCCAATTAAAAATACTAAGTATCGATCATTATAAAAAACAAAAAAATTCGTACCAAGAACATCAAGAAGCTGCCACGCAAACTTTGCTATCTTGACCAAGCCACCTTTCAGTGAAACAAGCGTAAACTGCCAACAAAAGGGTGTGTTAGCATCGCATTGTGCACATTTGTGTTTGAATTGTCTTTTGCATAAAGTTCAAACCCTTATTGGCAAGGCATGAATGTGGGTTATCGCTAAAGCAGCAGAGGCCAAGCTATAAATTTATGATGGCTTGACTATAATATTTTTGAAACATCACAACAAGAGCTTTGAATGGCTGCTTTAAGTTTTAATACCAAATGATCACATTCTGCTTTTGTCATGATTAAAGGCGGCACAATGCGCACAATATTTTGATGCATAATATTAATAAGAATCCCGGCTTTTAAGGCATGTGCTTGCAAGTCTTTACAATCCTCATAAAACTCAATACCAATCATAAGCCCAACACCACGAATCGTTTTAATCTCCCCAATATTACCAAGTTGCTGTTTTAATTGATCATACAAATAAGCACCTGTATCAGCCACCTTATCTAAGAAATCCTGATCATCAATAATATCTAGAACCTTATCGGCTATAGCACAAACAAAAGGGTTCCCACCAAAGGTTGACCCATGAAACCCTGGTTTAAACAGATCTGCAATATGGTTTTTTGCCAGACAAACACCAATAGGTAAGCCATTGGCCAAGCCCTTTGCCAGTGTGACAATATCAGGCATAATCTGGCTGTGCTCAAAGGCAAAAAATTTTCCAGTTCTCCCCATAGCGGTTTGCACTTCATCTAAAATCAGCAGCACATCATATCGATTACATAACTGTCTTACTTGTTGCAGGTAATTTGGTTGTGGCAGGATTACACCGGCCTCGCCTTGGATTGGTTCCATAAATATGGCCACAATTTCACGATTATCCACTATCATTTTTTCTAATGCCTCAATATCATTAAACGGCACATTAAGGATTCCAGGCAATAAAGGAGAAAATTGATGTGAAACTGGATTATTTAAATATTGCGATACCATCGCCATGGTTCGCCCATGAAAGCCTTTTGTCATCGAGATAATTTTAGGATTTTCAAAGCCTTTTTGCTGCCCATAAAGTCTTGCTAATTTAATGGCAGTTTCATTTGCCTCAGCACCAGAATTGGCAAAAAAAGCCTTGCCTAATCCACTAATATTGCATAGCCGCACTGCTAGATTTTCCTGTTCAGGAATATGATAAAGATTAGAGACATGGATAAGATCGCTTACTTTTTCACGCATTAACGCAACAAGCGCAGGGTGATTATAGCCCAAAATATTTACAGCTAATGCCGCTATCGTATCTAAATAACGATTTCCCTTGTCATCCCACAACCAAACCCCCTGGCCTTTTGTAAATGATAATGGAACCTTATTATATGTATTCATTAAAAAATCATGCTTCACGTGTGCAATATCCCTATGTTGTTTCTATTGTTACTTAAAATCTAAGACTTTTGGCATTTTGCAATGCAGATAAGCGAAAAGCAAGTCTTCCCGCCATTTGGTTTTACAAATTTCAGTCATCAGTCAGTTTGTAAAGATTTTGCCTGTACTGTAAATCTGTTATACTACCGCCAAATTTATTGCTGACATATGACATGCTTATATCTTCAACAAAAAATAATTATCCGCACAGGCTCTGTATTGCACCAATGATTGATTGGACTGATCGACACTATCGCTATATGATGCGCCTGATCAGCAAAAAAGTGATGCTTTATACTGAAATGATCACTGCCAATGCCATTATTCATGGCCCAAGAGAGCGCTTACTTGCCTTTTCTTCCACTGAGGCGCCTGTTACCTTGCAACTGGGTGGGAACAATCCCAAAGATTTGGCGTTTTGCGCCAAATTGGCACAAAACCTGGGTTATAGTGAAATTAATTTAAATGTCGGCTGCCCAAGTGATCGCGTCTTACGTGGTGAGTTTGGTTTATCATTAATGTATAAGCCTGAAATTGTTTATCAATGCGTCGATGCGATGAAGCACGCTGTTGATATTCCTGTATCTGTAAAATGCCGCATTGGTGTTGATAATCATGACAGCTTTGACGCATTGGTTGCATTTATTGAAAAAATCGTTAAGGCCAACGCTGATTTTATCTGCATCCATGCAAGAAAAGGATGGCTTAACGGGCTAAGCCCAAAAGAAAATCGTACGATCCCGCCTTTGCAATATGACACTGTTTATCAGATAAAAAAACATTTTCCTAATCAAGCGATTGGTATAAATGGCGGTATTACAGACTTTGATCAGGTACAAAAGCATCTAGCATATGTTGACAGTGTTATGATTGGCCGTGAAGCCTATCATAACCCCATGCTATTTAAAGATGCAGACCATCTGTTTTATGGGCAAGAACAAAACACACTAACACCCTTTGACATCGCACAATCATTAATACCTTACATTGAAAGTGAACTCAAAGAAGACGGGGTGAAACTTAATCATATCACGCGTCATACATTAAATCTATTTAATGGCTATCCTAAGGCACGCCTTTACCGACGCTATCTAAGTGAAAACGCCTATCAAAAAGATGCAGGAATTGACGTATTTTGCAATGCGCTTAATTTGCTTGTACAAGCATAATTGTTTTTATTAACTGCTTTAGCTTTATAACGTCTGTTACCTGGTAGGTAAGTGAAGATGCTGGGAAAGCAGATACCTCATGCGTTTTACAGATCAGATGACTTGCAGAAAAATGCACCGCATCGACACCAGTAGTTATAATTTCACACACATTCTCTGAATGAATACCACTACCAGCCATTATTTCAATCTTACCTGAAAAGCAATCTACGGCTTTTTTTAATTCCCTCATTCCTCGATACGCTTTATCTGCAGCACCTGAGGTTAGAATCCGATCAACGCCAAGATCAACACAACATTGAATACTGCCTAAATAATCGCAAGTTAAGTCAATTGCTCGATGAAAAGTTGTTTGTAAACGATATTCTCTGGCCAGTTTCATAACCTGAGAAAGCTTATCTGTTGCAATCGTCTGATCTTGATTTAAACAGCCAAACACAATACCATCAATACCGCAAGCAGCCAATATATGTATTTCATCCAGCATTAGCTGAAAGTCGGTGTCATTATAAACGAAATCACCTGCTCTTGGACGGATCATTGCATGACAACTTGCATTTGAATGACGCTTTGCATAACGGACAAGTGCCACAGAAGGTGTTAACCCATCCAAGCCCAAAGCACTGCAAAGCTCTAAGCGATCAATCGCAAAATCACAGGTTATATCGATTGATTCTGTGTTATCAACACAAACTTCAATGTTCATTTTATTCTTTATTCTACACTTGCCAAAGCAAGCTCAATCATCTGTGTAAATGAGTTCTGCCTTTCCTCAGCTGTAGTCACCTCTTTTGTCACTAAAGAGTCAGACACTGTTAAAAGACAAGCTGCGCTCTTGCCATAAGCTTTGGCATTGGCAAATAATGCTGCTGATTCCATCTCAACAACACGACAGCCTTGTGTTTTAAAAATTGATTGATAGTCATCAAAGTTTTTACGATAAAATACATCAGAACAATGCACTTTTGCCTTCACAATATCAATATCACGTGATTCTGCGACTGCACTGATTTTAGCATTCAATGATTCCGTTGGCTTAACAAGTCTTGTTTTCTCACCGGTCACAATTTCAATAAAATCAGATTCACAATAAGACTCAGTAGTTAAAATCACATCGTATACCTTAATCGCTTCATCATAAGAACCACATGAACCAATGCGAATAATGTTTTCCACATCATAATCTGCAAATAACTCACGCGAGTAGATTCCCATGCTTGGCATTCCCATACCTGAGCCCATCACTGTAAGCTTTTTCCCTTTATAGGTCCCGGTAAAGGCAAGCATATTACGCACCTGGTTAATTTGCTGATAGTTCTTTAGATATTTATCAGCAATAAGCTTTGCACGAAGCGGGTCACCTGGCATAATCACTGTTTTGGCAAATAAATCTTTATCCTTTGCTTCAATATGGGGTGTTGGGATCATAAAAACCTCTTTTTTTATTCATAATGCAATCAAGAAAGAAAGTGTAATCTAACTGAAGTAAAATCACCATGAGTTTGTCAGCATTTTTGCTTTAAACAGGTACCATGCTTTCTATAGTTTATAAAAGTAACATTAATCCTCAATCACTCTATCTACGTCACCATGGGTTTTGCAGATGGAAACATAAGATTTACTGGTAATAAGCAAATAAAATACCGCAGAAACAACGCCCACAAACCAGGCATTTGGTTCGATGTACAATAACCACAGATATAAAAGAAACGGTGTAATAAACAGCAGTAATTTTTGCATACCTACTTTACGTTGTACAAAAGCATACAGTCCCAATAAAATCGTTAAAGAAACATTCACCATAAAAAGATCATGGCTTGGGATTGTTAACATAATAAGCCCCAATATGACAAAGACGATTAAACCAAACCAGCGGGTTTTTGGCGAAATTGCACCCATACTGATTGGTGCTGCCATATAACCGATAACATGGTAGCCTGTGACAACAACCATTAACGCAGCCCAGCTATCAGCATTAAACAGCACGATCGCAGATAATACCCAATTAACCAGCATTGAACGCTTAGAAAAGTTATAGACTGGATCAAGCTTTGCAATCCAGCGAGGCATTTGTCCTTCTGCTGACATCGCGTACAGCATTCTGGATGAAGCACCTAAATAAGTATAACCTGTGCCTGATGGACTTACAACACTATCTACCAGCAACAAAACTGCCACAAAGTTTAATCCTAAAAGCATCGCCAGGTTCAGTAATGGTGAGGAGAAGTTCAATCCTTGCCAACCACCTTTAGACAGTAACACATCATGCGGGATTGCCGACATAAATGCGTACTGCAAAGCCACATAAAGCCCCAAGATCACCAGCACAGATAAGATAATTGACAACGGCACATTACGCTTTGGATTCTTAATCTCACTGGCAAATGAAGCACTGACTTGAAACCCATTAAATGAATAAATAAGCCCTGCACCAATAATTGCCATCACAGCACTGCCAGGCCCAAAGACATCATTCGTCGGTAAAGAAAAATTGTTCGCAATTCCTGAATGATCAAGCCCTGCAATTAAGAAGATAATTACGGTAAAAACAGGGACAAAGACTTTCAAGATTGTTACCACATTATTAACCCGCGCAAGCAGCTTCACGCCATAGTAGTTAATCACCAGATAAACAAACAGGATAAATAATGCCAAAAATTTACCCGTATACGTAAGGCTGTGATGCTGCATTAAAACACTTGAACCAATTGCGGCTGACACATATTGTGTTGTTGCCTGGGCTTCGGTTGCAACAACCACCATAATGCCAAACCAGTTAGCAAAAGCAAATGGCATACCAAAAATGCCATTGTGAGATAATGAACTTGAACGTGTTGTTGCACCACGCACTGGATAGGTTGCGACGACTTTTGCCAAACACATTCCAACAAGCATCACTAAGATTGCGGCTAAAACCCATGCTAAAAATGCCCAGTTCCCCGCAATTTTAGCGGATAATTGCGCACTAAAAAGCCACCCTGAGCCTACCATACAGGTAGCGCTTAATAACGTTGCACTTAATAATGAGACACTCGTTTTTTTTGGCCTATACTCTGCTCCCATAAATACTCCCCTTTACTAATTTTTGTTTATAATCTACAAAACGCTTATCTAATATCTAGCAAAAAGCTTAATTTTATACACAAAAAGCTTATGCTGTGGCTTGCCCTTAATCAAAATTGACCATCTACAGCTGAACCATCATAACCGCTAAGACTTATTGCAGGCATGATGAGCATAGCAATAAGGATTCCACCCTTTGACGAATAGAGTTTATAGCCAACATCTGGTTTTGTAAATCATTAACATAGCTTTTTAGATACTAATTTTTCACCTACAGTAAAGACCTGTTTACCAAATGATCAATTGTGATCGATAAACACACTAATTCACTCAACCACCTGTCCTGCTGCAAAGCCAGATGACCAGGCCCACTGAAAATTATACCCGCCAAGCCAACCATGAACGTCTAATACTTCACCGATAAAGTAAAGTCCTGGGACTTTATGCGCACAAAAAGTTTTTGAAGAAATTTCATTGCAATCAACACCACCAATAGTAACCTCTGCTGTACGATAACCTTCTGTAGTACAAGGTTTAAGCTGCCAGTGCTGCAATTTTGCTTTAATGTGCTGAATCTGTTTGTCTGATAATGCTGCTATTTGCATATCTAAAAGGTTCTCATCGATTAAAACTGCTATTAAGCGCTTTGCCAGAAACTGTTCAAGATAAGTTTTTAATTTACATGTTATGCCAGCATTTCGCTTTTCAATTAAAATTTCATCTAAACATATATCAGGCAAAAGCTTGATTTCAATAGTATCTCCTGGCATCCAAAAGGATGAAATCTGTAAAATCGCCGGACCACTAATCCCGCGGTGTGTAAAAAGAATATTTTCTTGAAAGCTTACCCAATTACAACTGACTATTGCTTGTGCTGATATACCAGAGAGATGTTGAAACCTCTCCTTATCCTGGTTTGACAACACAAATGGGACAAGCCCTGCACGCGTTGCTGTTACTTTCAAGCCAAACTGTTTGGCTATCTGATAACCAAAACCACTTGCACCCATGCTGGGAATCGACAAGCCACCGGTTGCAATCACAAGCGATGTGGTATAATAATCAGCTTGTGATGTTTTTAAAAAAAAGCCGCCTTCAGCTTCTTTTACCACTTTCTCAACTTTAGTGTTAAGTTTAATTTCAACACCATAAGTCTTGCATTCTGCTAACAGGATATCGACGATTTCTTTTGATTTATGATCACAAAAAAGCTGCCCTAATGTCTTTTCATGATAGGCTAATTGATATTTTTCTACCAAGGTAATAAAGTCCCACTGTGTGTAACGGCTTAACGCTGATTTATAAAAATGTGGATTACAGGCGTAAAAGCGATCAAAAGCGACATAATAGTTGGTAAAATTGCAACGCCCACCACCAGACATTAAAATTTTCTTTCCCACTTTGTTCGCATGATCAATCACCAACACGTTCTTTTTTCGTTTGGCTGCTTCAATTGCGCACATAAGCCCTGAGGCACCTGCACCAATAATGATGACATCTTTTTTCATTTTTACTTTCTTTACCTTATTGCTAAAAATATATCAAACCATAAGAAATTCACTTGGCTAAGTAGCGCAAACATACCATAATTACCCCTAATTACTAAATGTTTTTAAATGAAATATTGCGATGCTGAGTTATTTAAAAATTAAAAACTTTGCCATTATCCAACAAAGTGAAATTCACTTCAAACAAGGCATGACAACGATCACAGGCGAAACAGGTGCTGGGAAGTCAATTCTTATTGATGCATTAAACATTGTACTTGGTGCGCGTGTTGATAAAACAGCTATTAATCAGCAAACATGCGAGATCTCAGCTATTTTTCTCATCGATGATATCCCACAGGCAAAAAGCTTTATCCAGGAAAATGAACTTGGCAGCGAATCAGAATGTATCCTGCGCCGTGTTGTCTATAAAGACGGCAGAACACGTGCTTTTATCAATGACACACCTGTCACCTTACAGCAGCTGAAAAAACTTTCGCAACATATCATGAGTCTTTATGGTCAAAATGCACATCACTCACTGCTTGAGAATGATGTTCAACTTGAGCGCCTTGACACTTATGCAGGGCTTTTAAGTGATGTTGAAGTCCTAAGCCAGATCTATGCTCAATTACAAAGAATCAACACACAGATTAATCTTGAGCAACAACGCATAGCACAACAACAAACACAACAGGCGCTTTTACAGTATCAATACGATGAGCTCTCTCAACTTACCTTACATGAAAATGAACTTGCCACACTGGATGATGAACAAAAAAAACTGGCTAGCGCGGAAGATAAGACAAAATCACTTTATCACATATGCGATCAACTCTATGAAAGTGAGCACAGCATCATCAACCAGCTCGAGCAGCTTATTACACTTGCAAATACCTATGAAACAGATGATCTTAATGAACTGAATAATCTTTTAGACCAGGCAAAGGTATATTTACAAGAAGCTGTACAAGAAGCCAAAGCACAACAGAATAATATTGAAATCAACCCAGAGAAACTTGCAGAAATTGAAAACCGTTTAGATGAAATACACACACTTGCCAGAAAACATAAAATTGCACCAACACAGCTATATGAATATGCAAAGACAATTGCCCAACAGTTAGAACAACTTGAAAAAGATGCTGATTGCCTGGCAAAACTTCAAACACAAAAGATCTCAATTGAAAATGACTTCTATAGCAAAGCACAAAAGCTAAGTCAAAAACGCCAACAAGCAGCCAAGACGTTTGCCAAAGAAGTTCAACACTATATTCGTAAACTAAATATTCCCCACGGTGAATTTTATGTCAAAATACACCATAAACCTCAACCTTCCGCCACAGGTAGCGATCAATGTGAATTTTTAATTAACTTCAATAAAGGGCAAACACCCTCACCAATTGACAAGGTTGCCTCAGGTGGTGAATTAAGCCGAATTGGGCTTGCAGTGCATGTTGTATCATCAAAAAAAATCGCACCACCTACACTTATTTTTGATGAGGTAGACGTTGGTATCAGTGGCGCTACTGCCGAAGTTGTTGGCCATTTATTAAAACAGATTGCACAAAGAGCACAAATTTTATGTATCACGCATCAAGCTCAGGTTTCTATTCAAGGTGATCAACAACTACATATTATTAAAAAGCACTTTAAAGACGCGACTATCTCCCAGGTTATTGAACTGACGCCACAACAGCGCATTGAAGAAACTGCTCGAATTATCGGTGGAGTTGATATTACCGATAAAACCCGACAGCATGCCAAAGAAATGTATGAGCTTTTTCATCCTTAAGCACTGAAGTTATGCACTTAGTCACATTATTATCGCTTAACGGCCCATGTGATAAGCATTAGAAGTCTAAGGCGCGATGACCAGAACAATAAGGCTATCCTTTATCAAGGTCCCGTCGTCGTTGCTTGGTGGGGACCCATAAAGCATTATCAAGTAAACACTTGTAAAAATACAAAGCAATAAAATCTGTAAAATAACGCTTAAACGGTATACAATATTTAACAAACGGTAAAACAGCTTAAAAAGAGCAAGAAACACGCCTTATGTCATATGAAGTCCTTGCAAGAAAGTACCGCCCACAAGATTTTACCCAGGTTTCTGGGCAACAACATATCTTAAAAAGCCTTATTCATGCATTAGATCAAAATCGTTTACATCATGCTTATCTTTTTACAGGCACACGTGGTGTTGGCAAAACATCGTTGGCAAGGCTTTTTGCTAAATCAATTAACTGCCTTGAAGGCATTTCTTCAACACCTTGTCAAAAATGCCGTAATTGCCAGGCGATTGCGCAGGGAAATTTTGTTGATTTAATTGAAATTGATGCAGCCTCCCGAACAAAAGTTGAGGACACCAGAGAAGTACTTGATAATATACAATATATGCCAAGCCAGGGTCGCTTTAAAGTTTATTTGATTGATGAGGTTCACATGCTATCAAATCACAGCTTTAATGCATTATTAAAAACGTTAGAAGAGCCACCAGAGCATGTAAAGTTTTTACTTGCCACAACAGACCCTCAAAAATTACCTGTGACCATTTTATCCCGCTGCCTTCAGCTTAATCTTAAACACTTAAATCCGCCGCAGATCACACAACAACTACAAACGATTTTAAATCAAGAACATATCACCTATGAACAAGAGGGTCTTCAGTTAATTGCGCAAGCAGCCAAAGGCAGCATGCGTGATGCCCTTAGTATCAGTGACCAGGCAATTGCCTTTGGTAATGGACAGGTAATATCTGCTCAAGTAAAAGAAATGCTTGGCGTCATCGATAATGACATGGTAGAACAACTGATTAATTTTATTCTTGATAAAAATACTCAGAATATTATTCATTATTGTGATGAGATTATCAGCGCAGGAAAAGATCCTGAAAGCGTCCTAAATGCGTTAGCCGAATGCTTTTACCAAAGCAGCATTTATGCCTTTTTACCTAAAACGCAACAATCTGGTGACAGCATAATATCAAAGCTATCTCAACAATTAACGATCGATACACTGCAAGCTTATTATCAATCAACGATTCAAGCAAAAGAGCTCATCCCTTTAGCGCCCACCCCACAATGTGGCCTTGGGATGGCGCTTCTTAAGCTGTGTACATTTTCTAATACGAATACTACTACTGCCACTTCTTCCCAAAACACCGTAAAACCTGACCTGAAAAACACATTGTGTGATCGCAATACAGATAAACAGACACTCACAGAATTATCTAATAATGGCTCACAACCACAACCAAGCCATACACCTTCAACAATAAAAGGTGAAGATGTAAAGCATAATAACTTATCACCTGACTGGTATCAGCTAAGCCAGCGTCTAAATTTAAAGGGGACTGCTTTACAAGTCGTACTAAATGCCGTGGTACACCAGCAAATGGATAATGAATATATCTTGCAAGCAAATAAAAATGTGCATCCTCTAATCACGGATAATGTACAGCAAAAAATTCAACATGCGCTGTCTGAAAAGCTTGGAAAAGAGATTAAACTTACCTTCACACACCAATTAGAAAAAAAAACAAATTCACAGCTGTCAATTGCCAAAAAACCAATGGCGATAAAAAACACTCATGATCATCAACAACACATCACCCCTGCGCAGATCAATCAAAAAAACAAACAAAACAAGATTAATGCTATTGTTGATGAGCTAAACACACACCCTGATATCAAAAAACTCAAAGATTATGGTTTTGCATTAGATCAACAAAGCATTCGTTTGAAAGAGCCTTCATAAAAACATGGTCATTTTTATGTTTCCCTTTATAATAAGACGCAATATACAAATAGGACAATATAATATATGAATATCGATTTTAGCTTTTGGCTACTGGTGCTGACAATTGCCTCAGGGGTTATTGCCGCTATCGACAAATGGAAATTTGAACCAAAACGGCTTGCCCCGGTAAGTGATAAACTTGCCAGCATGAGCAAAAAACAAAAAAAACAGTTTATCCAAAAAGATAAAACCTTAAAACCCCCATTTTTTGCCGATTATGCGCGATCACTTTTTAGCGTGTTTTTAATCGTTTTTATTCTGCGCGGGTTTTTTATTGGGAATTTTTTAATTCCATCTGCTTCAATGACGCCAACCTTACCAGTGGGCAATTTTATTTTAGTGAATAAAACTGCTTATGGCATTAGAAATCCTATTACCAATACAACCTGGATTAAAACAGCTTTACCACAACGTGGTGATATCGTTGTATTTCATTATCCTGTCAACCCTGGTGTTGATTTTATTAAACGTGTCATTGGCCTGCCTGGTGATGTTATCTCTTATCAGGATAAAAAACTCACCATTAACGGCAAAGCCATTTCCTATACCGATTGCCATGACAACCAAGTCAATAGCTACAATGGCAATGGCAGTAATACGATTTGTACCGAGCATTTAGGCAATGTTCCACATCAAGTCGACTGGCGCGATAATGCCCCATCTGCAAATTTTAAAAATCTTACGGTACCTAAGGACATGTACTTTGTAATGGGTGACAATCGTGATAACAGTGAAGACAGCCGTTATTGGGGATTTGTCCCAGAAAAGGATCTTGTTGGAAAAGCAAGTTTTGTCTGGTTTAGTTGGAATAGTTTAAATCATTCAATACGTTGGAGTGAAATAGGTAGAATACTATAATGTTACAAAATTTATCCAGTTTATATCGTTTAATCGGTTATCAGTTTAAAGATGAATCTCTGGCCAATCAGGCACTGACACACAGAAGCAAAAACAAAAAGCACAATGAACGCCTGGAGTTTTTAGGTGATGCCATACTTAGTATGATTATTGCAGAAAAGCTTTATCATCAATTTCCAAATGAAGATGAGGGCAATCTCTCACTGCTTCGGATGTATTTGGTGCGCGGTAAAACCTTAACAGACATGGCACAGCATTTTAAGCTTGGTGAATATATGGTCTTTGGTATTGGTGAGTTAAAATCTGGCGGCCATAAACGTGCCCGACTTTTAGAAGATGCATTTGAAGCGCTTATTGGTGCAATTTATCTGGACAGTGACCTTGATACCGTCAAGCGATGTATTTTGAACTGGTATCAGGACAAATTAAAAAACTTAAGTGTTGAAGAGCATACCAAAGATCCAAAATCCCGCCTTCAGGAATATTTACAAGGCACGATTCAAATGAAACCTGTTTATCAGGTAACAAATATTGAAGGTGATGATCACGATCAGACTTTTTGCGTTGAAGTCTCACTTGGCAGTCTTGATCAAACTTACCAAGGAAAGGGAAAGTCACGAAAAGCTGCTGAACACCAGGCTGCCAAAACAGCATTAGATCACGTATTACCAAAAAAAGATAACTAACCATGGCCAGAAAACGCAAAGGTATTGCTATTAATGGCATTATTGTTGTTGATAAACCAAAAGGTGCAAGCTCTAACCATGTTCTGCAACAGGTAAAACGATTATTCAATGCCCAAAAAGCAGGCCACACCGGAAGCCTTGATCCCATGGCAACAGGCGTTTTACCCATTTGTTTTGGTCAAGCCACACGTATCTCGCAATACCTGCTTGATGCCGATAAGGCTTATATTGCAACCATTCAATTAGGCAAAACGACAGACACAGGCGATGCTGAAGGGCAGATATTAACACAAGAATCACCGCCATTACTTGATATGCAAGAGCTTCAAAATTTACTTGATCTCTTTATCGGTGAAATACAGCAAACACCACCGATGTATAGCGCATTAAAACATCAAGGCCAACCTTTATACAAGCTTGCAAGAAAAGGAATTGAAATAACAAGACCGCCCAGGCTTATTCATATTTATCAGCTTGACTGTATGGGCTATGATTCAGAAAATCATACAATTAACGTTTATGTAAAATGTTCAAAGGGTACCTATATTCGCGCACTTGCAATAGATATTGGTGAAAAAATCGGTTGCGGTGCACATTTAAGTGCACTTAAACGAGTGCAGTGCGGTTTATTAACGGATAAAGAAATGGTTTCACTGGAAAAACTCAACGCATTATCTTCACAACAGATGCTGCAATATATCTATAGTAGCGAATACCCGTTTACAGATTGCCCGATTTTTACTATACCTAAAGACGAGATAGATATATTTTACCGCACAGGGAAGCTCATGAACACGCAAAAGCTACATGGCATTGTAAGACTTTATGACGAGAATGCGCAATTTATTGCCATTGCTAATTTCGATCAAGGACAATTAATCAAAAAACAATTTTTTCTACAAGGTATAATGGAACATGACCAAAAAAACGTACAGCATTGAAAATGACCCTAATAAAATACAAGAAGCGCAAAAATACGATAATCCGATTCCAAGCCGCCAATTAATTCTAACTTTTCTTCAAGATGCAAAGTATCCAGTCTTATTTGATAGCATTGCAAAAGCACTTGCTTTATATAAAGATTCACAGCTTGAGGCACTGTCCAACCGTTTAAGCGCGATGGTGCGAGATGAACAACTCAAACAAAATGGTAATTATTTTCGCCCATATACGCAGGTTGATCATATTGTCAAAGGCAAAGTATATCTGCAAAATGATGGAACAGCCAAGGTTGTTGCCAATGACCAAAGCCAGTCTGCATTTTTACCACAACATCAGGCAAAAATCGTTTTTGATGGTGATATCATTTGTGCCTGTGTTATCGGGATTAATCGTAAAAACAAGCTTGAGGCACGGATTGATAGCATTGTAAAACGCAACACAAAAAATATTACAGGGCGATACTTTCATTATTTAGACACACACATCGTGCAACCTGTTAGTAAGACAATGCCAAAAAATATCCTGTTAACGCCACCCCCTAAAGCCTTAGAGCCAAATACTTTAATCAGTGCTGATATCGTTATCCAGCCTTCTGAATATGGCCCAGCTGTTGCAGCTTTTAATGAAGTGATACAGGAAGAATCCCCAATATTAACCGCAATTGCCATTGCCAGTCAAAAACATAACCTTGTCGAAGAATGGTCATTAAAAACAAAAAATGCCGTTAAAAAACTGCCTAAAAAGGTTGAAGACAAAGAAATCAAAACACGTATAGACTTGCGCGATTTTCCTTTTGTTACGATTGATGGAGAAGATGCAAAAGACTTTGATGATGCCGTTTTTGCCAGAAAAAGCACAACAGGCGGCTGGAAGCTTTATGTTGCTATTGCCGATGTATCTTATTATGTGCGACCAACAAGTGCACTGGATCACGAGGCACAAATGCGCTCGACTTCTGTATATTTCCCAGGTTATGTTATCCCAATGCTGCCAGAGGCACTATCCAATGAGTTATGCTCATTAAAACCAAAAGTCGACCGGCTTTCTTTAGTGTGTGAGATGAATGTGAGCAAAACGGGTAAACTCACCCGTTATAAATTTTATTCTGCTGTTATTAATTCAAAAGCAAGGCTGACTTATACAGAGGTTGATAAATTATTTAAACATAAAGATACGAGCATTTATTACAATCAGCCGGAAGTTATCCCACATTTATTCGACTTATATGATTTATATCAAGCATTAGCAAAAAGACGGCAAGAACGTGGTGCAATTGACTTTGATACGATCGAGACACAAATTATTCTAGATGAACATAAGCACATTTCCTCCATTATTCCACGACATCGAAACGATGCCCATCGTTTGATTGAAGAGTGTATGTTATTAACAAATGTTGCTACAGCACGCTTTATTGAGAAAAATAAAATACCCGCGCCTTTTCGTGTTCACCAGGCGCCACCTGAATCTAAGGTAAAAGAGTTAAAATCTTATCTGCGCTCTTTAGGGATTACTTTTACAACAAGCAAAGATGGGGTACAACCCCAGGATTATGCTCAAATGTTGGAATCTGCTAAAACACGTGCAGATTTCCATAACATCCAGCTAATGACATTAAAAAGCATGAACCAGGCGGTTTATACCCCTGATAATGCTGGACACTTTGGCTTAGCTTATGATGCTTATACCCACTTTACCTCGCCTATTCGTCGCTATCCGGATTTAATAACACACCGTGTGATTAAATATATTCTAAAAGAGAAATCCTTTGGGTCACAACAATACACACAAGCACAGCTTGATCAAATCTGCACCCATGCATCAGGACAGGAAAGAAATGCAGATTCTGCCTCAATGGATGTTGAAAAGTGGCTTAAATGTCATTTTCTTCAGGATCGTATTGGCGATCTTTTTGAGGCTAAAATCGTGCATATTACCGGTTTTGGCATGTTTGTTGAACTGCTTGAAAACTATATTGAAGGCTTGGTACATATTGCCTCAATGCAAGGAGATTTTTATGTCTTTGATGAAATCCAGCACAAACTTATCGGCCAGCGAACTAAAAAGACCTTCTCCTTAGGGCAAAAAGTACAAGTGCAACTTATTCGTGCAGATATGGAAGGTGGGCATATTGACTTTGAGCTAACCGAAAATGGCAAAGGCCGAAGTAATTTTGAAAGCTATGAGCCATCTTATCGTCAAAAGCCTAATAAGCCGCGCCGCCCTTTTAAGAAAAGAGCAAAAAAATCAACAACTGCACGTGTAACAAAAGAGCGGGATATCGAGGTCGATACGCCGCCTAAAGATCAAGCCAGTAAAAAGAAAAAAACGAAAAGAAGGTCAAAAATGCGTAAGAAAACCAATGCCAAAAATAAGGCAATGGACAACTAATATATTTTTTTATTCATCATCAGCATGCTTTGGATATACAATCACCAAAGGGTTATCCGGATACTCTACACCTTGTGGTTCAAAGTATGCTCGCATCCATGTATTAAAGTTATATGATGTAACTTTCGTTGCGTCTTGATGACTATAATCATAGTAAGGTATTTTGCTAGTGAAGTATATTTTCCCATATGTACAACCAGAATCTGGTTGAGTAGACACGGCAAATACAGGTTGTATTAATGTTATACCCCAAGCATCAGTAAAGGTTACAAACTCACCCCATAGCTGATGATTTGTCGCTGCTTTATTAAAGCCAGGAAGTGAAATATATTTATAATTATCACCCGCAGGAACAACACTGTTTATATTATCGCCTACAATACTCATATCATATGAAGTATCATTTTGTAACGTAAAGGTTAAACTGTTATTCATATTTGCGGCGCTATGAAGGTACACTGTAGATGAGCTTGGGCTTGGCACTGTAAAACTAAAACCTTCTGTTGTTAATAATGCTTGTGCTCTTTTATAAGTATCCGTTTGCTTATGTTGTTCAATTTTTTGCAAGGTACTATCAATAAGGTTTTGATAGGCTTGTTGTAGTGATTCAACGGTTAAATTATTCTGCTTTGCGACATTACTGGCAAGGTTTTGCACATCAGAAACAAACTGGTTGCTAGTATTCGTTACCCAATTATTCTCGTCTTGAAGCACATTAACAAAAGTATCTACATGTAAGTCCCAGTCATATACATTCTGGTATTGATTTCTCAAATAATCTTCCCAATCATCTAAGCTTTCTCTTGTATTCATCTGCGCTAAGTCATTCGCAATTTTATTCAAATTATTTTGCGTTGCCTGAAGCCTGGCAAAATTATTTACATTATCAATTATTTCCTGTAAAACCAGATAGTGTTGATCCAGAGAACTTACAGCCCCATAAGTAGCTACTATTGTCGGTAAGGATAAGATATCCGGTGCTGAATCAGATGCACTTGTTTTGCCGACAATACCAAAATTATAGCTATTGCTTGTATCTTGGCTGACGACCGAATTTAGATAGTTTTGAAGGTTTGAAACATCTGTGTTAAAATTACTATAGCCACTAGCACTATTACTATTAGCATGACTGGTTGATTGAAACCCTGCTGTACTTAACTTACCTGGCTCACCACCTAGTTGATGTACTTCTAAAGAAACTGTAACACCATTTTGGGTTTTAGTTAATGCGTGCTTATAATTATTAGACAGCGAAGCAATGCTACTATAACTTGCTTTCACCTTGTCAGAGAAAGTTTTTCTATCACTGCTTGACTCAAAGCTAAAATGAACAATACCATTAACCATAATGCCAGAGGCAACGCTTTTAATCATGCCAAAACCATAATTACTAATCAGTGTATAAGCATAATTAATGATATCCTGCTGATTAGTTAAGCTCATATAATGCTGCAGATCACTCTTTAATGAAGAGTTATCATAATAATTTTTATTATAACTCACCTCTTTAAGCCCATGATAAACACCATTAATAACATAGTTATATGATTTACTTGAAGAAGACAGTGTGTTACCAAAACTTGTGGAATTAGACACTGAAAAAGGGCCAAAGCCAGCAGAAACGCCAAATGTATCACTCATGCTTTTCGTGGAAGATTCACTGTCACCTGTCATATTCGCCGTAATAGACAGCGTTGGGTTCTGTAATGGCACCTGCCCACTAAAACCATAGCTTCCATTAGGAACAACTGAATTTGCTAATGCGGGGATAATACCACGCCCAATCGTCAAGCGATCTACTTTAAAGGGAAGGTTAGCTTTATATTCTTTTAATAAAACTTTACGTAAATTTGGATTTCTCGTTTGTGACAATTCTTTCAAAATAACATCAGATGGAATTTTTTCCTTTTCTGCTTCTAAACTACTTGAATTTATAAAACCTGTTGTACTTGCCATGGCTGGCATATATACCCCAATAGCTAATAGACTTGTTAGTGTTAACTTCTTTACGCCACCAAATTTCATATTTCTCTCCTGTTATATTGGTTAATATAAATACTGCTTCTATTGTTATAAGTATTTTAATTAGAACACCTTTTGATCTGGTCACTATTAAACCAACACAAAGAAATAACCACAATGATAAAATTTGCAGTGCGAAACGCAATTTTGTCAGGCTGTATTTGAAAGCAATATGATTAACCTGAGAATATCGATACTTTGAAAAGCTTTTAAAGTCCCAAGAAAAAGCTACTTAGGCAGTTTTTCATTGCTTTTTAGATAGCTGCTTGTAATGTTTTTTCAGCAATATCAATAAAGCGCTGGTAGTATAATCCCACTTTTTCGGTGCATTTATTGTCTTGTTTTAATTGTTTTTCTAAATCTGAAGCTGCTTTTTTAAGCATCGGCACACCACAATAACTACACCCCCCGTGAAGCTTATGTACCAGTGCTTTGAGTCTCTCAGCATTTTTTTCTTGATATGCCTGTTTGATTTGCCTGATATCCTTAGGTAAAGTCTTCATCAATGCCTGTAGCATCTCTTGTGCGAATTCACCATCACCCCCTGCTAATTGAGCGCCTAATTCCATATCAATTAACATCTGATCTGATGATCCATCTGTTGATTTATTTTTATTTACATCATGCATTTGGCTTTGTTGTTGATTGCTCTTTCCCTGGTCTCCATCAACGTGTAAGAAACGCTTAATTAATGTATTGATGCTTTCTCCATCCACTGGTTTTATCTGTACAGCATCAAATCCACTTTCAAGCAACTGCTTATCCTGACCTTCAAGCACATCTGCGGTAATCGCCACAATCGGTACCTCTTGATAACTGGGTAAATCATGTATTTTTTGACACAACTCAATTCCATCCATCTCTGGCATCTGTACATCGGTCATGATCATATCAAATGTATGCGATTTTACTAAATCCAAAGCTTCAGCCCCACTTGTTGCGGTATAAACATTAAGCTCCTGGTTCTCTAAGAATACTTTTAGTAACTTTAAATTCACCTGGTTATCATCCACTGCCAAGACTTTATACTGCTGCACCTTTTCTTTAGTGATTTTCGCTTTTGGCACAGATGATAATCCCGCTTTGTGCTCAATAAGCCTTTGTTGTCGTAACAGCAATATATCCTCAAGCTGAGACTGTCTAAATGGATAACTCAAATAAGTATCTATTTTTGCTGCCTGAATTAAGTCGGCCAGGCTGCTTTCAGCTGCATTGGCATAGAGAATAATTTTCGCATGGCTGAAGGATTGAATATCCATAACAAGTGATTGATACAGCTTCTTTGCTTCTGGCAGTGTATTGTAACAAAGAAAAATAAAATCAATATGGTGCTTTTCAGCTAAATAATCAATCAATGCTGGATCATTTTGAAAATGCTTTGCCGCTATATTAAAATGAGCAAGACTTTTCACGAGCGCACGACCTGCAAAACGGGTTTGATCAAAGACAACTACCTGTTTTTGATGTAAATCAGGTAAAATGGCAGCTTCTTTTTTATCCACACATCCTAAATTGACATAAAAGGAAAAACAGGCACCCTCACCAAGCTGACTGTCTACATCAATCTCACCGCCCATCTGTTCAATTAAGTTTTTGCTAATGGTTAGACCAAGTCCTGTGCCGCCATATTTACGACTAGTCGATAAATCAGCTTGTGTAAAGGCATTGAATAGTTTGACTTTTTGCTCTTTGGATAAACCAATCCCTGTATCACGTATGGCAACGGCTAAAGTGAGTTTATTTTTTGTTTCACTTCTTACGTGTATATCAATAGTAATCCCACCTTTTTGCGTAAATTTAAGCGCATTACCTGTCAAGTTGGTAAGAATTTGCGCAAATCTCAATGGGTCTCCAATCACCATTAAAGGCAATTGCGGATCAACAAATAATGCAAATTCTAATTGCTTTGCAATTACTTGTGGTTTAAACAGCATAATACTATCTTCAATATTTTTTAGAATATCAAATGTGTGCTGCTCTAAGACTAAGCTGCCTGATTCTATCTTAGAAAAATCCAAAATATCATTAATAATCCGCAATAAATGTTTTGAAGACTGACTGATTGTGTAGACATACTCTTTTTGTGTTGATGTAAGCTTGCTGTTATTTAAAAGCTCTAGAAAACCTAAAATACCATTCATGGGTGTACGAATCTCATGACTCATATTTGCCAAGAATTTGCTCTTGATTTGACTTGCTTCAATCGCCTCTTTGCGTGCTTGATCTAATTGGACATTTTGTGTCTCAATCATCTTGAGTGTTTTTCTCAAGTTTGCTGTGGCCTGCTCCACATTACGCTGCATTTCCTGGTGAGAGTTTCGTAAAGAAAAAGCCATATTATTGATACCCTCTTCTAACACCTTCATCTCACCAGGTGGGTTTGTGTGTACCTGGGTATCTAAAAAACCATCCCGAATGCGCTTAACAGCGTTGATAATGACAAAAAGTGGATTAATTAAATCCCCACCTAAACGCAAACCAAACAAAATACTAATCGTTAAGCCAATCAATGCAATCAACAGTGTCGCAATAATTGCCTGGTATTGGTTTACGATTGTTCTTTTTTGTGACAGTGTGACTGCAATCCAGCCAATTCGTTGGTCATTATCTTCATAGACCTGCTTAAGTTTTCCAGTAATCATATCCAAAGAGCGTGCAATAACAGGTGCAATAAATTGAATACTGTCTTTATTTTTAAACACTAAAATCTTTTTGGTGATGAGATTTTGCTGTTGTATAAAGAAATTATCCGTAATCTGTGGGATCCTGCCACTAAATGTCAGTAACTTACCATCGGCATTATATACTGCAGCCATGCTAACATCCTGATAAGACAGGATACTGTCAGTAATATTTTGCAGGATCAATTTATTATTCAAATACAACCCATACTCAGAAGCGGCAACAAGCTCAGTTGCAATCGATTCACCTCGAATATACAAGTTACGTTCTAAGTCTGAAAACCGCATACTGATAAAGTAAAATCCCAGCAACAAAGACACAGTTAATGTCGGTACGATTGTCAGTAGGATCATTCGCCCGCGAATACCCACTTTTTCAAGCATTGAACGGCAAGCCCTTAGCCAATTATGGATATTATCAAGTATATACCATCCACAAGCCATTGCACGATGAAAGTTCGCCTTTCTTTTAACCTTTTTTTGGGATCATTTAGAGCTTACGCCAATGTTTTGTGCCTTGTAAATAAACAGGCAAAGCATCACGATCCATTGATTGATCATGTGCTTGATATTCCTGCTTAATAAGCGGAAAGAGATATTGTGTATCCGGGCAATATTCTGTTTCATCCGGTAGAATAAAATCTTCCACCTGATCACCGATTAATACCGCTGGTGCAAATGCATGTAATGCTGCAACCAGCTGGCTTGGCGTATCACTGTATTCAGCAATTGTCCTTATATCCTCTGATGCGCTAATCTCATATAACCCAAGATAAACATCACCCATGCGTGCATCTAATACGATCGCAATTCTACGTTGACCTGTTTTATAAAAATGATTAATTGCCGAAGCCTTCATACTTGAGAAACCAATAACAGGCACAGATAACGGTAGTGACATTGCATGCATAATAGAGGCGGCTAAGCGTACCCCAACAAAACTACCAGGCCCCACACCATAAGCCAGAAGTTCCACCTTATGTTTCTTAACACCTGCTTTTGTTAAGATTTCATCAATCATTGGCAAAAGGTATTGGTTGTGCTGGCGTGGCAGATAGCTTGTTTGTGTAAAAACCTTTTGGTCAATAAACAAAGAGACACTGGCATAAGCAGTGGACGTATCAATGGCAAGTGTGATCATCGCAACAATAACTTTTTAAAAGGAATTATATACCACCTATAAATCATCGCAAAGTATTTTAAGATTTTTCATTTTCAAGATCTTGCTTAATTACTCTAGGGGTAATAAAGATAAGCAATTCTTTATTATCAAACTTATTGCTCACACTGCTAAAAAGCCAGCCTAGTAACGGAATATCCCCAAGTAACGGGACTTTACTTCGATCACGTGTTTTTGTTTTCTCATAAATACCGCCTAATACTATTGTCTGGCCATCTTTAACCATGAGTTTTGTTTTAATCTCTCTTTTATCCAAGATAGGCTGGTTGGTTACACCCGATGAATCTGTCGTCTCAGCATCTTTAGTAAGTGTGACCTCTAATACGACATAACCATTAGGGGCAATTTGCGGGACAACACGAAGCTCAAGTACCGCTTCTTTAAAAGCAATACTTGCTGCACCTGAAGCACTGGATTCCTGATAAGGAATCTCCTTACCCTGCTTAATATAGGCTTCTGTATTTTCAGAAACGATTAAGTGCGGTGAGGAGACAACTTTAGCGTTACCTTCTGTTTCAAGCGCTGACAATTCAAGTTTTAGTTCAATATCACCGAATAAGCCAAAAAAGGTAATATCTGCATTTGTTGAGCCAGATTTTCCATCAGAAGGCTCGATATAATTCGGTAACACATTGATATTAATATTGGGTTTATCCGGATCAGATGGTTTATATCCCAAGCCTAGTTCAAAAACAGATGATTTTGATACTTCAACAATTCTTGCCTCAATCAGCACCTGATCCAAAGGCTGGTCTAAACTTTCAACCATCGCCGCAAGTTTCTTTAAATATTTTTCAGTATCAGTCACCACCAACATATTCATACGATTATCAGCGATAATATCACCGCGTGCAGATAGCACAGCCAGTGTATTTTTAGTTAACAGATCAGCAATCTGCTGTGCTTTGGCATAGTTTAATTTAATATACTCCGTTTTTAATGGTTCATTAAGCTCAAGCGCTTTTTTTGCCGCAACTTCTTGCTCATTTTGCTTTGCAATCTCGCTGATAGGCGCAATATATAAAATATTTCCCATCTGCTTTTTTCCTAAACCCTTTGATGCCAACACAATGTTTAGGGCATCCTCCCAAGGCACATCCTTTAAATTCAAAGAAATCTCACCGCCGACGCCTTCACTGATAACCAGGTTAAACCCAGCAAATTGCGAAAGGGTTTGCAAAAGCGCTCGAACTGAAATTCCCTGGAATTTCAGCGTAATTTTCTTATTAACATTAAACCCACCTACCTCACTTTGTTTTTTATCAATAAGAATCTCTAACAGGTTCTCTGTCTGCTGTTTTTGATATATAAATGGTGCTGTTATGGTTAATGTCAGCTTTAGATCTGTTGCCTGCTGCTCAACATCAAGACTTGAAGCGATTGTGTTAAAAACACCCATATCGATACGATGCAACCAGTTTTCATCAATCTTTGCATTTTTAAGTGTAATCACCAATGCATCTTCTTTTTTATCAAAAGCCACCACTGGATTTATCGTGCTTGGCAAGGTTAAACTTAAAACACCACCATTATTCAAGCGGCGTTTATAAGTAATGTTTTCTACCTTAGCCAGATTCTGAAGCGCTGTGGTCATATCCTGATGCTGTGTATTTTTATCTTGTGCTTCATTGACTTTTTCGTCTGTCTTTAACGGCGTGATATAAGATAAACTGTCTTCTTTAGGTGATTTTTGGATGGTTTTTTCTTGATCAACATAAGGCAATACATCAATATCTAACGTAATATACTTACCCAACACCAACGGTTTGGCATATAGAAATCCGGCTAAAACAAAATAGCCAAATAATATAATGTAGCTTACGCATTTATATTTCATTTTGATTTTGCAACCGTAGTTTGATAAACCTTTGTTCCCATTTACCGTGTTTATCCTGAACCCGTTCATCCAGCTCAATATACTGTGTAGTTATCTTTATTACTTTTCCATAGTTTTGACCTAAATATTGGCCAGGCTTTACGATAAATGAATGATTATTGTTCACATTGTTAATAATAGCCCAAAATTGCCCTTCTTGCTTAAGCGTGCCAACAAACATCAAATCTTTTAATGGAATATTCTCAAGTGCTGTTTTTTTCCTCGTAAAGTCAGGCTTTAACATATCCTCGCCTTTTAGTCTGGTTTGTGCTTGTAATTGCCGCTTTCTAAGCGATTTTGGGTGCTCAAAAGGATTACGTAAGTTATCAAGTGAAACTTCTTTTATTTGATAAACAGCAACTTCAGGTAATGAAGGGACAGGATTTGCCGGCGTGTTTTTAAGTGTTTGTTTCGTGTATTGTACTAAATCTTTTACATTATCAGGTTTTGTGCAGGCTACAAAAAAAACCAGCACAAACAATAAAAAATAAAGCCGCTTAAACACCTTTGGCTCCTTTTGTTTCTTGATCATGCTTTAAACTATACGCTTTTAGCGTCATAAACATCTGTAAAGCTGTGCCTGCTGCCTGGTTATTTTTAACTGGATTTAATGTATAGGTATCTAATAAAACAATGCGTTGCAAATGCGCAATCTGCATTAAAAATTCACTTAACTGCGCAAAATTGCCTTCACAGACGACATCAATGGTTAATACCATATAATCAGCTGTTGCTTCTAAAGGTTTTGGATGGATAAGCTTAACTCGCAGCCCAACACTATAAGCAATATCCGATAACTGATCAATAAGTTGAGGAAGCTCATTACCCTCAGGCAAATGACTTGCCAAAGACTGGTAGACAGACTTGATTGAGTCAACCTGTTTCTCAATCATTGGCAATGCTTTGCTTTGGGCAACATAGCGAGCATAGGTCTGTTTGTGCTGATTCTCTTGCAATACTAACTGATGATAACGCAAGTATGTCTTGCTAATTAAAAAAAAGTATCCCAGTGCAACAACGATTAAAAATACACAAACTTGTATTATTAATCTAATCCCTAAGGGCTTTTGTGCTAGTTGCATCAATAGTTTATTGTTCATAATCGCTCTCTTTTAATCACTTAAGGCTTTAACGCTGTGTAAAGGAATCGTCACTTCAAAAGCCTGCTCTGTTTCTTTATCAGATGACTGATTAATCAGGTTAATTCGTGATAATGTTGCCTTATCAAAGTAAGGACTCTCATTTAAGTTTCGCATCAGTTGCGCAATGCCTTTGTTACTCTCTGCACGTCCATCGATCAAAAGCGCACTACCTTTGTGTGTAATCGATAACAGATACACATTATCTGGAAGTGCTCTTGATAATGCAGCCCAGCTCATCAATGACTGCTCTTGCTTTTGCTGAAGCGCATTGAGTAGCTTTACCTGGTGTAATAGTGTTTTTTTCTTTGCATTTAGCGAATAAGCCTTATTCACCTTAAACTTTAGCGCTGCATTTTTTTCTTTTAGATAGGTATTACGTGCATTTTGTATTGAAATGCTGTTCATTGCGAATAGAAACCAGACTATTAGTACTAAAATACCAAGCGTAACGCTCATAGCCAACCCATAAGCAAACGCTTTAATTCGGCGTTTAAGCTTATTTTCACGCCAGGGAAACAGATTAACTTCATATAGCATCAGTACATCACCTGTCTTGTGGCAAGCGCCAACGTCAACACATAACTTGAAGGGTGTTCAATAGCATATGGACGCTGTGCACAATTTAATAACGTTGTAAATGGATCAAGCACTTCAATCACTTTTTGTGTAAATTCATGTATCGATGATTCTAACGTATCGATTTCTGCCTTTTCCCCATAAATAATAATCTTGTCAAACTGCAAATTTTTATGGTTAACATCAAAGATTTGAAGGTTTCTAAGCAACCAAGGCAGCATGATCTCAACATATTCTTGATCATTTAATTGCGTACCTAAGCGTTTTTGATCGCTATAATAAATGCGATCCTGATCTAAAAAATGTATTTTGTAGCTGCTGGTATCAAGCCCCACCAATACAAAACAATGCTGCTTGGCCAGCTCAACTTTGTATAAAAGCCTAATAAAGCGTTGTAATGCATAACTGTCAATATCAAGCACCTCAGGACTTAGTCGACATAATTTCGCAAGCTTTTCATAACGTGTCACATGATCTTTATGTGCTGCGACAAGCAAAACAGTCTGTTTATCTTTTGTTTGATCTTGATCAATTACCTGACAATCTAAATAGGTATCTTCGACACTATAGGCAATATAGCGTTCTAAATGTGATAAAATATTGTCATAAATCTGTGATTGGTCTAACGCAATATCAAAATCAATCTCTTTGATAATTGTTTCGGTCGCTGGAATTAAAAATCCGGCATATTGATGTTTAATGCGATGTTTTTTAAACAGATGCCATAAAATTTGTGCAAACGCAGTATAATCAACAATCTGACCATTATCATCGACGCAAGGCTTCTCAAATGCCTGGCTATCTGCTAGTTCAAGCGCATAACCACCATTTTTTTTGCTTAATATCGCAATACGCAAGAACGCATTACTCCATTCAATTGCAATAACAGTCTGAGATTTACGTTGAAAAGGCCATATTGGTAACATATAAAACGTCCATTTTTTGTACTCAACTGTAAGTATAGACCGCTTTATATAGAATAAAAGATTTCAAGAATGATCATTATTTTTATACTAATCACGTCGTCCTTGCTTGGCTGGGATCCACGTGATTACCGTAAGAAACAAAAAGTGCGCAACTTCAGTTAAACATATATTTCATACAAAATTTTTCCAAATTTTATAAAAAACTTACACCTGATAATCATTCTGTCCAAATCCCAGCATTCAGATAGCCTTATTTTTAAAATCAGGTTTAAATAGGCACAAAATTTTAGCGAAAAACAAATCAGAGAATATTATGGCATTACCTAAATACGGACTTCAACCAAATAACGGTGCTGAGCAAAATAATTGCTTATTTATTACATTGGCTAGGATTTATCAAGCTGCTTATCCTGAAGATAGAGACAACAAGCTTACAGAAGAACAATTAGCTGATTCTGGTTTTCAGCTTATTGAAGGCGTAATTAAAAATAGTAATGAAGAAAGCTTACTTCAAGCACTCTGGAGTGACTTAAACCTTGAAAGCCAAGAGTCTTTCCCCGCTGATATCTCTCGCGCAAAAAGTATGATTCTTTCTGAAATATCATGGCAAAAAAGAAATAAAGATCAAACATTACCGGTGGGGCTATTTCGGATATTACCTTTTTTATCTGAAAAGAATTCAAACTTTGCATTCTTTTCAAATGAACATAATATTAACAAACAATTAATAATGCTTTATGACGCTTACCAGCAGTCAATTAGGGATGGCAAACCACTTCACTTTATCTGCCACAATGGCGGACATTTTTCTAATGTATCACCAGAGAATATTAATGTATCTCAAGATGGCACTCCATCAGAAGATGAACTTAAAGCAGGCTTTGCACAAGCGCTTATGGAAATTGATCAAGCTTGTGATAATCCTATTATTGGCGCTCAAAGCTTTGATAATGAACAAAAAAAACAAGCCTTTTATCTTGCCAGCGTTAGTAAGGCATTAGCTGCCGAGGCTTCAAAGCAAAATGAGGCAGGCCTGACAGGCAATAAAGATCACGCTAATGAAATTGCAAACCTTAATAGCAAAGAAGCAACGCGTGATTATTTAAACAAAAAGGGGTTAACTGAGGAAAACGGCTATCATTTGGTTGGTAATGGCAAACTAAATCAGAATACAATTCACTTTGAAAAGAAGAGCACCATCCTTGGCAGAACAGAACAACAATATACGCTTACACAGAATCAAGACGGCAGCCTGCATTTATCAAGTCAAGGTGGCAGTATCGAGCAATTTGCCGATACTTTAATCAAAATTGCAAATGAAAAAGCTCGTAAAAATATCACGCTCAAATTACAAGAAGGTGAATCAGTAAAAACCTACAAAGCGGTCCTTGAAAAATTCAAAGATGCGGGAATAACCGTTAACTTACGGAACCCTTGCGATGATCTTCTAAAAGCCAAGGAAGAAGTTTTTGCAAACCCACAAGAGGCTATTTTTCATCAAGAAGCCGAGCATCAACAAAGGATAGAAGCTTTGAATGAGGATAACCTTGAGTATATAGAAATGCAGGACTTTAACACGAGCCCATCCATCTAACTGTGTAAGAGCCCATCCATCTAACTGTGTAAATTTTTCATGGCCCATCCGTGTCTGCTAAGTATCGTGATTATGAGAAGTGCGTGAGCCCATCCATCTAACTGTGTAAATTTTTCATAGTACTTAAATTCTGCCTTCAAATTTAATTAAAAAATACGGCATTGCTTCACTCCAGCTTCTAATTGGCATTGTCCATTTTTTTGTCATATAGTCAATTGCCAAAAACAAGGTTTTAAATACTGCATTATCATTGGGGAAAGAACGCTTATTTTTCGTTACTTTCCTCAACTGGCTATTCACAGACTCAATTGCATTGGTCGTATAAATGACCCTCCTTTTTTTATACAGGTATTGCA